>CAJGCD010000001.1 GCA_904501715.1 uncultured Clostridia bacterium
CTACGTCCTCAAGGAGGTTGGAGCAGTTCTTAACTGGTTCGACGTTACCGAGGTCGAGGGACGCTTCTCTCTCAACGATAAGATATCCGATATTATGCAATCCAAGCGCGGAAAGATGTGGTTCATCGGCGTTGGTCTTAAGATAAAGAAGAAGATGAACGCTAACAAGAAGGGCGGCGACGGCGAAAAGAAGTCGGGCGGCTTTGACGTTGACCTGAGCTCCGCTGACAGCGGACTCATGCAGATGATGGGCGGCTTTACCGTTCTTCGTCTTACAAGCATGATGGGTATGATGAACATTTCCTTTACCAAGGAAGAGCTGCTTAAGATGAACAAGAAGCTCAACCGCATCCGCAAGCCTAAAAACTGATAAATATAAAAAACAGACCGAGCCGAGCTCGGTCTGTTTTTTGTTTATATTCACTTTGTAACGCGAAGAACTATACCGTCGCATTTTGGTATAGGCTTATTCAGCTCTCCGTATATCTCCTCTACTCTCCAGCCTTCCTTTACAGAAGGATCAAACACTCTTTCTGTATCGGAATAGTTGATGGCAGTAACAATATAGCTATCATCGTTTTCCCTGCTCTGCGTCACGCATATCTGCGGGTCGTTACTCTTGATGACATAATTGTCTGTAAGCGTACCCGCAAACTCCTTGTATATCTTATAATAAGGAGCACTTTTATCCGGATTAAAGCCGTGAGTCTGCTCTATTGCAATAAGCTCGGGAGTGAAATTCAAGAAGTAGACCTCTCCCTTTCCAAGCTTATTCCTTGAAAATACGATATTTCCGTTCTCATTGGTCGCCAACACCTCCGCGCCTACAGATTCAAGCAGAAGCTCCTTTGCGGGGGTATATTGTATATCCCCAAAGGAGAAATGCGCCATATGAGTGCTTCCCCTTTGCATACCCTTTGAGGTAAGTCCCGTAACTCTGTCAAACTCGGTCATGTGACCGCCGTAGTAGGTAATAAGAAGCTTAGCCCCCTTGTTCTCTACACTGTCAAGAATTGCGTCGTAGGTACGGCGGAATGTGACCTCCCACCCCTCTATGGCGGGAAGTATATACGCGCCGGATTCAGAAGGGATACCGTCACAGTTTTCGATACGAATATTGAAGCCAGCCTGCTTGGAAAGTATGTATGCGCCTGCGGCGCGGATATATTTTTCACCTCTGGGCAACACGCATACCGCGTCTGTATCCTTAGGTCCGATAGGGGGAAGCATGCTGAGCATCTCAGCCGATTTTTTCATCTGCTTTCCAACGGGCTTAGGCGCAAGCTCCTTATCCACAAGCCCCAGCTCACGCTCGTTCATTCCCCACGCGTAGGGCGCGTGCTTGAGGAGCAGATGCTCCATTCCGCACCACCAAAGATATCCCGTAAGATTATTCGCCCAAGCAGAAATCACATTCACCCGCAAAAAGTTAGCCGCCATCTCGCGGTTTCCTATTGCGTCGGAGAAGGTTCCCTGCTCCTGTATCATACAAGGCTTTCCACCTATACCCGAATAAAACTCGCTTTGCGCTGTGGGAAGCATAGTAGTGCGCAGACCATTGTAAGGCTCTATATCACCTTTTATAGAGGGAGAAGGATAGGGGTGTGTACATAAAATGTCGCAAAGCTCACCTTGGTCCTCAATTCTCCACGCACCGCTCTCGGTATTAAGTCCGTGCATACCCGAGGATATGGGTCGCGTGCCGTCCACCGAGCGTATAGCGTTCACCATAAACGCGGTCCATTCATAGGCAAGATGCCGGTCAGACACCTTTTCAAGGCAGTTGCACTCGTTACCTATATCCCAGATGATTATATTATCTATGTCCTTAAGAGCGGAAACTATACCCTTTACGTATCTGTCTGTCCACCTTCTGACCTCGTGGTCGGAGATCAGATTTTTGCCTTCAAGAGCGGGAGGCGCGAACATTCTTCCGCTCATCCATCCCGTAAGGATAGACACGGTGATATCCATAGAAAACTCTTTTGCGATAGATGCAAATTTTCTGAAGCGCTCTATCATAACGGGGTCTATTCCGTTACATTCGGGAGTCATATATTCCTCATTCTCCCCGAAAGCGTATTCCCTAAAATCATTAGTCCATCCGTACAGCTTTTTTATAGGTTGAAAATCCCGCCAATTGGGAAATACCCGCAAGTGAGTCACTCCGCATTCCTTAAGGGCGGTCAGGTCCTCTCTTACGGTCTTTTCATCCCAGTTTTTCCACATTTCGGTTCCAGATTTGGAATCCCAATAGTTACAGCCAAGTAGAAATCTATTCATAGGTAAATCCTTTCTTAAAGCTTTATTCGAGCTATCCTGTAATCAAAGCCGTCAAGCTCTATGGAGAGCTCGCTTGTATCGGATGCCATAGCATCCCCTGTTATAGCGTCGGTCACGCTCTGAGCCTTTTCGGGCAAAATGATGCTGACACATCCCGAAGGCTCGTTGACCATATTAGCCACAAAGCACAGCATTTCATTTCCTGCTTTATAGTAGCTGAATCTTACGCTGTCATCAGACACGCGTACGTCATTGTCGAAATACGGTCTCCACTGCGCCTCGCTTATGGGAAATTCATCAAGTGCTCTCCATACTCCGCTCATATCCTCAAGCGGCTGCTCAACGTCAACGGGCTTGGGGATTATACCAAATGGCAAAGCGTTTGCCATTGCCTGTCGGAAGGTCCACGTTGGAGGATTTGAATAGCAGAGTATATTGATAGGAACTCCAAGATTTCTTCCCGTGTATACAGCTCTGTAATATTCCTCGGGAGCACGCTTCAGCTTTCCTTTAAGGAATTCCCCTTGAACAGTCTCTCCGTCCCATAAGCAGTGCGAAAATGCGAGTGCCGCCACGGGGAAATTAGCAGAAGAGTGAGTACATATAGTTCCTCCGCGCTTTTCAACCATAGCGCAAAGTCGTTTCATCAGCTTTCTCACGGCAAATACGGGGTATGTCGTATGAAGCTTACCCTCTCTGTCGCGGTATCCGCAGCCATGCTTTTCATTGTTGCAGGCTCTGCAGGTATTTATAGAATCCAGATACAGTCCGTCAAAGCCGAACTCGTCCATAAGCCTTTCCATAGCCTCTACGTATATATCCTGCCACTCGCCGTTATAGCACACCTGAGGCGCTCGCTGCCAAGGGAAACGGTACCAATGCCAGCTTATATCCCCCACAAGATACTTTTCGTTATACATAGGCGACATAGTGGATATCTCGTAGCCGAAATAAGGAATAACCTTCATTCCCCTCTTGTGCGCCTCCTCAACTATAAGCCTCAAGCGGTTTGCGCTCTCTACGGTGAGAAAGGGCGAATTCTGTATGTCGTTCCATTTTTCGTGTATGTAGAGCGTGTTGACTCCCATCCTCTTTATTCGGTCTATGACCGTCTCGGTATCTCCCGCAAGGGGCTTGAAAAGGAAATCCTCATAATTCTCGGGTATCTTCTTAAAGCAGTCTATATGCACGTTCTTTTCCGCGTAAGGGTTCTCGGGAAAGGGCTTTACGGGTGTGACCTGCATACCTATCCTGAAGGACAGCGGCATAAGGTTGTGTCCGCCGTTATCTCCCTTGTCGTACCAGGAAACGGGCTCGCTGTCCAAAAGATGTATGCGCACTATCACCGCATCGTCCTGTCTTACACATTCTATGACCCTCTTGCTATCGGCGGGCTGCCAATTTTCGTCGGATTCAAAGAATACCGAAAAGCCTATCTCATCATTGCCAAGGAACACCTGCTGAACGAAAGGCAGAGCAATACTCTCCTTTGGCATCGCGCCTATGTGATACATTACGGGTAGCCCGTCGGGGATACTGCCGTCTATAATAGCCTCGCAGGCGGGTACGTATTGATATGAAGCGGCACATTCCTTCCTCAGAGGTATCTCAAGCCAAAGGCGGGTAAGCTCTCTTGCTCCCTTATCGCTTTCAGCCAGACCGAATGCCTGCGCGACCGTCGGTCCGTGGGTGGCTACCGTTATCCTCCAATCCATACATCCGTCATACTCGGCTTCAAGGGTAGTATTCATAATAAATCTCGGACTCTGCATATATTGGCAGGCGCTTACCGAGCTGCCGTCGTTACCGTACATAAGGCGGCTGCACACGTCGCTTATTACCAGCTCCTTGCCGTTTTCCGTACCGACCAAACGCATAGGAGCGGCTAAAAGCTCTTGTCCGCCCGATATTACAGAGGACAGAAGCGGCGAGGTGGACAAGGTATATTTTCTGTTCCATACGGATATTTCACAGCTTTTTCCGTCGCTGTCGGCTGTTATGGGCGTAAGCGACTTTACCTCTAATTCCTTTTTCATTTTCTTCTCCTTTAGTGCATTCTGAAATCCAGCTCCCGTGGGAGAGGATACTCGCCAAGTATCTCCTCCGCGCTAAGGCTACACACATCCACATTCCTTTTTTTAGCCATTATCCAACCGTATATTTCGATCCAGATAGCCGAAAGCGAGTATTCGCCCTCCTTGATATCGTCTACCGTGAGAGAGGCGTTTATTATATCCGCGGCAAGCTCTGCTTCCCCAAGCCTTGAATAGCAGGCGCCCAGAAGCATTCTTACTCGTCCGTTTTCACGTATATCGGCGGGGAGAGTTTCGTAGAGCGACACCCATTCCCCATACCGCTCTGCCGCCATAAGAGCGTAGGCACATTCTATGGCAAGCGGCAAATAATCCTTTTTCAGCGAAAGTGCGGTCACCATATGCTCTGCCGCGCTGTCATAATCCCCTTCTATGTTTTTCTCTATCTGCGCAAGATTTCGGTAGCTCCAAGCATTTGCCTTAAGCTCTGCGGATTTAATAAAGCTATTCTTCGCCTTTGCTATATCTCCACCCGCGTAATACATCACACCTAACTGATTGTAGGCATACCAATCCTCTTTGATATTTTTGCCTAACAGCTCGGTCCAGAAGCTTCCCGTTACGTAGCTCGCTATAACGCTGTCAACAGAATGCTCGGGTAATGCTCCCGATTCCAAAAGCACGAGCCAATCTGTCTGCTCAGCGTCCATACTGTCCTCGGGAAAATGGCATATATGGCTGACGGGGACCTTTCTTATCTTGTTTTCAAGCGCGCCCCAGCCCGAGCCGTACAAAGCTATCTTGTCCTCTTCCACTATTTCAAAGGCATCCTTGACAAGCGACTTGTTTTTATTCGTCACAATGTCCGACACCTTGTCCGCGGCAGTACTGAAATCTCCGTGAGCCGCCTCGGGGTCAATGCTGAGCGCACAATAGCTCTCCCGCCATGATATACGGCTGTTGCCCTTCATAACGAAATGCTCAAGCTGTGTCTTCAGCAAGCCCGCCTGTATCTCTATATAGGCTCCCGCTTTATCGGAGAGCCACTCGTTCCAATGTCTTCCGCCCTCGTGCTGCCCCCATACGAACATCTTTCTTCCCTTAAGTATTCGGTCCGAGGTCTGTAAAAGTCCCTTACCGTCCTTATCTGCCGTTGCTATCCATTTTTCGCTTTCGTCGGGGATGTCAAAGAAGAAGTCTCTTGAGCGCGGAGAATTTACGGCATACGTAATATCTCTTCCGTCAACACAAGGCATCTGCGTTTTATCGAGAAAATATCCCCCGTCCTCGTATGCGCAGAAGAACATCTCATCAGCGGGAACTATAACACGGGTCTCTGGCGTTTCGGGAACGGCAATATTGGACCACCAATACATATAGGTTTCCTTGTCCGACGTATTTTCTATCGTAATATTGACCAACAGCTCTTTTTCACTGAGCGTTGCCTCAATAACGTACACTACCCCGCGTATGCGCTCGTATTCATACATTCTGAGCACGGGCTCGCCCAGCTTATTCGTCACTTTTTGTGCAAACATAGGCGAGCAGGTCAGCGGATTATGTCCCTTTATACCTACGTTCCATTCAACTCCGCCCGAAAACCACGCATTGCGCAAAGCAAGATTGGCAGGCTGAAAAACGTCGTTCTTATACAGAAGCTCTCGCTCCTCTGTTTTATCGTACAGCGACCAGAGCCTTCCGCCAAGCTCGGGTAAAAACACCGCTCTCACGTATTCGTTCTCAAGTATGGCGGCATCTATGCCTCTTTCTACTCTGTTTCGGTCGTATCCGTCGGTTATGCAATAGGGGAGCAGAGTATCTATCATTCCCTTTCCGATATACCTTCCGTCCTCTTTTGATATATTCTCACTAAGAGATATTTTAGCGCGTATGTAGCTGTTAACGTGTATGTCGGGCAAGCAGTTGTTTCTTCCCAAGTCTGCGGCAGGCATACTGTATTTCGTAAATAATAATTCTGTCATTGTCTTATCCTCCGTTATACGTTTATTATAATGCCTGTGCTTTACGTATTCAATGTATAAACAGCTTGCTTTTTTGTACAAAATGACTTTTATTTCAAAGCTTCTCTATATCTTCCCGGAGTGCTTCCCGTTGCCGCCTTGAATTTTTTTGAAAAATGATATATATCGTAGTACCCGAGATGCTCGGCTATCTCCTTAAGCTTAAATTCTCCCGAGTCTATCATTGCCTTAGCCCGTGTCATCCTCAGCTCCTCGCGGTATTGCATTACAGAGCATCCAAGCTCCCTCCTGAAGCATAGCCGAAGATGCGAGGGGCTTATATTGCAGGCAGCCGAAATATCCTCAAGAGAAAAATTAACGTTGTAATGTCTGTGTATATATGCCAGCGCCGAGGATACACAATTGCCCGCATCACCGCACTCCCCCGATATCCGCTTCATCATATCCATAAAGAGCTGTAAAAGCAGGATGCGTGCTTCTATATAGCAGTACTCTCCCTGCTCCTCCCACACTCTGCATATCCTTCGCACCGCGCTTATCTCCTCGGGGGTACAGTCGGTGACCTTTGGGAGCACTGTCCTCCCCTTAAGCAGAATATCCGCGTTGCTTGTAATATACGAACAAGGGTACGGAACGTCAAAGCTGTAGGAATCGCCCTCATCAAACCTGATAAACGTTCCCGCGCTTACCTTATTTACCTCGCCGCCGTAAAAAAAGCGTCCTTCTCCCGAAAGAAAGCAAACAAAGCCCGCGCCCTCTCTTGAACGTGTGGAGTATTTAAAATCCTCGCACTCGTCCTTCTTTACTATTACTCTTATGTCTCCTATATCTATGTCGCAAAAATAATTCATTTTCGCCTCGCTGCTTTTATATTTTTTGTATCAAACGTTTTTTTAATGATATCATAAAATCATCAAAAATAAAAGTGTTTTTGTAAAAAAAGATAAAACGCGTCGAAAAACCGACGCGTTTTGCTGTTAACTATTCTTTTTTTCTTTTATGAATTCCGCTCCCGCGTACTCTCTTCCCACGTTTTTGTATTTTACGGGGGCAAGCTCGTTGTAGGGCAGCTTTTCCCAAGGGTCCTCTCCCACTATTTGGGAGATGGCGCAAAGATTTTCGTAAGTATCGGTAATGTTAGGTATGAGAGGTGTCCTGAACGTATGCGGCTTTCCGCTTTTCTTCAGCCACGCGGCGTTTTCGAGTATTATTCCATTGTCAACACCCGTGTATTTCTTATGCGCGGCAGCCTCCGCCAGCTTTATGTCCATAAATACGAAGTCACAAAGCTCCGCCACTCTCTTAAAATCCTCCGCGGACGCATATCCCGAGGTTTCTATGGCAGTATGTATCCGTCCTCGCAAAATTGTGAGAAGCTCCGCGCAAAAATCTGCCTGAAGCAAGGGCTCACCGCCCGACAGCGTAACTCCTCCGCCCGTACTCCTGAAAAGTCCCTCATATTTCAACAGCTTACGAGAAAGTGCCTCGGCTTCCCACTCCTCGCCCGCTACACGCACCAAGTCCTGCGGACATATGTGAAGGCATCTGCCAAAATCCTTGCATTCCTCGTGATTACATTGTCTTTTGCACAGACCGCAGTGAGTGCAGTTTGCCTGCGACACGTATAGCTCTTTTTTAGGCGAAAGCCCCTCGGGATTATGACACCACACGCAGCGCAGAGGACATCCCTTCATAAAAACCGTAGTCCTTATTCCGCTCCCGTCGTGTACGGCAAACTCCTTGATATCAAAGACTAAGCCTTTCATAGGCTGTATTCCTGACGAGCCATCACGTGGTCCTGATACTCTCTGTCAAGCTCAACGAAATACGCCGACCATCCCCATATACGCACTATAAGCTGTCGGTAAGAATCGGGGTCTGCCTGTGCTGCCTTCAGCGTATCGAGATTTATAGCGTTGAGCTGAAGCTGATGTCCACCTCTCTCAATAAAGTATTTTATCAGCATAGCAACCTTGGAAATACTGTCCTCGCTTGCGAACACGCTTGAAGCAAGCTCAAGGGTAAGCGGACCTCCGTTTACAGTTCTTGTAAGGTCGTTGGCAGTGAAGGACTCTATGTCGCTGACAGGTCCCTTTACTTTCGCAAAAAGGCTGGGAGAGAAGTTAGTTCCAAATGCCTCGCCCTTTCGTCTTCCGTCGGCGGTAGCGCCTATATCGCGAGCGTGCCACAGATAGAACATAGCCGTACCCGTACCTGCTCTCCATACGCCGCCAAGACAGTTGCGCTTGCCCTCAAGAGCATCCGCGAAGCTATCAAGGAGAATGCCGCACATAGCGTCGGCACGCTCCGAGTCAACACCCATCTTCGGCGCCTCATAACGGAGAGTGTGCAAGAGCTCGGGGTCGTTCTCAAAGTTTGCATCAAGGGCGGCTATAAGGCGCTCGGGGCTCACACTCTTTTCGTTATATACGTACTTCTCAACGCTCGCCAAAGCGTCAGCCGCAGAAGCAAGACCGCATCCGTGGAGTCCGAAATTGTTGTACTTTTTAGCCTCTCTTAACAGATCCATAAAGGGAGATGCCACAAACCAAACATTGGCTATGCTCTCTCTTATTCTGTCACACTCGGCAGTTACTCTGCGCTTTACGTCACCAAGAAGCGCCTCAAAGCTTGACTTACCTATGTTCTCTCTTATAGCTGCATCAACGAGCTGAGGGAAATTTACCGCTCCGATATTGGCAATATCATTTCCCACACCGGGAATTATAAACTCCCAGCACGCCGCAACAACGTAATTAACGGCATCCTCATAATCATATCCCAATCTTTGTAAGCCTTCTATGACCACATCGTCGTTGGAATATTGCGGGAAACCAAGTCCCGCACGTGTAAGCTCCGTTCCCTTTTCAAATATGGAAAGAGGTGTTTTCTTGGAAACTCTCAAATTTATCTTAGGGTCGATAACGAGAAGATTTCTGCTGGCTTCGAGGCAGAGCTCGGAAAGCAGATTAAAGCAATCGTTTCCGTCCTTATCTATGCCGCCAAGAACCATACTCTGTCCGTTATCGCCCTGCTGAACACCAACGTAAAGGTCGCTGTCCTTATTAAAGGAAAGGAAGAAATCCTCAACGAGCTCAAGCGCACTCTCACGGGTATAAACGCCTGCATCCATATCATTTTTGAAATAAGGGTACATATACTGGTCAAATCGTCCTACCGTGTTGTGATAGTCACCCTCTAACCACAGCGAATAATGAAGTATACGGAAGAACTGCAAAGCCTCGCGGAAGTTTCTCGCACCGTATCTGGGCACCTGAGTCAGCACCTCAACGATATCGCCCCTACCCATTCGCTTTGCTTCCTCAAGATATCTGTCCGAAAGGGCTATAATACTGTCAATTATACGCTTCTGATACTCGTCGGCAGACTCTCTGCGAGCAAGAAGACCCACCGAAATAGTCTTCTCGTACTCGGGAGAAAGATTGGATACGTATCCGAGCTCGTGAATATAATGCTCCTTTCGTATCTCTTTCCATTCTTTCTCGGTATAAACATCGGGCAGATTAGCCACAGTACGCATAAACACTATTTTTTCGTCCGAGTGAATGTGAGGCACTTCAAGAGATGAGAGATATTCAAACCTACGCGTCATTCTCTCGGAGCTACACAGACCGAGAGCCGAATATTCAGATGAAAGCTCCTTATCCACCTTAAACCGCAATGCTCTGTGCTCTTTATTTATAACGTAGTAGTCATATAAGCTCTTATTCATATGAATCTCCTTTTTTGTTTTTTTCAATTTGATTATACCACACTTTATTGCATATTTCAGGCACTTTTTTGCAGATATACCTTGACATTCGGGTAAAAAGTGATATACTAAAATCAACAAAAATAATATATGCCAAAGGAGATACTTATGGATACCAAGGTTACACTTACAGGTCACAGAGGATGGCGCGCAAAGTACCCCGAGAACACTATGCTGGGCTTCCGCAAGGCGCTTGAGATAGACGTTGACGCTATCGAGATGGACGCTCATATGACCAAGGATTATCAGATAGTTGTCTGCCACGACGCAGACTTGGCACGCACCACCGACACCAAGGGAAAAATTTTCAATATGACCCTTGAGGAGGTACGCAAGGCTGACGCGGGAATTAAATTCGGCGAGGAATTCAAGGGCGAAAAGGTTCCGACCTTCGAGGAGTTCGCCGAGCTTATGGCTACCCGCCCCGACGTAAAGCTTCTTCTTGAGCTTAAGGACTATCCCGAGGAGCTTGGCGATTTTGCGTATGCTTCGGCAGAGGCTACACTCTCTATCTGTAAGAAGTACGGCATATTCGGCAAGGACCGTCTTACCGTTATCACCTTCTCGGCAGGCATATGCGCATGGCTCAGAACCAGATACACAAAGGAGGACTTCTCCATCCACGGCTTCTATCCCAAGACCTGTATGAGAGGCTGGGAGAAGGACGACCCCTATAAGTACTATGATGAGGTATGCCTTTTCAACTGGGGCGACAAGACCCCTCAGGGCTTCCCCATAGACCACGGCACACCCGTAGCGGATAAGGCAAGATTTACCGAGTTTGCGCTTATGGGTATTAAGCCTTGCGTATATTACGGAATGAACACCGACGAGAACGTTTACCGTCAGGCATTCGAGAATGGCGCCATAGGATTTACCTGTGACCACCCCGACGTCTGCGGTGAGATACTCGATAAGCTTGGCGCGCGTAAGCTTAAGAAATAATAACGCTTATATTTATAACCTAAAGAGTACGGATGAACTCCGTACTCTTTTGACTATGTACTTAAAAGCTCAAAAAACCTGAAAAATCCAAAAATTCTATTTACAAATTTCGCCAATTGTGCTATACTTTACTCCGTGATTATCTTTTGAGGAGCTTTTTATGGAACTGACTGAAATAATAGGTCATATACTCGGCTTCGTTGCTCTTATAGTAATATTTTTCACCTATCAGATGCGTGAAAAAAGGCTTATCATAGTTACCCAGACCGTATCTATAATCCTGATGTGTCTGCAATACCTTCTCATAGGCGCTTACTCGGGATTTCTCTTGAACGTTGTATGCATAGTACGAAATATAGCCTACTATTACAAGGACAAAAAGCTTTTTTCCTCACCTCTTGTTCCCGCTGTATTTGCCGCCGCTATTATCGGCTTGAGCATATTCTCCTGGGAGGGCTATTACTCGGTATTTATGATACTTGCGCTCTCCATAAATACTCTTTGCCTTGGATACTTCGGCCCTCAAAAGCTCCGCGTCAGCCTTTTGTTTACCTGCACCTGCGCTATAATATACGATCTTTTCGTAGGCTCCGTGACAGGTATTGCTTTTGAGTCCATAGCCATAATCTCTGCCATCGTCGGCATAATACGCTTTACTAAGGACAGCACATCTCAATCAAAAAAGGATAAGCAATGACTAAAAAACAATGGTTTGCCAAGGGAGCAATGGCGGGTATTCCCATTTCTCTGGGTTACTTTGCCGTAGCAATCGCCTTGGGTATTTCAGCAAAAAAAGCAGGAATAAGTGTGCTTCAGGCATCGGTCACCAGCCTGCTCATAAACGCATCCGCGGGCGAATACGCAGGCTTTACTCTCATCGCGGCGGGCGCTACCTATCTTGAAGTAATATTTATGGAAGCAGTCGCCAACGCCAGATATCTGCTTATGTCCACGGCGCTCAGCCAGAGACTGGAGCCGGGCACGGGAATATTAAAACGGCTTTTATTGGGCTTTACCGTCACCGACGAGATATTCGGCGTATCCATAGGACTTGACGGCTACGTCAGCCCCTATTTCACCTACGGCGCATTCGTGGTGGCTACCTGCGGATGGACGTCGGGAACTATGTTCGGCGCTTTGCTGGGCGAGATATTACCCTCAAGCGTAGTCAGTGCGCTCAGCGTAGGACTTTTCGGAATGTTCATATCGATATTTATCCCCGAGGCAAAGAAAAACAAGATAGTTGCCGCTCTGGTAGTTATCAGCTTTGCCGTGTCGCTTACCTTCGCTAAGCTGCCTTACATCTCGGATATCCCCGAGGGCATAAGAGTCATAATCATTACTGTTCTTATCTCGGTAGGCGCGGCGCTCCTCTTCCCCATCAAAGAAAAGGAGGAAAGCGAAAATGGATAAGATATGGATATACATAATCTGTATGGCGGCAGTGACCTATCTTATAAGGGTGATACCGCTGACCCTCATCAGAAAGCCTATAAAGAACGTATTTTTACGCTCATTCCTTTACTACGTACCCTACGTTACGTTGGCGGTAATGACCTTCCCCGCCATAGTTGACGCTACGGGATATCCTCTCGCGGGGCTTATTGCCTTCTTTGTGGCAATCGCCTTGGCTTATTTCGGTAAGGGACTGTTTTTCGTCAGCGTTTCTGCCTGCGTTACGGTATTCGTTCTTGAAAGAATATTTGATATTTTTATAAAGTAAAAAAATCCGAGAGCTCAGCTCTCGGATTTTTATTTAGTTGTCTTTTACTATGGAGAAGTTAAAGGAAACCTTTGCATCTCTCATTTTGTACTGAGAAAGAAGCTGAGGACCACAGCTTCCCGAGCCTATTCCGCTAACCTTATAGTCGATGCGCACATTAGTAAATCCATTCTTGACAAGCTCAAAGCTATGACGCTTTGCGTCAAGCTCCTTGGTAGAATAATCTGAAACGCACATTTCAAAGCCGTTCTTTGATACGAAGCTATAATTTCCAAGCTTAAGATACTTTGTTCCGTAGTGATTTCCGTGCTCCTGAGGAACGATATAGTTTACGTACTCCTTTTCCGCGGAGCTCTTATACATACCCACCTTAGCCGCATTACGCATATCCACGTAAGCCTCGCAGGGACCGTAGCCGAAGTATTCAAAGTCCTTCTCTGCTGTCTTAAACTCAAATCCGAGTCTGGGCAGATATTCCCCTGCGGTATTGAAATTGCCGTCAAGGGCTACGTCTATCTGTCCGTTGCCAAAGAAAGTGTATACAGCGGTATATTTGAATACAGGTGCTCTAGAAACGCCCTCAAGTGCCGCCTTTACGGTTATCTTGTTTCCGCAAACTTGGGCAGAATATACCTTATTGTGCATTCTATTGTAGTTTTTCTCAAACCACTTGTGCTTAATACTTCTATCATTATCGGTAGGAGCTCTCCATAAAGTAAGCTCCATAGGACTGCAAAGATATCCCTCCAGGTCTGTGAGCACTCCATAATGGAGATTGAATTTGTATTCAAATCCCTCTCCTTTAATATGCGCGAATTCGCCATTTTCCTCTATAACAACGCTACCCTTGCCAACCGCAACGTAATTTCCATCGGCAATCTTGTGCTGGGTAGCGGCAACCTCGCGTCCGTCCTTTTCCATATGTACGTTAAGATATGAACCGTAAAGACAGTCTGTATTTTCAAAAGCAAGAGCAACGTCAACGCTTGTATGAGGCTTTGCACTTACCTCCAGTGTACCTTCCTTTACTACCTTTCCGTCAACCTCATAGGTATATCTGAGCTTAGCCTCGTTAAGATCGGTAAAGTCATATCTGTTAAGGATGGTAAGCACTCCGTCCTTCCACTCGGTATGAAGCGGCTGGTAAACAGCTTTAGCTTCAAGCGAGCCCGTCTTAAAGCTTCTGTCGTGGAAAACAAGTCCGTCGCAGCAGAAGTTAAAATCGTGAGTCTCCTCACCGAAATCTCCGCCATATCCGAATTTACCCTCAGATAAGGGTGCTACATGGTCAGTCCATTCCCAAATACATCCGCCTATAAACTGAGGTTCTTTATAGAACACCTTCCAATAATCGTTAAGATCTCCCGGGCCGTTACCCATGGCGTGACAGTACTCACACCAGAATATAGGACGTGTATCTCCCGTATTCTCAACGTATCTGTATAGCTCCTCCGGCATAGGATACATTCTGCTTACAACGTCAACGGTATCCGGATCCTTGTAGTTAGATCGATTATTCCATGTGTTAACGCAGTAAGAATTTTCGTAATGTATCAATCTCTTATAGCCCATCTTCGTGTCATTGGCTCTTATATACTCGCTCATAGCGGCAGTATTTACACCGTAGTTTGCCTCATTACCAAGGCTCCACATAATAACGCAGGTATGGTTTTTATCTCTCTGGAAAAGTCTTGCCGCTCTGTCTACGTGAGCCTCGCGCCACTCAGGATTATGGCAGGGCCATATATTGCTGAAATCGTATCCCCATCCACCCTCTCTTGCAGAGAATCCATGGGTCTCGTTATCAGCCTCGTCAACTACGTAAAATCCAAGCTCATCGCAAAGCTCGATAAAAGCGGGCTGAGGAGGATAGTGGGAGGTACGTATACAGTTGATATTAAGCTCCTTCATTTTAAGAAGCTCAAATCTCATAAATTCCTCGGTCATAGCGTATCCGCCCGTGGGATGCGTATCGTGATGGTTAACACCCTTAAGCTTTACGGAAACGCCGTTTATAAGAAGCTCTCCCTTCTCGCTCACGCTCTGGGTTCTGAAGCCTATCTTTACGGGAATAAATTCGCCCGCCTGCTCTACAACGAGAGTATAGAGGTAAGGCTTTTCGGCATTCCAAAGAACACGCTCTCCATCACCCACTTCGTTTCCGTCGGCATCGTACAGAGTGTATGCGCAATCGCAAAATACATTTTTGTCATCGTAGCCTACGTTAAGATCAAATATATGGCCTTCGTTTCTGGAAAGCAGGTATACGTCACGGAAGATACCATTATTTCTAAAGAAATCCTGATCCTCCAAATAGCTTCCCACACACCACTTGTAAACCTTTGCAATGATCTCGTTTTCGCCTGCTTTAAGATTTATTTTAAATTCGGAGGTGCTGTGGGACACAGTGGAAAAGCCCACGTATTCCCCGTTGACAAAAAGCTCCACACAGGATGCTACTCCCTCAAATACGATATAATTCTCCTTTGCGGCAGTAGCTTCATCAACAGATATAAGCTTTCTGTAAACGCCTACGGGGTTATCATCGGGAATGTAGGGAGGGTCTACGGGATAAGGGTAATTTACGTTGGTGTAGTAAGGCTTTTCATAGCCCGTCATCTGCCAGCATGAGGGCACGGTCACCTTGTCCCACTCACCGATAACGTCGGGACAGTCGATATCACGTGAGTAATACTTAAAATCCCATTCTCCGTTAAGAAGGGTATAGTAGGAAGAGCTTTTTTATCTCCCTTAAGCGCCTTCTCAAGCGAATCGTAGGGTATGTAATGGGCTCTGGGCGGCATTGTGTTTTCGTGGATACGAGTAAGATTTTCGTAATTTCTCATATTGACCTCCAAGTCTTTGTATCATAAGGACATTATATCACGGAAAGCTTCCTTTTTCAACCTTTCAACCGCTTTTCTAAATTTATTTTTACAAAAAAGAGCGGAGGTGCCGCTCTTTTCTCTTATAGATACTGCCTTAGTATGGCGTTTATAAAATTGTCGCTTCTGTAAAGGTAATACCCCATGACCTTGTCACCGCTGTGCAGCTCGCGATTGCGTAGCCCGTCCGTGGCATATATGTGTAGCGCACCGGGATTTACCACTATTATCTTCCTTGCTCCATTATCCGCGTCAAAATAGTATCTCTCACTTTTGTAATGCGTTGCTATGGCTGCCCGATGCTCGTAGGTAACTACTCCCGCCTCGTCAAGCATAACTATATAACGTCTTTTTAGCGGTGTGATCAGCTTGCAGAAGTATTTCTGTCCTTCTCTCTCAAGTACTATATTTGCTCCCTCATAGGAGTTGAATACCGAGCGGTATACCCCTTTAGCGCTTACCAGCCTGCCAAAGCCACCCCTCAGCGCCTTCTTCATATGCTTCATAAGCCGATGTCGGTGATATATCGCTCTTATGTATTTGAAGGTGAAAAGCCACAGTATGAGCAACAGCACCATAATCGTCATAGTAACTATAAGCATCCAAAAGGTCATCATCACCGACCAGACAAAGGGTATCACCACGGGAAGGACCAAGGCTCCCGCCAGATACATAGCTACGCTGAAGCCCACCTGCTTTATCCAATCTATCGCGTCCTTTTTCTTTAATATCTCTCTTCTCTTTTCTCTGGGACGCGCCCACCAATTGAGCGTAGCGCAATAAGCCACGAGAGAAAAAAAGGTAACGGTAACGAAGGATACCACAAGAAATATGAAAAAATGCCATTTTGCGTCCACCGACAAAAGAAATCCGTACCGCATATCGGTATATGCCCACGATGGCATTATTGCCGTCAGGGCGCACAGCGTAATAACGTCGCACCACAGCTCCCCCGAGCGCAACACAAAGGTCAGCTTTGCGAAAAAGCCCTTGAGTCTCTCCTCGCAGGAAAGAAAGCGCGCGCGGTATTCTCTGTCGTGAAGAACAAATATGCTTATAAGAGAGAATTGAATCAGAAACAAGTAACCGTACCTTACGGCAGAATATAGGTCTTCTGTCCAGAAGCCCTGTATGTAACGCTCAAAAATACCGCTCGCCGTGAAGAGCGGAAGCAAAAACGCCACCGCAAGATATACCGTATAAAGAACCGTTGCCTTTCCTATCCGGCGCAATATCGCTTTCCTTGACTCTGTCATCTCGATGCCCCCTTTCCAAAGCTGTATCCCTTTTAGATAATTATAACTACTATCCTGTTTGATGTCAACCTTTTTTGATTATTATTAAATATTTGAAAAATATATCTTTACTTTTGTCCCTTTTTGTGATATAATTGGATTTAATATCTTTTTTTGCATAAAATTTCAAAGGAGCAATATCAATGGACGGAAATACTATTCAGATTTTGATATCAATGGTAATCTACATGGCAGTAGTTATCGGTATCGGAATCATATTCGCAAAAAGAGCAAACGCAAGCTCTGAAAACTACTTTTTGGGAGGCCGCTCGCTTGGACCTTGGGTCACCGCTATGAGCGCAGAGGCTTCCGACATGAGCGGATGGCTTTTGATGGGCCTTCCCGGTGTAGCATACTGGTGCGGTCTTGCCGACGCGGCGTGGACTGCTATCGGTCTTGCTATCGGTACTTATTTTAACTGGCTGATAGTTTCAAAGAGACTTCGCCGTTACAGTGTAAGAGCCAATAACTCTATCACTCTTCCCGAATTTTTCTCTAACAGATTCCGCGAGAAGAACAAGGTCATAATGACTCTCGCCGCAGCGTTCATACTCATATTCTTCACTGTATACGCTGCAAGCTGCTTCGTTACCTGCGGAAAGCTCTTCTCCACTCTTTTCGGCACTCCCTACATCGCTATGATGCTTCTTGGTGCCGTATTCGTTCTGGTCTACACCATACTCGGCGGCTTCCTTGCAGAAAGTGCCTCTGACTTTATGCAGGCTATCGTAATGATAGTGGCACTCGTAGTCGTTGTAGTTCTGGGTACTGTGACCGCAGGAGGTATAGGTGCCGTTATAGATAACGCCAACAATATCCCCGGATTTCTTGATTTCTTCGGCCTTGCCACACCCGTTACCAACGAGGCAGGTGAGCAGGCTGTTATCGCGGGAACACCTATTTTCGGTGAGGCTTCCCCCTACGGTATCCTCACTATCTGCTCAATGATGGCTTGGGGTCTCGGCTACTTCGGTATGCCTCAGGTCCTCCTCCGCTTTATGGCTATCCGCCGCGAGGACGAGCTCAAGCGCTCAAGACGCATAGCTATGGTCTGGGTAGTTATCTCCCTTAGTGTTGCCGTATTTATAGGAATTATGGGCAGACAGCTCTTCCCTGTGGCTCACGTTACAAAATCGGCAGCTGAGAATATCTTTATCACCCTTTCCACAAAGCTTCTTCCTCCCCTTCTCGCGGGATTTGTAATGGCGGGAATTCTTGCGGCTACCATAAGCTCCTCCGATTCCTATCTTCTCATTGCCGCTTCGGCGTTCTCCAAAAACGTATTCCAAGGAATACTCAAGAAGAACGCTACCGACAAGCAGGTAATGTGGGTATCGAGAATAACCCTTCTTGCTATCGCGGTAATCGCCGCTATTATAGCTCTTGACGAAAACAGCGTTATCTTCACTATCGTATCCTTTGCGTGGGCAGGCTTCGGAGCGACCTTTGGTCCTCTTATGCTCTTCTCTCTCTTCTGGAAGAGAACGACACAGGCAGGCGCTATCGCGGGTATGATAGGCGGCGCGGGCATGGTATTCCTCTGGAAGCTTGTGCTCAATCCCCTTGGCGGAGTGTTCGCTATATACGAGCTTCTTCCCGCGTTCATCTTCTCTGCTATCTGCATAGCTGTAGTATCTCTTCTTACCAAGAAGCCCTCCGCTGAAGTAGAGGAAGACTTCGAGGCTGTAAAGCATGGCACAGAGGACGTTTTAGTCTGATAATATAAATAAATCTGATAATATAAATAAAAAAGAAAAAGCCGCAAGTGCGGCTTTTTCTTTTTTATCCAAGGCTGTCTCTTCGGACCTCCTTGGGGGATTTATGAAAGGTATCGCGGCATACCTGATCAAAGGAGCGGATACTCTGAAATCCACTCTCAAAGCATATACGGGATATGGGAAGGTCGGTATCCTGAAGCATAGCGTAAGCATGCTCTAATCGGTACTGATTGAGCATCTTTTTGAAATTCATACCTATAACCCGATTAAATATCCTCGAAAGATATTGGTAATTGTACCCCTTTTCTCTCGCAACGTCCCGCAAAGTAATATCCCTTTTGAAATTTTCGGCAATATACTGAGCCACCGCCATAGTGACTGCGTCAGCAGTAGGGGTGGGCACGAGTTCGGTCCTGTCAAGAAGCTCTCCTCCCAGCATATAAAGACAGCCCTTTACCTGCATACGTATCTGGTGAGGTGCTATGCGTATGCACAGCCCGCTGTCCTTACCAAAGAACTCTTCCATTTTGTCAAGAAAAAATCTCATAAGAGACTCACTTGGATGAAAAACGCAGGTTTTGGGTCTTCTCCCGTCAAGAGTTTGGGAAAGAGTAAGGATAAGATGATCATGGAAGGTCACTCTTCGTACGGCGGACTCCTCCTTTATGGAAAAGCTATGTATCTGGAACGGGCTTACGAATATAGCGTCACCCACCTCAAGCAAATACTCCTGACCGCCCACCGAACATTGGCAGCATCCCTTTATGACCATAAGGAACTCAAAATTCTTATGAAAATGCGGAGATTCGAAATCCAAAGCGCTGTTATCGTAAACATACGTAGAAAATTCCGAATTAAAGGTATTTTCGGTCTGGTGATATAAGCTTTTCTTCATATTAACCCTCCGCAAAAAGTCAACTTCCTGCCATAAATCATACATTAAATGTTTTGTTTTGTCAAGTATTATATGGTAAATTATATACATGATCTGCTATTTTAAAAGCAAACAAAGGAGACACGAACATGAAAAAATTTCTATCTGTTCTGCTTACGGTATGTATGATGCTTCCGCTGTTAGCGGTACTGCCCGTAAGCGCAGCTACACCCACCGATGGCTTTACCTTTGACGGTGACGAATGGTACTATGCCAACGGAACTCTTTCAGACGTACCCCGTACGGTCGAAGCGTGGATATACGTTGACCCTAATTATGCGACCCAAGCCAGAACTACTATTATCAGTAACTACAATGGATTTACAAATTACGCTTACTGGCATCTGGCGCTGCATTACACTACCGATACGGGCTTGTATCCCTACTTTGAATGGAACGAGCTTTATAACAACACCACTAGCCAGCAGACCATAAGAAAGTTCAATTTCACCAACGCTAAGATAACCGCAGGCGAGTGGACTCATATCGCAGTGGTTATAGACGCTGCCAACAATTACGTAAGCTGCTATAAAAACGGCACTCACATTCAGAACAACAACGGCTCCTTCCAGCTCAGCGACATAGCTAAAAACACTGTCGAGCTTCCCTTTAGCATCGGTAACGACAGCCGTCCTTCCGCTACGGGCACTGAAGCTGACCGTGCGTTCCACGGAAAGATAGCAAGCATATCACTCTTTGACGATGTGCGCACGGCTTCCGAGATATCATCCGATTATTCCAATGGAGCTGCAACGGATGATGCCAACGCTCTTGCCCATTGGGATTTCACCTCCAACGCTGAATCCGTCACCGACAAGGTAGGTAACATTGACCTGACATTGAGCAAATATTGGCTGACTGAGGACGAAATGAAGGCTATCCGCGGTGACAGCTTTGACCCCGAGTATTCCTTCGCGGTAGTAGGCGACATTCAGTATATCACCGAATACGACGTAAATAACGGCACATCCTTCGTAGAGGAAATGCACGAATGGATAGCGGACAACGTTAGTGATAAAAATATCAAATACGTTATGAATATGGGTGACATCACCAACCAAGATACAGATGCCGAATGGAAGCTGGCGTATGACTCGGTATCCGGTGCTCTTAACGAAGTGGTGGACTATTCCATGATAAGAGGCAACCACGACCTTTATCTTGGCGGCACGGGCCTTGATACTTATTGGGGCACGGATGACGTATATACTGCTCAATTCAGGAGCGACAGAGGCGGTATGTACGTTGACGGCTCTGTAATAAACACATACACCAAATTCACTGTTGGATCTACCTCTTGGCTTGTCATTAATCTTGATTTTGCCGCAAATGACGGCGTTCTCGACTGGGCAAATCAGGTAGTTGCGGCGCATCCCGACCACAAGGTAATAATGACCACTCACGGTTATCTCCATATGGACGGTACGCCCATTTCGGACGAGGACTCGGGAAGTCTTTGGGGTGATACAAAAAATAACGGCGAGGAGATGTGGACTAAATTCGCGTCTCTTCACGAAAATATTGTTCTGATACTATCAGGTCATATGGAATCCAACAACATCATGATGAGTCAGGCAAAGGGTGTACACGGAAATACCGTTACACAGTTCCTTATAGACCAGCAGGCAGTAGACAAGGCTTATATGACTGCGGAAGCAAAGCCTCTCGGTCTTGTGGCTATGTTCTACTTTGACAAGGACGGAAAGAACGTTTCGGTAGAGTGGTACTCCCCTCTTCGAAACAAATACTTCCAGACACGCAATCAGCTCTCCTTTGATATGACCGCCGCTTGCGAGGAACAAAAAATCGAGTGGAGCGGAGTATCTATTACACCAAAGGGCGCGGGAACTATAAGCGACCCCTACGTTGTTGAAAACGGCGGAAATCTTTTGTGGATGTCACAGCAGTGCTCCACTGTAAAAGACAATGAGCCCTATTTTGACGGTGTTTACTTCAAGCAGATATGCGACATAGATCTTGGAGGTAATATTGTAAAATCTATTGGATATTACCACACCACCGAGGCAGGAGCATTGAAGATGGCGGCATTCGGAGGTTATTACGACGGCGGCGGATATTCCATCAAAAACGGACGTATAAGCGCATATAACATTTCTCATAAGCAGGATATTAACTGGAGCGACGGACTGTTCGGTGCTATCTACGGTGCCACCATAAAGAACGTCGTGCTTGAAAATATAGACATATACAGCAAAGGCGTAACAGGTGCTATAGTAGGAAGAGCAATAGCTCCTTTTGACGGAAGCGCAACGGCTGATTTCAATATTATATCGGGCTGTGAGGTCAAGTCCACCTGTAACATATACGCATATCACTGTCTTGGACAGTCTGTCAATGATGAGACGGTCTACGGCAATGAACATAACGCGGGTATTGTAGGCTCTATATGCGGTATGGCTTACGCTACCACGATAAAGGGCTGTACCTCCGCCGCGGAGTTCTCACTCGACGGAAACCACTCGATTGCGGGCGGAATCGTGGGAGCCGCGGGATACAACTCTGTCATTGATGCCTGCTCGTTTACAGGCGGAATGACTGTCGCTGAAGCCTCTTCCAAGGTGGCTTCCTCCTTCGGCGGTATCGTGGGAGCGGTAATTCCCTGCTCCACCAGTGAAACTATGTGGGTGAGCGACGTTACCACGGGCTCGCTGAGCATAAGCAACTGCTACAACAGCGGATATTTCCTTTACTCCGCAAGCACAGCCCCCTCAAAGGAGCTGCACTGGGGCGGTATAGTCGGAAACGCAAGCGAGCTTTACGACATCGACAACGCAATGACAATAAGCAAATGCTATAACCTTTACGGCAAGCAGGCAGAAAGCACTCTCACAAGCAACTGCTGGATAGGCGGTATCGTGGGCAAGGCAGGCGCTACCGAGGGCGCGGACGTCGGAACTCTTGTCATCACTGACAGCACCTCGGTAACCGTGGATGCCAAGGGCGGTACGGGAACTAACGAATATCGCTATACAAATACAAAAACAAGCGATAACAAGCTCCCCGCTGAGGCAGACAATATGGTGACAACACTCTCCGCTAACGATATGTCGAATAAGGTGAGCGAAATTGATAAGCTCATATCCTCTATCAGACCCTTTAAGCTGGTAGATATACAGGACAACACCAACCAAGGCGGAAATAACTCTCAAGGCGGAGAGAGCAATACTCCCGGTGACGGCAATAATTCCAATATCGGCAACAACGGTTCCGATAATAACGACAGTAACGTCGGCAATGATGAGGTAACGGATACATCCGCGCAGACCACGGCAACATCCACATCGGATGCTACTCAGGCTCCTGCAAATACGGTGGTCGTAATTGTAATTGTAGTCGCGGCTGCATCTGTTCTGCTTTGCGCACTCGTTCTCGGTACGGTAATATTGCTTGCAAAGAAAAAAAGCTGACATTTTTCAAAAAAACTAAAAATTTTCCTCAGGATGCCTCTACATCCTGAGGAATTTTGTTTATTGCGAGCCAGAGATTGACATAAAGTTAACACTTCAAAACGATTGACATAACCCTTCAAATGTTATATAATATATGTGACGTTGAAAAACCAACGGCTTTTTGCCTAAAACATTATACAAAAAGAAAGGCAGGTACAGAAATGGCATTTTTCTTAAACGGAGTTCACGTTCCTCACAGAAAGAACACCGCAAACTCCGCGGCTGTGAGAATGGATGCTCCGAATACAGTTACCATACCTATGGCGATGCATATAGGCAGACCCGCCATACCTATCGTTAAAGTAGGAGATGAAGTAAAGGTCGGCACACTTATAGGTGCGCAGGACGGCTTTATATCCTCTCCTGTTTACTCGAGCGTTTCGGGAAGAGTAAAGAAGATATCCGACATCCTTCTCTCAAACGGAGCAAAGGCTCCCGCAGTTACCATAGAAAGCGACGGTCTTATGAGTGATGACGAGTCCCTGACCCCTCCCACCATAGCTTCACGGGAGGACCTTGTAGAAGCCATCAAAAAGAGCGGCGTCGTAGGTCTTGGCGGTGCGGGCTTCCCTACTTACGTGAAATTTTCGGTTGAGTCCGAAAAGGTAGACGAGCTTATTATAAACGGAGCAGAGTGCGAGCCCTATATCACAAGCGACTCCAACACTATGATAAACCGCTCCGAGGATATGGCTTACGGAATAGAGCTTATCATAAAATACTTTGACCCCAAGAGAGTTATAATCGGAATAGAGAGCAACAAAAAAGCAGCTATCGCTTCTATGAAGGCGCTCGCAAATACAGATGCCCGTATAAGCGTAAAGGTTCTTCCCTCGGTATATCCCCAAGGCGGAGAAAAGGTGCTTGTGTATCACACTACGGGTAAAGCAATACCTATGGGCAAGCTTCCAATTGACGTTGGCTGTATCGTCTGCAATTGCACAACTATTGCGGCAATCGGAAGCTACGCAAAAACGGGAATGCCCTTGGTCAAAAAGTGTGTAACCGTAGACGGCGGTGCCGTAAAGGAGCCTAAGAACGTTATTGTTCCCATAGGAACAAGCATCAAAGAGCTCATAGAATTCTGCGGCGGTCTTACCTCCGCTCCCGAAAAGGTTCTTTACGGAGGTCCTATGATGGGTATAGCCATCCCCGATATGGATGCCCCCGTGCTGAAGAACACAAATGCGGTGCTGGCGCTTACAACTAAGGAGGCAAAAACTCCCGAGGCTTCTGCCTGCATACGCTGCGGCTCTTGTCTTAATACCTGCCCATTTGGTATAAATCCCGCGGGCATTGCAGCCGCTTTGACAAAAAAGGATTTTGAAACAGTAGAAAAGCTTGGAATAAATCTCTGTATGGAATGCGGCTGCTGTAGCTTTGTCTGCCCCGCTCACATTCCGCTTGTGCAGAATAACAAGCTCGCTAAGGCGGCTCTCAGAGAAGAAAAAACAAAGGAGGATAGGAAATAATGGATACTAAGCTTCACCTTTCCGCTTCTCCCCATATACATAGCGGCCGCTCGACCCAAAAGATAATGCTTGACGTTATTATCGCGCTTATGCCTACCTCTATTGTAGGCACCGTGGTATTCGGTCTGCGCGCCTTAGCTGTAATTGCGATATGTATCGCTACCTGCGTGCTCTCGGAATTTCTCTTTAATCTTGCTATAAAGAAAAAGCAGACTATAGGCGACCTCAGCGCCATAGTTACGGGACTTCTTCTGGCGCTCAACCTCCCCGCGACCCTTCCTCTTTGGCAGGCAGCGGTAGGAAGTTTCTTTGCTATCGTGGTAGTTAAATGCATTTTCGGCGGCATTGGTAAAAACCTTGTAAACCCCGCTATAACCGCAAGAGTGTTTATGCTTCTTTCCTTTAGCTCGGCAACCAAAGCAGCCTTCCCCGTTGACTCGGTTTCTTCCGCAACCCCTCTCGGGGAGCTTGAAGCGGGCTACTCCCCTTCTCTCCTCGACCTTCTGGTCGGAAATCACGGCGGAGCTATCGGCGAGGTCTGCGCGCTGGCTCTTATTGCGGGAGGTATATACCTCATAGGAAGAAAGGTAATCACCTGGCATATCCCCGTAGCCTTCGTTGGAGCTACCTTCCTGTTTATGTTCTTGTTTGGCGGCTTTGACCTTTATTTCTCCACCGCGCAAATTCTTTCAGGCGGACTTCTTATAGGAGCTATATTTATGGCTACCGACTACGTGACCTCCCCCTCCTCACCTTGGGGAAAAATAGTATTCGGTATAGGTGCCGCATTCCTTACGGTAGTAATACGTCTGTGGGCAAGTCTTCCCGAGGGCGTATCCTATGCCATCCTTCTTATGAACATTATTTGTCCTTACATAGACAAATTGACTCCCAGAAAGCTGTTTGGAGGTAAAAAGATATGAAAAAGCATTTAAAAAGCGTAGTTTCACTTTTTGCCATTTGCGCAGCGGTAGCAATACTTCTTGCTATTACAAATTACTTTACCGCTCCCATAATAGCGGACTATGAAAACAAAAAAGCAAACGCGGCTCTTCTCGAGGTGCTTCCCGATGCGAAGAGCTTTGAAAAGGTCGATATTAATGAGCTTTCCGAACCCGTAACAGAAGCATATAAAGCCGACAACGGCGGCTACGTTTTCAAGCTGGTTACCGTAGGATACGGCCCCGACTTCGTAATTATGTGCGGCGTAAATCCCGACGGAACCGTCAGCAAGGCTATCTGTCTTTCGAGCAACGAAACGCTTGAAAAGGAAAAGAACTACGGAGAAAGCTTTGCAGGTCTTGACGCAAGCGGCGTTAACTCGGTAGATACCATAGGCGGCGCTACAAAGACCACAAGCGCTTACCGCGATGCGGTAAAAGCTGCTCTCGATTCCTTTGCTAAGCTTAAAGGAGGTGTCAAGTAATGAGCAATAAAAATAGTGGAAGCCTTTCCGTTCTGCTTAACGGAATAATCAAGGAAAATCCCGTTCTCGTGCTTATCCTCGGAACCTGTCCCACTCTCGCAATGACCAAGAACGCGTCGACCGCGCTCGGTATGGGGCTCTCGGTTCTCGTTGTACTTCTTTGCTCAAACGTTGCGATATCTCTCCTTCGTAAGCTTATACCCGAAACGGTAAGAATCCCCTGCTATATAGTAATCATCGCAGGATTTGTAACCATAGTCGAAATGATTATACACGCATTTCTCCCCGACCTATACAGCACTATGGGTGTATTCTTAAAGCTCATAACGGTTAACTGTATAATACTTGGCAGAGCTGAAATGTTCGCAAGCAAAAGCTCTGTTGGCAGATCCGCTCTTGACGGAATAGGAATGGGCGCCGGCTTTACTCTCGCTATCTTTTCAATATCCGTAGTAAGAGAAGTACTCGGAGCCGCATCCTTTATGGGCAACGAGATTCCCTTCCTTTCGGAATATGCCATAAAGTTCTTTGTGGAGGCTCCCGGAGGAATGCTTGTATACGGTCTTGCGATTGCCGCTATATACAAGCTTACAAACGGAAAGTTCCCCAAGAAAAAGAGCTTCTCGTGCGAGGGCTGTCCCTCCGCCTCTCTTTGCCATATGGGCGGTGAATGTTGCGAAAGCGAAGCAAACGCTGTAAAGGAGGAAAACACAGATGCTTGCTAATTTTATAGTTATACTGACCTCCGCGGTTCTCATAAACAACTACGTTCTCCGTCAGTTCCTTGGAATCTGCCCATTCCTTGGGGTCTCCAAGAAGCTTGACCAATCGGTGGGAATGGGTATTTCGGTAACCCTCGTAATGATTATAGCAACGGCGGCTACGTGGCCCATACAATACTTTATTCTTGATGCGTTTGGTCTCGGATATATGCAGACCATCGTATTTATACTTATAATTGCCGCTCTGGTGCAAATGATAGAGCTTCTGCTCAAAAAGTTTATCCCTTCTCTTCACAAGGGACTTGGCGTATATCTTCCCCTTATAACCACCAACTGCGCCGTACTCGGCGTTACCATAAACAACATTACCGACGGATACGGCTTTTTGGAGTCGCTGGTAAGCTCTCTCGGCTGCGGTCTTGGCTTTATGCTGGCTATGGTCCTCTTTTCGGGTCTGCGTTCAAGAATAGACGAAACGGCTATTCCGAAATGCTTCAGAGGTCTTGCTTGTACTCTTATAGCGGCTTCCTTCATATCTCTTGCCTTCTTCGGCTTTGACGGACTTGCAGAGACCGTTGGTCAGGCACTTGCCTAAGGAGGTATAATATGATAATAACAGATATTTTACTTGCTTTAGCGGTAGTCGGTGCAATAGGACTTATCGCCGCTATCCTTCTTGCTCTTGTTTCTCATTTTTTCAACGTTCCCGAGAACGAGACCAAGAAAAATTTGCGAGAGCAGCTTCCCGGTGCAAACTGCGGAGCTTGTGGATACAAGGGCTGTGATGATTACGCCACCGCGTTGGCTGAAGGTAAGGAAACAAAAGCAAACCTTTGCATTCCCGGCGGAGATTCTACCGCGTCAAAGCTTTGCGAGATTCTAGGTGTAGTATCACAGGACGTTGAGGAAAAGGTTGCATTCGTTCACTGCAACGGCAACTGCGCCGTAACCTCCAAAAAGGCTAAATACGACGGAATACAAACCTGCCGTGCCGCTTCGGCACTGTACGGAGGTCCCAACGATTGCACATACGGCTGTATGGGCTTTGGCGACTGTGCCGCAGTTTGTCCCGCCAACGCTATATGCGTAAGGGACGGCATAGCACACGTTGACAGCACAGCCTGCATCGGCTGCGGTCTGTGCGCCTCAACCTGCCCCAAGAGCATTATATCTCTTATTCCCCAAAATGCAAACACGGTTGTTATGTGCAGCAGCAAGGACAAGGGCGCGGATGCCCGCAAAAAATGCTCAAATGCGTGTATCGGCTGTAAAAAGTGCGAAAAGGTATGTCCCGAGGGCGCTATCGCAGTATGTGACAATCTGGCAAATATCGATTACAGCAAATGCACGGGATGCGGACTCTGTGTCCAAGGCTGCCCCACAAATTGTTTGAAATCGGTATGTTTTCCCGCCCTTGCGGAAAAATAATCTTATGGTAAACAAAAAAGCAAGAAACGATATTATATTAATAGCCGCAGTTATACTGATTGCGGCTATTGCCATAGTATGCCTGCTTTTTTTCAAAAAGGAAGGCAAAACGGCAGTGGTATACGTGGACGGAAGGCTTTACGGCAAATATCAATTGACCGAAAGCATTACCGTAGACATACACTCGGAGAACGGAACTAACCGATTGGTGATAACCGACGGAAAAGCAAGCATTGAAGACGCAAGCTGTCCCGACCTCAGATGTGTCCGCCATTATGCCATATCAAGGGACACCGAGCAGATAATCTGCCTACCCAACAAGGTAGTTGTATCGGTTGAGTGAGGTGGGCTATACTATGAATACTAAAACAAAAAAAATAGCATTTGTGGGACTTATGGCATCCCTCGCTATGATACTTTCATACATCGAACTGCTTATCCCACCTGTTTTCACCGCCCTGCCGGGAATAAAGATGGGGCTGCCAAACATTGTAATAATATTTACTCTTTACAAGCTTGGAATTAAGGAGGCAGCCACTGTTTCCTTTGTAAGGCTTGTGTGCGTATCCTTGCTTTTCGGCAATGCTATGATATTCGCTTACAGCCTCGCGGGGGCCTTTCTCAGCCTTACGCTTATGTCTGTGCTGAAGCGGCTGGATAGCTTCTCTCCCGTAGGTGTCAGCGTAGCGGGCGCAATAAGCCACAACGCAGGTCAGACGATGGTTGCCATTATCCTGTTGGAGCGGGTAGAAATAGGATACTATATGTTAGCTCTTACCGTTTCGGGCACTGTGGCGGGCATCCTCGTGGGTCTTGCGGCGGTATATTTATTAAAAATTCTTGCGAACCTGAAAATTTGATAGTATGTTATATCGGCGATGTTGACAACTCAACCGTTTTATGATAGAATAATCCTTGCGTAGGAATGTAGAAATACGATAGATATAACATCAAGAAGGAGATTTCAAAATGAAAAAAATTTCATCACTTCTTTTGGTTGTCCTAATGATAATCTCGGTCGTTGTCAGTATATATTTCATAAAAGCAGACGGTACGTTCAAGCTCGGACTTGGAGTTTACAGCGCATATAAAAGCGCAACCGACGTTACCGACAGCGCAAACGGCGTAGGCTCATACGTAACCACTGCCGCGGCTGTTTTGCTTGACGAGGACGGAAGAGTAATAAAGTGCGAGATCGACACCGCCGAGGTTGTGGGTGAATTTACTGCCGAAGGCAAATTCGTAAGCAAGACCGAGTTCAACACAAAGGGTGAGCTTAAGGAAAACTACGGAATGAGCAAAATAGGTAAGACCGAGTGGTACAAGCAGGCTGACGCATTCGAAAAGCAGGTAGTCGGTAAGACCGCTAAGGATATCGCTTCTCTTATGGCAAACGACGGCAGAGGCAACGCTGATGTTATGGCAGCGGGATGCACTATCTACGTAACCGATTTTGTAAAGGCAGTTGACGCAGCTATAAGCAACGCTAAGACCTCAGAATCTACCGCCGACGATATCCTAAGACTTGCCCTTATCACCTCTCTCAAGGGCACCGACGCAACCGATAAGGCTGCGGGCGCGCTCGAATTCGAGACTACCTTTGCGGCTGTAACACTTGATTCCGATTCCAAGATCACCGCTTGCGCAAACGATTGTCTTGCCGTAAAATTCTCCTTTGACAAGGACGGTAAGATAAGCGGCGAGTACGTGGGTGAAGTCAAGTCCAAGGCAACACTTAAGGAGGACTACGGAATGAGCGCGGCAGGCAAGACCGAATGGTACAAGCAGGCAGCCGCGTTTGACGCAGCATGCGTAGGTAAGACCTCCGCTGAGGTTGCGGGTCTTATGGGTACTGACTACAAGGGTGTTGAAGCTGTTCAAAGCGCGGGCTGTACTATTTACGTAAGCGGAATGGTACAGGTCATCACTAAAGCGGCAAAGCAATAAAACAATATAAAAATAAGGGTGGGTTCCCCTCCCTTACTTTTAACATTTTCGGGGAGCAAATATGAAAAGATTTTTTTGCGCCATATTATTAGCAAGTACACTTACGTGCTGTCTATCGCTTTACTCATGTACAACTCCGAGCAAAAAATATTCGGATTATACCTTTGATTATTTCGATACGGTGACCTCGGTTACAGGATATGCCCAAAGTCAGGATGAGTTCGACCAAGCTTTTAACCGGATTTCCGATTTGCTCAAGGAATACCATCAACTCTTCACAATATACGATAGATACGATGGAATAAATAATCTTACCACAGTAAACGAGCTTTCGGGCGGTATCCACAAGCCCGTAAAGGTTGACAGAAAAATTATCGATATGCTTCTCTTCTCCAAGGATATGTACTCAAAAACAAACGGCAGAGTAAACATAGCCATGGGAAGCGTTCTGTCTATATGGCACGAATACCGACAGAATGGCATCGAAAACCCAAGCACGGCAAAGCTCCCGACAATGGACGAGCTTACCGAGGCGGCAAAGCATACAGATATTGAAAAGCTTATTATAGACGAGCAGGCGTCCACAGTCTTTCTTTCCGACCCCGAGATGCTGCTTGACGTAGGAGCTATTGCCAAGGGCTATGCGGTAGAGCAGATAGCGCAGACGCTTATACAAAGCGGTATTACGGGCTACGTCCTCAACGTAGGAGGTAACGTACGCGCCATAGGACTCCGAGGTGACAAAACACCTTGGGTAGCGGGAATAGACGATCCCAACGGGACAGAAAGCTCGCCCTATTACGCCACCCTTGCCCTTGAGGACCGCTCACTTGTGACCAGCGGCTCCTACCAACGCTATTATACAGTGAACGGCAAGGACTATAATCATATCATAGACCCCGACACACTTATGCCCGCCGAAAGATATATCTCTGTTTCTATCCTTTGCGAGAGCTCGGCTGTTGCCGATGCCCTCTCAACCGCTCTTTTCTGTATGAGCGTGGAGGACGGGACGGCTATACTTGACAGCTTCGGTGACGTAGAGGCTATGTGGGTGTCGCCCGACGGTGATATACAATATTCAAAAGGATTTTCAAAATATATACAAGGAGATAACACATGATAGCGGATTGGATAAATTCAACCTTTGCGTCCTTTGACTACGCTATACTTCAATTTTTTCATACTCTTGCCGAGGGCGCGGGAGCAATACTTACACCCATAGCCGAGATATTCGCTCTCATAGGAGATAATGGATATTTCAGCTTTCTTCTGGCATTCATTCTTCTCTGCTTTCCTAAGACCCGCAAATGCGGCGTATGTATGATCTTCGCCGTAGGCTTTGGGGCGCTTTTTACCAACGTAGCGATAAAAAATATAGTTGCCCGCCCACGCCCATACGCCTCGGAGATACAGGCGTTTGCCGATTGGTGGAAATACATAGGCGCACCCCTGGAAAGCGAATTTTCCTTCCCCTCGGGTCATACCACAGCGGCAATGGCGTCTATGACGGCTCTGTGCATAGCTATGTGGAAGAGCAAAAAATGGCTCCTCGCACCTGCCGCCGCTTACGTTGTGCTTATGGCGGCATCGAGAAACTACCTTATGGTACACTACCCCACCGACGTTATAGCCGCTTTCATAGTGGGTGGCGCAGCGGCAATACTTGCGTGTCTGGCAATAAACGCAGTATGGAAGCTTATAGAGAAGCACTCAGACAAAAAGCTCTTCAATTTCGCATTGAATTTTGACATACTGCATCTGTTGAAAAAAGAAAAAAAGACGGATGACCCCGCAGCATAAATTTACTGCTTACAATACAAAAAGACAGATGAGCTTCTTATCTGTCTTTTTTATTATATCTTTTTCTCGGCTTCCCTCAGCTTCCTTTGTGTTTCAGACGGTAACGCTGTTGCTTCATTGTCATAATCATATCTAAGACAGAAAATCAACAAAAGTTGAAAATTGTTCTGGTCATATTTCCTTGTTTTTTGTCGTAGGATATGATAAAATTATTGTATAGTGTAAATAACTTTTGAAAGGAAAAGACTATGAATAACTACTGCATACTTTATAATCCCTTCTCAGGTAACGGTCAAGGGAAAGAGTCAGTTAAGGCTCTATGCCGAAAGATCGGTGACACCGAATGTATAGATATGACCGCGCTGGATGGATACGAGGAGTTCTTTGCATCACACCCTGATTCTCACATTATCATATGCGGCGGTGACGGCACACTCAACCGCTTTATCAATGATACCGACGGCATTGAGATAAGCAACAGCATCTCCTATTACGCCAGCGGAAGCGGAAACGATTTCCTCCGTGACATATCGGGAACAGCGGGAGAGGTGATAAACATCGATAAATACATAAAAAATCTTCCCTCCTGCAACGTAAACGGCAAGGACTATAAGTTTATAAACGGAATAGGCTACGGCATCGACGGATACTGCTGCGAGGTAGGCGACGAGCTGCGCCGCACCTCCGACAAGCCTATAAATTACACGGGCATAGCTATCAAGGGACTTCTTTTCCACTATAAGCCCACAGCCGCTACGGTCACCGTTGACGGCGCCCAGCATAAGTTCAAGAAGGTATGGATAGCGCCTACTATGCTCGGCAGATATTACGGCGGCGGTATGATGCCCACACCCGCGCAGGACAGACTCAACGGCGAGGGCAGCATTTCCACAATGGTCTTCCACGGAACGGGCAAGCTTCGTACACTTATGATATTCCCCTCGCTTTTCAAGGGAGAGCACGTGAAGCACGAAAAAGTAATCTCTATTCTATCGGGTAAGGAGATTACCGTGGAATTTGATTCTCCCAGAGCCCTCCAGGTAGACGGTGAGACCGTTCTCGACGTAAAGAGCTATACGGTCCGCGCCTACACCGATACGCCCCTGAAAGAAAAAGAAACAGCCAACGTATAATTTTAAAAAGGAGCTTTAGCGCAAACGCGAAAAGCTCCTTTTTTCGTGCTAATTCGTGAAGATACGGTAAACAAATTGCAAATTATACGCTATACTCCCCCGTTATCCTTGACAAATCTTCGTTTTTATTATATAATTTACATAGTCCCATCAAGGAGGAGCAAGTATGAGAAAAATACTTATAAAAGTGCTCGCCATTTTATGTATATTAACTCTTATCCCCATATTTTCGGCGTGCAATTCAAACGAACAGCAAACAAACCCAAGCAGTGCTTCGGGATTTCATACCATTACCTTTAACACCAAGGGCGGCTCAAAGATAGCCGATATGACAGTAAAGCATGACAGCTTTGCCAAGGCACCTACGCCTCCCACCCTTGAAAATTACGTGTTCTGCCGTTGGCAGACCAGCGAAGGACGTGCATTCTTCTTCGATATGTACACGGTGGAGGAGGATCTGAATTTAGAGGCTATCTGGATAAAGGCAGACGACCTCTTCAGCCTTGCGGCAATGCCCGACAGCAACGGAATAATGATAACAGACATCAAGCGTCAGGAGGACTTTGACGTACTGTACGTTCCCGAAATAATAAACGGAAAGACTGTTGAAGGACTTGGTGCGGGAGCATTTGAAAGCGTTATTCCCTCTCATGCCTCAACGATTGTTTTCCCCGACACGATAAGATACGTTGAGGAAAACGCCCTTGCCTCTATTTCCGAGGTAAATATAGTTTTGAACGGCACAATAAGCCACATAGAGGAGGAATCCTTCTTTGGAAACGGGCTAATAACCAAGATCACCTTGGGAAAGGGTATGGCATCCATCCCCTACCGCGCGTTCAGCACCTGTGTTATGCTGAAAACGGCTAACGTACCCGAGGGTGTCACAACCATAGAAGAAAATGCCTTTGAAGCCTGCGAGCGCCTTATTACGCTTACACTCCCCTCAACCCTGACTGCTATACAGGATTCCGCCTTCGAGGAATGCACTGCCCTTAAGACCGTATTCTTTGGCGGTACAGAAGAGCAGTTCGACAATTTAAGCATAGCCGACGGAAACGAGGCAATAGAAAACGCCACTGTATATTATTATTCAGAGGAGCAGCCCACATCGGAGGGTAACTTCTGGCATTACGACAAAAACCAAACACCTACAATATGGTAATCTTAGGAGAAGATTTTGAAAAAAACGCAGATAGATAAAGCACAGGCGGATAAAATAGCCGCCGCAAAAAAGACCTCCATTGGCGGACAGGCTCTGCTGGAGGGTATTATGATGAGAGGTCCCAAGGTATCCGCCATGGCGGTGCGTGACCCCAAGGGCGAGATGATAATAGAAAAATGGGATACCCAGACAAAGCCCACACCAAAAATATTCAAGCTTCCCATAATCCGCGGAGTATATGGCTTTATAAGCTCTATGAAAATAGGCTATAAGGCGCTCATGCGCTCGGCTGAGCTGGCGGGGCTTGATGAGATCGAAGAAGAGATGGCAAGAGAAAAGGCGGCAAAAAAAGCCGCTAAGAAGGCTAACAAGACAAAGGCTCAGACAGAGCCCGAGGACACCGCCACAGCAGAAGCTTCCGTCGCAACAGAGGATACCGCCGCAGCTGAGGCAGAAATCACCACCGTGGCAGAAGAAGCTACAAAGGAAAATCACTCAACGGATAAAAAGGAATCCTCTGCTCTTGTAACGGCAGTTATGGTGATAGCGTCGGCTCTCGGTGTAGCCTTGGCGGTAGGCTTGTTTATTATGCTTCCCACCTTTCTTTACGAGCTGCTCCCCCTTCCTACCTTTGACAACAAGGCTCTGAACTCTCTTGTAAAATCAGCCTTTGAGGGCATTTTGAAGATAGTTCTTTTGGTTGGATATATGGCACTGGTCTCGCTTATGAAGGATATAAAAAGAACATTTCAATACCACGGCGCCGAGCACAAGACTATATTCTGCTATGAGAGCGGACTGGAGCTTACAGTGGAAAACGTACGTAAGCAACGTCGCTTCCACCCCAGATGCGGAACAGCCTTCCTTATACTTATGCTTATAGTGGGAATGTTCGTTTCCTTCTTTATCGACCCAATATTCTATCTCACCATAGGAAAGCTCCCCCACGTTGCTATCCGTGCCGTGATAAAGCTGTTGACGCTTCCCATTACTATGGGCATAGGCTACGAGCTTATAAAGCTTGCGGGAAGGCACGATAACCTTTTCACCCGAATAATATCCGCCCCGGGTCTGTGGCTGCAAAGAATAACCGTTCTTGAGCCTGATGACGGAATGATAGAATGCGCTATCACCGCCTTCAAGGAAGTAATCCCCGAGGACCAAAGCGACAACTATTAAATAAAAAAACATTCTGCCCACAGGGCAGAATGTTTATTCTTGGGTTGAACGGTAACGCTCGTAGTAAAAGAGATATTGCTGAGCTATACCCGCGTAAGCGCCAAAGCGCTGCCACGAGAGATTTTCATCCTCATCCCCAAAATATTTGACAGCCACGCGCTTCATCCATACGTCGACGGGAAAGGCGTTATATTTTCCAAAGCCGAACAGAAGCGCGCAGGACGCAACCTTTCGCCCTATTCCTTTTACGGAGCAAAGCGCTTCGATAGCCTTTTCTATATCACTCTCTGATGTTATTTCGTCAAAAGACAGACCTCCGTCAAGTGTGCGGGATACCGCGTCATATATGTATTTCGCGCGAAAGCCGGTTTTAAGCTCAAAAAGCCCTTCAACCCCCAATGCATAGAGCGCATCCGCCTCGGGAAAGGCGCAAAGCGAGCTTTTGCTTGAGATATGCTTTCGCATCTCATTACTCACGTCAATAGGCTTACCGCACTTGGCGCACAGTGCCTCGATTATCTTCTTTATTCTGGGAATATTGTTATTCTGCGAAATTATAAAAGAAATTACGCATTCAAAGGGCTCTTGCGCTAAAATGCGTATTCCCTTTCCGTACTCCACCGCGGCTTTGAGCGCTTCATTGTCACAGCACAAAAGAATATCCGCTCCTACGGCATCATAGTCACGCTCTATATCAAGATACCGCTTCCACAGGTGCTCGTAATCTTCAAGAGTACTTCCGTATATAAGCACTGTATCACCGTCCTGAGCAAAGGACACGAGACGCCCGAAGGCGACCCCCGAAAACTCCTTCTCGTGCTCGCTGTTCTCCACAGCATCAAAGCGGAAGCACTGTCCGCAATCGAATATCTTACCTATGTCAAAATTTTGAATGCCCTCTATTTTTACGCACGGGCAACCGCCGCAAAAAATTTCTGTTACCTTCACAACATACCTCTGAAAAAATCAATGTAACTACATTCTATCATATATCGACAGATTTTTCAAGTAAAATCTTTGGAGAAAGCTATGGAAACAATTTACACAATACCCGTCAATGAAGCCTTTGAGGCATCCGCCGAGGATAAATCCTGCGGATGTCCCTTCTGCACGCTGTACAACCGTCTGGAGGACGACGAGCTTGAGCTGATTCTGGGCGCATCTATGATGGAGCCTGACGTAAGAATACGCACCAACAAGGAGGGCTTTTGCAAGACTCATTACGATATGATGTTCACCAGAAAGAACCGTCTGGGTATGGCTCTGACCTTGGAAAGCCATTTGGCAGAGCTTAAAGAGGAAATAAAGGACAAGGCCTTCTCGAAGCCCGGTGAGCGTCCAATGAAGCGCATATCGGCACTGGAGGATAGCTGTTACGTCTGCCGCAGAATAGAGTTTAACTTCCAGCATATGATTGAAACCGCCGTTATCCTTTGGGAGACCGACGAGGATTTTGCGCCCAAGCTCAAGGCTCAGCCCTATTTTTGCCTTCCCCACTATCGCAGATATCTGGAATACGCCTCAAAGCGCCTTGGAAAGAAGCAATACGCCGAATTCGAGGCACAGGTGTCGAGCATAGTCAATGCATATATGGAAACACTCAACGAGGATATAAGCTGGTTCTGCAAGAAATTTGACTACCGCTACGGCGACGAGCCCTGGTATAACTCAAAGGACTCGGTAGAACGCGCAATGAAATTCCTTCGCGGCGACCTTCATAAGCCTCCACAGAAAAGAAAACCGCTGTACAACTAATAAAAGCATTAAGGAACTAATTTATGATAGACTTACTTGACCTTCAAAAGCACTTTATTCTCACCCACCTCAAAGAGGGAGATATCGCCGTTGATTTTACTATGGGCAACGGTCACGACACCGAATTCCTTTCAAAGACTGTGGGAGAGAGCGGACACGTTTTTGCCTTTGATATACAGGAGCAGGCATTAGCCTCCACCTCGGAAAACCTCAAAAAGGCAGGCTGTCCAGATAACTATGCCCTTATCCTTGACTCCCACCACAACGTCAAAAAGTACGTAGACGTTCCTATTAAAGCGGGAATGTTTAACCTTGGATATCTCCCCGGAAGCGACAAAACGGTAACCACTATGCGCTCTACCACGCTCCCCGCCATAGAGGCTGCCATCTCGCTTATGGACAGAGACGCAATAATTCTTGTAGCCGTATACCCCGGTCACGCCGAGGGTGACGCTGAGGGAAAGCTTATCTGCGAATATCTTTCCACGCTGTCCCGTTACAAGGTCTGCGCCACAAGAATAAACATTCTCAATTCTCCAACCTCTCCGTTTTTCATAATAATAGAAAATAAGCCTTAATAAAAAGGAAAAGATATGAACGAAACCAAACAGTCAAAAAAAGAAAAAGAGTCATACGCGCCTCTATCCGAGGACGAATTAAGAATGCTCAAGGCTTCTCAGGAGGGTGAGATAGACAGAAGCACTCTTCCTCCCCACGATAATTCGGATATGGCGAAGGCAAAGCGATATGTAAAAAAGAATAAGCTTTCCGTACTTTTCGTCCTTCTGACCGTAATTATCTTGGCAGCCGTGCTCTTTGTCCTTGGCTTTATGCTTGTCAGCTCTCTGCTAAACAGACCATCCACCGATGATTTTACTGTTATCCTCGGTGATGAGGATAACAAATATACGGTAAAATATGAGGACGCTATGATTGATGACGTATTTTATCTTGATATTATCAAGATAGCGAAATACGCCGACATTGTAGTAAGCGGTAAGGAGCAAAGAATAAAGCTCATGTGCGAGGACGGTACATACGTCAGATTTGAACACGGCAAGAATACGGCAACCGTTAACGGCACCCGAGTACATCTCAAGGGAACCGCTAAAATAACCGAGGCTACCGATAAAAAGGACTTTGAATGTCTTGTTCCATATTCATTTATAGAAAAGCTGTTCTCAAATCCTACGGTAGGAGATACTCCGGGTGTTAGAACTGTATTTTCAAGCAAGGATAACAAGGTACAGATAGGCAGAGTGCTTTATCAGAGCGGTACTCCGCTTCCCATAAGCTTTTCCGCAGATTGCTTTGATATTGCCGAGGAGGACTCTCTGCTTTCCTACAAAGCAACGTACCCCGAGCTTACGTCGATCTGCTCCAAAAAAACTATGCTGGTCAATAAAAACAATCCCCTCGGTGAAGGCTTTACTCCCCAGGGGTTGTTTTCTTTGAATGAATTGGGCTGTCCCGTGGTAGAGGACGGAGACTATCTATTGATATCCGATGCGGCGCTTTCTCTGTGCGCGATGATGAACGACCTTGAGAAATCAATCGGCAAGAAGGATAGCGTAGTGGTAACCAGCGCATATCGCTCCTACTCCAAGCAGAAGGGACTGTTTTCAACCTACGTCACGGAGCTGATGGAGTATAAAGGCTACACCCGTGAGCAGGCAGAGGCTGAGGTATCAAAAACCGCCGCCAGAGCGGGATACAGCGAGCATCAAAGCGGTCTTTGCGTTGACCTTATAGAAAAGGGTAAGCTGGAGCTTGATGAGTCCTTTGAGGGCTGCGAGGCGTTTGCTTGGCTAAAGGATAACGCTTACCGATACGGATTTATTTTGCGATATCCCAAGGACAAAATAAGCATAACAGGTTACAGCTACGAGCCTTGGCACTACCGTTTTGTGGGTATAGATGCCGCCACCGTGATATATGAGGATAATTTATGCCTTGAGGAATATCTGGCTAAATTTTAACTAATAATATAATTGAATAGCGATATAAAAATCGAATTCCGAATAAATTTTATAACGGAATTCGATTTTTTCTTTTAATATTCGGTATTTTTGCGACGTTCGCAATTATGGGTTGCATAAAGTTCAAAGCAAAGTTGGTTGAATTAAATAAAAATATTTGATATTATTATGCAGTAAATTTTAATTATAAAGGAGAAATATTATGTGTGGAATAGTTGGATACACAGGCGCTAAAAACTGTATCCCCGTACTTATTGAAGGTCTTAAAATGCTTGAATACCGCGGATATGACTCTGCGGGAGTATCTTTTCTCGATGGAAAATGCATAAGAACTGTAAAGGCTAAGGGAAAGCTCTCTAATCTTGAGGAACGCCTTGAGGCGTCAAAGCTTGGAGAAATGCATTGCGGAATAGGTCATACAAGATGGGCAACTCACGGTGCGCCATCGGATATCAATTCCCATCCCCACTCCACCGAAATGGTATCCCTTGTACACAACGGTATAGTTGAAAACCACGCGGAAATAGAAGCTTTTCTTCGCCAGAAGGGCTACACCTTCGTATCTGACACCGATACCGAGCGCGCGTCAAAGCTTATAGATATGCTTTATAAAGAGACTAAGGACCCCGTAGCGACTCTCTTCAGAGCTTCGGCTGCCATAAGAGGCTCTTATGCCTTCGGCGTAATATTCAGCGATTTCCCCGGAAAAATATTCGCAATACGCAAGGACAGTCCTCTTATTATCGCCAAGGATGCCAGCGGCTCCTTCTTAGCCTCGGATATCCCCGCAATACTTCCCTATACAAAGGAATATTGCCGTCTTGACGAGCATTACGTGGCGGAGCTTTCCAGAACAGATATCAAGATATACGACGAAAACGCAAACGTATCCGAGCCTAAATACGAGGTGGCACTCTGGAACTCCGAGCAGGCTAAAAAGGGCGGTTTCCCTCATTTTATGCTGAAGGAGATATACGAGGAGCCCTCCGCTCTCGAAAGCACCATTGAGCGTAGAATAAGCAACGGTCTGCCCTCCTTTGACGAAACCTTCCCCGATAATATACTTCTCGAAAGCATAGACGAGATACACGTGGTAGCCTGCGGTACAGCTATGCACGCAGGTCTTGTGGGCAAATATATAATCGAAAAGCTTGCCCGTATCCCCGTAAACGTAGAGATCGCCAGCGAATTCCACTACCGCGACCCTATACTCAAGAAAAACAGCCTTGCTATATTTATTTCCCAGTCGGGTGAAACAGCAGATACTCTTGCCGCGTTGCGCCACGCAAAGAGTGAGGGAGTTCCCACTCTCGCGATCGTAAACGTATTCGGATCTTCCTTGGCTCGCGAGGCAGATTACGTGCTTTACACCATGGCAGGACCCGAAATATCTGTTGCAAGCACCAAGGCTTACAGCGTTCAGTGCGCTATTCTCTACCTTTTTGCCGCACATCTTGCTCTGATAAAGCAAAAAATCACAAGCGAAGCAGCAAGAAGTCTTTGCGAAAAGCTGCGCTCTGAGCTTCCCCGCGCGGTCGCCGCTACTCTGGCTTTGAACGATACCATTCACCAGATATCAACAAAAATATCCTCCGCCGAGCACCTTTTCTACATCGGCAGAGGAATAGATTATCAGCTTTCCATAGAAAGCTCTCTTAAGCTGAAGGAGATATCCTATATACACAGCGAGGCATATGCGGCTGGTGAGCTTAAGCACGGTACCATATCGCTCATAACCGACGGAATACCCGTAATATGCATTATGACCGACAGCTCGCTTGCTAAAAAGACTATAAGCGGAATTCACGAGGTTGCCGCAAGAGGCGCCCACGTAATTCTTATCTGCTCAGCGGATATTCAGGATGAGCACGCTCTTCCCGACGTGGAGACGGTTATACTTCCCCGCACCGAGCCGCTGCTTTATCCCTTCCTGACCGCTACCGCTACACAGCTTATCGCTTATCACACCTCCGCCGACAAGGGCATAGACGTGGATAAGCCCAGAAATCTGGCAAAATCGGTAACAGTGGAATAAGCTATCTTTCTCTTCGGAAGAAAAACTTTTTCTCGTGAGCGTACACACTGTGCGCCAAGCCCATAAGAAAATACAGGGCAAAGACCGAGGAACCGCCCGCGCTGAGGAATGGAAGCGTGATACCCACAACGGGAACCACCGCAAGACACATCCAGAGATTTTCAACAGTCTGCAAAATTATTATAGCCGCGATACCGCCGCAAATAAGTCTGCCGACAAAATCTCTGGAGGTGACTGCTATCCACAGCAGCCTGACCACCATTACGCAGAGCGCGAGTACGACCAAGGCTCCGCCTAAAAATCCGAATTTCTCGCATATAGTAGAGAAAATAAAATCGGTATGCGAGGCGGGAAGCTCCTCGTATATACCGCCGCTCATCAGTCCTCTGCCAAAGAAACCGCCTGAGGCTATGGCATCTCTGCTCATAAGAGCCTGCATTCCCACTCCCTCGGGGTCAAGCTCGGGCTGAAAGCCGTATATTATTCTGTTTTGCTGGTCGGTGCGCAGCAGCTCCCACAAGAAAGGAAAGGAAACTACGCATAAAGAAGCGACTCCGAGGAAATACCATCCCGAAAGCCCCGCGAAGTACAGCATAAATGCTATCATTCCTACGTATACAAGTGAAACACCTAAGTCACCCGAGAGCAATATGAGTCCGACGATAAGTCCCGCGTGGAGCGCAAGACCCAAAAGGCTCTTAGGGTGATTTATTTTTTCCTTGACCTGCTCTATATGCTTTGCGAAGGTGCATACAAAGGTTATCTTTACAAATTCCGAGGGCTGAATGGCAATATTCACCAAGGGAATACGCAGCCAGCTTCTGTTAGCGGTTTCCATATTCTCTCCCGTGCTTCCGAAGATAAGGGTCACAGTGAGCAGAATTGCTGATACCAGCAGCATTATCAGTGAAAATCTGTCGATGAAAAATCTGTAATCAACGTTAGAGACTATAAACAACGCCACCATTCCCGCCAAGGTCATAGCTATCTGCATAATAAGCTTACTGCGTCCAAAGTTTTCTGCCGCGCCAAAAATAGTCATTACGCTGACAAAGGAGAGAAATGCCATACATATGAACAATATTGGGTCTATATGCTTTAACCGTTCCTTAAAGGACATCCCAAACACCTTCATATGAACCCCTCCTTTCACTTAAATAAAATCAATCTCAAAGGGGCTGTTACAAAACTGCAACAGCCTCTTTTGTTTTATCAATATTGTCTGCCCCAAACGACCATATGCTTTGCGGGCTTACCGCAGCAAGCGCAAACGTCCGAGAGATGCTCCTCAACGAAGGGGATGCAACGGGATTTAACTCCGCCTGTCTCCTCCTTAAGCTTGTCCTCGCACTCAACGTCGCCGCACCACATAGCCTTGATAAAGCCGGGGCGGTTCTCTGCCGCGTCAAGGAATTCCTCGTAGCTTCGAGCGACGCTCATCTTTTCCTCCAGATTCTTCTGGGCTCTTGTGTACAGCTCCTCGTGAACTGCCGCCAATGCCTTTTCTATCTCCTCCTCGATGTTGTCAAGAGAAACGAAGGTCTTTTGTCTGCTTACTCTGCTTACAAGCACGCAGGAGTTATTCTCAATATCACGAGGACCTATCTCAAGACGGAGCGGAACGCCCTTCATCTCGTACTGGCTGTACTTCCAGCCCGTAGAGTTATCGCTGTCGTCAAGCTTTACGCGCCACTTAGCCGCAAGCTTATCCCGAAGCTCTCCTGCCTTTTCAAGTACGCCCTCCTTATGCTGAGCAACAGGGATGATGGCTACCTGTATGGGGGCTACCTTAGGAGGCAGTATAAGTCCGTTGTCGTCACCGTGAGTCATAATGATAGCGCCTATCATTCTTGTGGAAACACCCCAAGAGGTCTGATGAGGATAGCATATCTTATTTTCTCTGTCGGTATAGGTAATACCGAAAGCCTTTGCGAAGCCATCGCCGAAATAATGGGAGGTTCCGCCCTGAAGAGCAACACCGTTATGCATCATAGGCTCAATTGTGTAGGTCTCCATTGCTCCCGCAAACTTTTCCTTCTCGGTCTTTCTTCCTGTAATAGCGGGAATTGCGAGCGTTTCTCTGTAAAAGTCCTCGTAACACTTGAGCATACGCAGAGTCTCCTCACGCGCGTCTGCCTCGTTTTCGTGCATAGTGTGTCCCTCCTGCCAAAGGAACTCGGAGGTACGGAGGAAGGGACGGGTGGTCTTTTCCCATCTTACCACGTTACACCACTGGTTATAAAGCTTGGGCAGGTCGCGGTAAGAGTGAATTATATTCTTGTAGTGCTCACAGAAAAGGGTTTCCGAGGTAGGACGCACCGCCAGACGCTCGGTAAGTCTGTTCTGACCTCCAACTGTTACCCAAGCGCACTCGGGAGCAAATCCCGCTACGTGGTCCTTTTCCTGCTGAAGAAGGCTCTCGGGAATGAACATAGGCATATATACGTTTTCGTGTCCGAGACGCTTAAATCTTGCGTCAAGGTCGCTCTGGATGTTCTCCCATATTGCGTATCCGTAAGGACGGATTATCATGCATCCCTTAACGCCCGAATAATCAACGAGCTCTGCCTTTTTTACAACGTCAGTGTACCATTGAGCAAAATCGGTATCCATTGCCGTTATCTGCTCTACCATTTTTTTATCGTTTGCCATTTTCTATATCCTTTCTCGCCTGAGAATTAAAGCATAATATTGCATACTACATATATTATAAAGCAAACCGACAAAAAAGTCAAGACGGGCGAGGGTATAATTTTTAAAAAAGGATGTATTTATGATAAAAAAAGACAAAGTTAATATCCTTTCGGTAAATTTCGAAATAAAAAGCAAAACCGAACAATTGGCGACGGTAAAGGACAGATTGAACAGAGGCTTGGTAACCAAGATATTCACACCAAATCCCCAGATACTACTTCATGCAGCAAAAGACAAAAAAGCGTTGGATATATTACACAGCTCGGACATAAACCTTCCCGATGGTGTAGGTATCCTCATAGCCGCCAAGCTCTTGGGTGGAGATATTCCCGAAAGAATATCGGGGATAGATTTTGCCGAGGAGCTTCTACACTTGGCGGCGGAAAAGGGATATTCGGTATTTCTCCTTGGGGGGAAATCGGGAAGGGCCCACAAGGCAGAGCGCTCTCTCTTAGAAAAAATACCACACCTTAACATCTGCGGATGTCATAACGGATATTTTAATAAAAAAGGAGCAGAAAACGAGAAAGTAAAAAAAATTATAGAACAAGCTCACCCAGATTTTCTTTTTGTCTGCCTTGGGTCACCTATACAAGAAGAATGGATAATAAACAACCTCTCCTCCCTGCCCTCCGTAAAGCTGGCAATCGGTCTTGGGGGCAGCATAGACGTGTGGTCGGGAAAGCTGAAGCGCGCCCCCTCACTATTACGCGCCTATGGGCTGGAATGGCTTTGGCGGACCGTTAAAGAGCCTAAGCGTATGAAAATATTTATGGATATACCCAAATTTTTTATCTGTATCGAAGCGCAAAAAAGAGCGTTCCGCAAAGAAGCGAAACGCTCGTATAGTGTCGAAAATTAGAGAGAGCAGATGTGAAATTTTATTTTTCATCATCTTTTATTTAAATTCAGTACCCGTATTGATTGGTTTTATCCGTAAATATTTGTGTTTTTTATCAAATTAACAAGCGATGAATTTTTCAAACTCGTGATAGTAGTCGTTATCCATTTCTATGGTCATATCACTCCAGTTGAGCTTCTTCGCAAGAAGCACTCCCAGAAGACTCTTGGCATTAACAGAAAATTTGGAACCGCTCTTGAGAACTATCTTGCCCTGAAGCTTTGTTGCGATAGCGACCATGTCCTTTGCATCCTGCATCGTATCGATCTCAATATCGTAGACATATTTATCGTTTATACTCATTTTTATGCACCGTTCCTTTCTCGGCTTTATCGTAGATATGAAACATCGGGTACTTCCTCTCTACGCGGCACATTCTACACCTCGTTTATGTCTAAAGTATTAACAATCTGTATTTAATTTGTAACATTGCACAAATTTCAAAAATATTTTTTGTGCATCTTGAATAACCTCAAATAAAAAAAGAAAAGACCGTCGAAAACGGTCTTATTCTTGTGTTTTATCGTGTCTTTTTTTATTAGCCTTTTGTATAGCCATATATACGAGATATCCCGCTCCGCTGACTACTGCGGCAACAGCAAAAATTATTATCGCCTTTAATATCTCACCCTCGCTGAACGCATCACCGCCAAGGGTGGACATAAGTATTGAGGGTATCCTCGCCACGGTGGTCAAAATGATATACATAGGTATGCTCACCTCGGTAAGCCCTATAATATAAGTAATGAGGTCCTTGGGCGTTCCGGGTATCAGAAACAGAAAAAATATGGTGGCATTTCTCTTTTTCGGGTCGCGGAGTATGGGGAGCGAGTCTATCTTTTCCCGAGGATACAGTGACTCAACGAATTTTCGTCCGAATATACGTACCAAAAGTATTACCACGATGCTTCCAAGGGTTATTCCCACAAGACAAAGCAGGGTTCCGAACCACGAGCCGAATATTACGCCCGCAGCTATCTCTACCGCCTCACCGGGTATAAGCGCTATAACGACCTGCACCACGCAGACAGCAATAAATATCAAAGCGCCCGCCAACCAATGCTCAGCAACGAATATCTTGAGATTTTCAAGATTTTCTGCCGAGAAGTAATCCCTGAGCAAAAACGCGCCTATAACCGCCAAAACGCAAATAACCGCAGAGGCAATGGATATAACGGTAGCGGCATACCTTTTAGAATAGTGCTTGGTCTCTTCAAACTTTTTATCCGAAAGCTTGTCCGAAATCAGCTTTTTTGCTCGCTGACCTCTATTTCCCATGATAGCACCTCCTTTTTGACAGCGTTGTACAACACCAACATTATACCACATTTTTTATAAAAACAATATATTTTTTCGAAAATTCTCAAAGGTTTATTTTAAAAATACCCGTGTATACCAATACACGGGTATTCTTTATTTTGTTTTCTTGCTGAGCGAGTTAATAAATATATACACGCCTATGAGAATAGCCACGGTAACTCCCAGTATAGCGTACATAACGGTAGTTTCTACCTTATTACCGAAGAAATAGACGTTGCAGTCTATTGCGTCCTTCAAGGCTTCAAGAGCCTCGGTAGGCACCCCGCTTTTGCCAAGCTCATCACAAGCCCCTCTCAGGGTATGATTACGAAGCAGTGCAGTTCCATAAGTACCGGGAAGAAAGGATATTACTGTTTGCAGCCCTTCTCCGAAGGAGGATATGGGCATATAAGCTCCGCAAATGAAGCCGTAGCCCGAGCTTACTATGGTGCCTACCGCCGATATCTGCCCTTGGCTCGAAAGGAAGAAATTTATTATGGATGACAGCGCCGTGCCAAAAAGCACCAGCAATATCACGTCAAGTATAATGCACACTACGTCCAGAGCTGACATATACCATCCAGTAAAGGCTATATACACAAAGCAGATGACAGCGGACACAATACAGATCGTGAGTGTGCAAACAAGGGACGCTACGTAATAGCTCAATGAGAATATAGAAGAACGCGTGGGAGATATCCTGAGGTCCTTGATAGCTCCCGTAGCCTTATCCTGAACCATCAAAAAATTAGAGCAAAATGCTACCGTGACGCAGGATACCGCCAATATAGAGGAAATAAGCTGTCCTCCCACAAGCCCGTCAATAAGCTTGTCGGATATTTCAAGCCCTGCGGGGAGATTCATAAGAAAGCTATCCCTGTAAACGTTACCCAAAAAGGTGGCGTAAAGCACCAGCAATATAGCGGGAGTTATCAAGGAGGTAAAGAACATTCCCTTATCCTTGAAAAAGAGCTTTATATTTCTTTTTATCATTATCAATGCAGTTTTCATTTTTTACTCCTTTGCGTTGCTCTCGTTAAGAGTCCTTCCCGTTACCGCGAGGAATACGTCATCCATCTTTCCCTTGGTTATCTCGTAATCAACAAAGATGTGAGAATTGTTAATAATCAGCTCTGTTGCCTTAGCGGTATTGGGTACAGACAGGCGGAAAGCATCACGGATAGGCTCATATTCAACGCCAAGCCCTCTGACTGTTTCCTCGTCAACTCCGTAAAGAGTTATAAAATCGCCAGTATAGGTGTTTTTCAGCTCTAAAGGTGTTCCCATAGCAGCTATACGTCCGCCCTCAATTATAACCACGCTATCAGCCTCAGCCGCCTCCTCCATATAATGCGTAGTCAGAAGAACAGTCATTTTTTCGCTTTTTCTCAGGTCTGAAATGACCTGCCATAGCGTCTTTCTCGTTTGCGGGTCAAGTCCCGTAGTGGGCTCATCCAATATAAGTATCTTAGGTCTGTGAAGAAGCGCTCTCGCTACGTCTATACGCCTTCTCTGCCCTCCCGACAGCTTACCCACCGTACGCTTTAATAAATCCTCAAACTCGAGAAGCTTGCTAAGCTCGGCGAGTCTTTTCTTAAAGGCTGTTCCCACAAGTCCGTAAATAGCGGCTCTGCTTTCAAGATTGTCGTAAACGCTCAGCGCGCTGTCAAGGACAGACGTCTGGAAAACCACGCCTAAGGAGCTTTTTATCTTATCAAGCTCCCTGTCTAAATCCAAGCCGTCAACTGTTACCTTCCCACCGTCCTTTGGGAGCTGACCGCATATTACGTTTATGGTGGTGGATTTTCCCGCCCCGTTAACTCCAAGGAAGGCAAACAGCTCTCCCTCGCCTACCGAAAAGCTGAGGTCATTCACCGCTCTCACCTCGCCAAAGCTTTTATATAGATGCTCTATGCTTATCATCTCTTTCATAGACATTTCCTTTCTTCATCGTGATATCAAAATGATATCATATTTCATAAGCTTTGTCAAGTACTTTTGTAAAAAAATGCCGTTGCGCAACTGCGCAACGGCTTACATTAAGATTCTAACTGCATATCGCCCGTCTTTATCCATCCGAGCTTACGCATTATTTCATTGAAAATTATGGAGAATATAGCGGGAAGAACTACACATACAAGCGCAAGTCCAATCCACATCATAGTGCCGGGCTCGGTAGAGTCGATAACTCCTATGGGTCCAACCAAGCCGCAGGTTCCCATGCCTGCCGCTACTCCCTGACATTTAAGCTTGAATATCATAGTGGATATAGGTCCCGTAAGTGCCGCAGCCAAGGTGGGGGCAACCCAAATTACAGGCTTCTTTACTATATTGCCCATCTGAAGCATAGAGGTTCCAAGACCTTGGGAAACTATACCGCCCCAACGGTTCTCACGGAAGCTTATAACCGCAAAGCCTACCATCTGCGCGCAGCATCCCGCCACGCAAGCACCACCCGCCAGAAGGAAGCCCTCAGCAGTGCCGTTGGTAAGCGCTACCGCGTACGCAGCCTCGGAGAATATCATAGCGCATATAGCCGCGCTGGATATGGGAAGCGTAAGCACCACACCCATGACCACCGACAGAACGATACCCATAAGCAAGGGCTGGAAGGTGGTAGCGTAGGACACGAAGCTTCCGAGATAATACATAACGTAAGAAACCAAGGGACAGAGCAGCCAGCTTGCCGCAAAGCCGATAACAAGAGTTACCACGGGGGTAACGAGAATATCAACCTTGGTCTTTTTAGAAACCAGCTGACCTATCTCACAGGCGATTATAACCGCAAAGAACGCTCCCGCGGGTCCTGCCGCATAGAAGACGCCCGAGCCGTCACCCACAGTTGCCGCCCATTTAATAACGCTGCCACCCTGATTTGCAATTATAGCACCCATTGCGTTTGACATAGCGCCTACCGCCGCGCAGGAGAACATTACCAGAGGGTGCGCCCCCAGTCTATGAGCTATGGCAACGCCTATTGCCATACCCGTTGCCGCCTTAGCGTATGTAGCTATGGTGTTAAGAAGCTCAAGCTCGGTGTACTTATAGAGCGTACCGAAAATCGTTCCGATAAGAAGTGACGCGAAAAGTCCCAAAGCCATAGCCCCCATTGCGTCAATAAAATACCGATGCAAATATTTTTTGATTGTTTCCTTCATCTTATGATCCTCCTTTTTTAATAGATCCGAATTTTATTGGGACTATTATAGCACTAGCGATAAATAATTTCAAGATAAATTTTCAACATTTTTTACCGCTATGAAAAAAGCATATAAAACAAATTGCACAAAAAACGACCTGATACGCTATAAAAGCCTTGTTCTCTATTGACTTTTTTTGTCTCCTGCGATATAATATAAGGTAGCGTATTGTTTTTAACAAGGAGTACAAAAATGATAAAACTTACAGAACACGGCGTTTTTCTTGAAAACGGAAAAATTTCCTCTTCCTCAAGCGTAAGCGCACAAGAAGCAAGAAAGGGCACTATCGCTTATTCAATACTCAGCTCCCACAACGTAGCCGCGGACGACTCGGCTCTGCGTATAAAATTTGACGCGCTGGTATCTCACGATATAACCTACGTGGGAATAATCCAGACCGCAAGAGCCAGCGGAATGAAGGAATTCCCCATTCCCTACGCTATGACCAACTGCCACAACTCCCTTTGCGCGGTAGGCGGAACAATCAACGAGGATGACCACGTTTTCGGTCTTTCTGCCGCTAAAAAATACGGAGGAATATACGTTCCCGCAAACCAGAGCGTTATCCATTCCTATGCCCGTGAGGAGCTTGCTGGTTGCGGCAAGATGATTCTCGGCTCGGATTCCCATACACGCTACGGCGCTCTTGGTACTATGGGCGTTGGCGAGGGCGGTCCTGAGCTTGTAAAGCAGCTTTTGAAAAACACTTACGATATAAAGGCACCCGAGATAGTTCTGGTTTATCTTACGGGAACACCCAAGAAGGGTATCGGTCCTCACGACGTAGCTATTGCTCTGGTGGGCGCTACCTTTAAGAACGGATTTGTCAAGAACAAGGTCCTCGAGTTCGTAGGTCCGGGTGTTAAAAATCTTCCTATTGACTTCCGTAACGGCATCGACGTTATGACCACCGAGACCACCTGTCTGTCCTCTATCTGGGAAACAGACGAGGTTACCGAGAAGCACTACGTAGCGCACGGCAGACCCGAGGATTACAAGCGCCTTGCTCCCGCTGACATAGCGTACTACGATTCTATGATAGAGATAGACCTCTCAGCTATGGAATCAATGATAGCGCTTCCCTTCCACCCCTCAAACGCATATACCATTCACGAATTTGTTGCCAACGCAAAGGAAATTCTCGCCGAGGTAGAGGCAGAAGCTAAAAAGAAATTCGGCAAGTGCAATCTTGACCTTTGCTCCAAGGCAAAGGCTGACGGCACCGTAATGGCTGACCAAGGCATCATCGCGGGCTGTGCAGGCGGTATGTTTGACAGCATAGACGAGGCTGCGGCAATTCTTCACAACCAGAGCACAGGAAACGGATACTTCTCGCTGTCGGTATATCCCACAAGCGTCCCCGTATCCCTTGAGCTTACAAAGATTGGCGTTACTGCCGACCTGCTCTCCGCTGGTGCCGTAATCAAGCCCTCCTTCTGCGGTCCTTGCTTTGGCGCAGGGGACGTTCCCGCCAACAACGGTCTTTCTCTCCGTCACACCACACGTAACTTCCCCAACCGCGAGGGCTCGAAGCCCGGCGAGGGTCAGCTTTCGGGCGTTGCGCTGATGGATGCCAGAAGCATTGCCGCTACCGCGCGTAACGGCGGTGTTATCACAGCGGCTACCGACGTTGATTACGATTACACTCCCCACGACTATAATTTTGACAGCAGCGTATATAAAAAGCGTGTTTACTACGGCTACGGAAAGGCTGACCCCTCGGTGGAGCTTATTCTCGGTCCTAACATAACCGATTGGCCCGCGCAGTACGAGCTTGCGGACAATCTTCTCGTTAAGCTTGCGGCTGTAATCCGTGACCCCGTTACCACCACCGACGAGCTTATCCCCTCGGGCGAGACCTCGTCCTACCGCTCCAACCCTCTCCGCCTTGCGGAGTTTGCCCTCTCCCGCCGCGTTCCCGAATACGTTGGACGCTCTAAAGCGGTTGCAAGCACTGAGGCGGCTCGCAGAAACGGAGAAAATCCCGCTGAGCTTGTAAAGGTTCTTGCAACCGTTGGCAACGCGGAG
>CAJGCD010000002.1 GCA_904501715.1 uncultured Clostridia bacterium
AAATAACTCCGCATAAATCTTATATAAAAAACCGCGCGAAAGCTTTTTCGTGCGGTTTTTTATATCAAACATCCTTAACGTACACCAATATATCCTCTACCCTGCAATCCAAATAGGTACACAAATCGTTCAAGGTCACAGTTGTTATAGGCTTATTATGCTTCAATCTATCAAGCAGACTTCTGCTGATATTAAAATCGTTAATAAGCTTATAGGTGGTTATGCCTTTTTTCTTCAGGGTGTTATACAGCGGTTCATAGGAAATCATATTTAGCCCTCCCTTTTCTATCTTCGACAATTTATATTATATTTATTATCTTTTTCTTGACAATTGTCGATATATAGAGTATAATAGAAGTGCCCTGAGAAAAATCAGAAGGAGAAGCATCTCATGAAGAAAAAAGAAGTATCCGAATTAATGAAAAAATTTTATCTCTTTGGCTGCGGAGGCTTTGCAGTCGGTGCAGTACTTGCTGTAATTATGATATTTATAAACTCTATGTTAATGCCCATATTTTTAATGTTCGGCATGGCACCTGTGCTTGTTACATTTTTTACATTTTATACCAAGGCTAAAAAAATGGAAGCAAATGCTTGTATAAAATGCCCTTCGCCAAAGCAAACCGTTATAAGTGAGGATATACGCCTCCCCGATGAAACTATCGATGGTGTGCTTTGCGAGGTTCATCAGGTAACGCACACCTGTCAGGATTGCGGTACTGAATACATCTGTACCGAATATAAGCGACTTAAGAAATCCAACAACTAAAACATATCTCAGGGCAAAAATAATAATCCACCCGCATATGCGGGTGGTATTCCATTTTGGGCATGGCCCTAATAAATTGTTACTTGCCACCCGTAAACGGGTTTACGTTAAATTCTATTATACATTGTAGGGACAGGCGTCCCCGACTGTCCGCTTTAGCATAAATTCAATTTTTGCTCACACGGAAGCACCAAGGCACTCCCCTACCTATCTTAAAATGATGTTCAGCCACTTTCCGTGAGTTTCGGCTTTACTTATCGTTTTTTCGGACAGTCGAGGACGCCTGTCCCTACAAACACTTTTCTTTGTTTTATTCTTAACCCTTTATTCTTTTTATTCTCATCGGTTAACATGTTTTGAACCCCGCCATCGCGTGGTTTTCGTTATACAAAAACCCGCATCGGAAATTTTCCGATGCGGGTTTGTTTAATCTATCAATATCTCATTGTCACATTTTCCGTTTTTGACTATATCCACGATGTTTTTGACCGTGGTCTCGGCAATATTCTCAAGCGCCTCCTCGGTAAGGAAAGCCTGATGGGAGCTTACTATGACGTTTGGCATAGATATGAGCCTTGCCAAGGTGTCATCCTCAAGTATATGCCCCGAAAAGTCCTCGAAGAAGAACTCGCTCTCCTCCTCGTAAACGTCAAGGCAGGCGGCTCCCACCTTTCTCGATTTTATCCCCGTCAAAAGCGCCTCGGCATCCACCAGCGCGCCTCGCGAGGTGTTAAGAATGACCACCCCTCGCTTGCATTTTTCAAGGGATGCTCCGTCGATTATGTGGTAAGTCTCCTCGGTAAGCGGGCAGTGGAGAGATATGATATCACTCTTTCTGAAAAGCTCGTCAAGCTCCACGTATCTTACAGTGTCGCCGTTGTCCAGCCCCTCTGCTCTGTACTTATCGTAAGCCAGAACCCTCATGCCAAAGCCGCGGCAGATATCTATAAACACTCTGCCTATACGTCCCGTACCTATAACTCCCACGGTTTTTCCGTGAAGGTCAAAGCCTGTCATTCCCGAAAGGCTGAAATTGAAATCTCGGGTACGGATATAAGCCTTGTGGATACGGCGAATTGAGGTGAGAAGCATCGCCATGGTATGCTCCGCCACGGCGTATGGCGAATACGCGGGAACTCTCAAAAGCCGCACCCTGCCCTTAGCATGCTTTAAGTCAACGTTATTAAAGCCCGCGCACCTGAGAGCAACTATGCTTATGCCCATCTCATTCAATCGGTCTATCACGGCGGCGTTCACAGTGTCATTGACAAATACGCACACCCCGTCAAAGCCGCCCGCCAGGTCAACGGTATCCTCGTTGAGCTTAGTCTCAAAATATTTGAATTCCACCCCGCTCACGCCACCGAATTTTTCAAAGGATGGCTTGTCGTAGGGCTTTGTATCAAAAAAAGCTATCTTCATTCTTCCTCCAATAATATATTTCCTTAATGATAATCTTTCCAATTTTTCGTGTTTTTTTCGTCACGGTCAAATATTTATAAAGAAAAAGCTGTCAACTCAGAACAGCTTTTCTTTTTTTACAGACTTACCAATACTATAGCGACAACTACCACCACAAGTCCTACTATCTTTTTGACAGTGACCCTATCCTTAAATACTATAACGTCCAAAAGGAACGTACCCACTACGGTAAGTCCTCTGGAAAGCGGATAGTAAATGGCTGACGGAAGCTGAGCCGCGTATGAGGTAAACAGCTCTGCTACGTAAAGAGAAACCGCCGCTATCAGTATATATGCCCATACCTTCTTGTAGGGATACTCGACCTTGGCAGCGCTGCCATCCGACACGGACGCCGAGACGCGCTTGCTTTCTGTTTTACGGTAAACGGCGAAAAGCATCAAAAACACCGCAAGCACCGTTACGAAATTTATAAAGGTAAAATATTCGATAGTACCAAGTCCCCTCTGGGAAATATGGTAAGTATAATACTTCTTAAATATGGAAGCCACGGTGATGCTGAGAGCGCACACCGATATTATTACTACCTTCAAGGCAAGGCTTCCCTTATGCTTTGCTTCCTTTTCCTTGCTCATAAAAAGGAATACGGAAATGAATATCAGCGCACAGCCTATCCATTGCAGAGGCGAAACGCTGTCTCCGTCGTAAAGGAACGGAGCGAGTATCAGCGGGATCACAAGAGAGCCTATCATACTAACGCTCTCTATGAGCGTAAGAGGTACAAGCCTTGAGGAAAGTATCCATGTGAAAAGATTGAACGCCGTACCTACTGCCGAGATTATTATGATGATATGTCCGAAAAGCGTGGTAGTGCTTCCGTCGGTCACGAGCCAGATAATAAGACTGACCAAAAGACATATAAGCGAGCGCATCAGGTTTATACAAACGCTGTTAAACGCGCCGGGCGCGAGCCCTCCGCACCTTTTCATAGCAAATTGCTTTCCGCAGATCCCTAACTGAGCCAGAAGCAAAGCTCCATAAAACAGTATATCCATAAAAAGTACGAAACCTTCTTAAACAGCCCTTATTATTCGTGATATCCTCTCTCGCGAAGCAGCTGAAGAACTACGTCGGGATTATTACAGGTAATAAGCGTTGCCTTGTTTGCGATAGCCATATCCACGCCCTCGGCATCCTTAACGCAAGCGCCTGCCCAAGGCTGAGGTCCGCACTTTGCCATAGCTGCAAACTCCTCGGGAGTCGCCATATTAAGTTTGCAGGCAAAGGAGCCCTTGAACATACAGGTGCAATATCCGTAGGAATAGGGGTCAAGAGTCTGCTCTCCGCCCATTACGTGGCTGGGATAGTAAACGTGCTGGCGGTACTTTTTACCGTGCTTCTTGTATATGTATTCGTTAAGAGGATTAGAGAAAGAATTAAGAACTACTCTGTCGGCATATCCGTACTCGTCCACCATAGCCAGAACTCTGTCGCATACGTCATAGGCTATGACCTCGTTGCCGGGGGTGTTGGGGTACTCCTTAAGCTCTATGTCAAGAGTGAGAGTGGGATGGTCCTTAACAAGGTCCATAAACTCCTTGAAGGTGGGTATCTTCGTTCCCTTGAATTCCTCTCCCTTATATGAGCCCGCGTCAAGCTCAAGAAGCTGTGCAAGAGTCTTTTCATTCACCTTGCCCGTTCCGTCCGTAGTGCGGTCAACGGTAGCGTCGTGTATGATGACCAGCTCGTTGTCTGCTGTCACTCTCACGTCTATCTCCACCTGATCAACGCCAAGCTCTATTGCCTTTTCAAAGGCGATCATAGTATTCTCGGGATATTTTGCACACCATCCTCTGTGTGCCGCAACGTAGATATTCTTTTCACTTTGCTTCCAGTAATTCATAATATTCTCCTCGCTCAAATATTTTTTGCGCTTTGTGGCGCTTGTCACATAAAGCGTTTATTGTTTTCGTTAAGTTTATCACAAATGCCCATCACTGTCAAGCGATTGCGAAAAAATTATCCCAGCATAACGTCGGTAATGAGCATTACGCAAAATCCCACCAGCAGCGCGTAGGTAGCGCCTCGCTGATGCCCGTGCGCATGTGTTTCGGGTATCATTTCGTCGCTTATGACGTAAAGCATAGTTCCGCCCGCGAAGGCAAGAGCAAAGGGCAGAATAAAGGATGCCACAGTGACGGCAAAATAACCTATAAGCGTGCCTACCACCTCAATAAGTCCTGTAAGCATGGCAATAAAGAAGGTCCTCGACGGCTTCACTCCCGCCGCAAGCATGGGCGAGATTATCACCATACCCTCGGGTATATTCTGCAAGGCTATACCGCCCGCTATGACCAAGGCTCCCGCGGTATCACCCGAGCCAAAGCCCACTCCCGCGGCTATACCCTCGGGAAGATTATGTATTGCTATGGCGCTGACAAAGAGCAGCACCTTGCTAAGATTTGCGTTGGAGTGGCTCTCCGACTCCTGACCCGCCAGCCTATGAAGATGCGGTACAAGCTTGTCTATAAGATTAAGGCACAGCGCTCCCGCGAATATTCCTGCCACCGTCATAAAAATACCGTAGCTTCTTCCGTTCTCCAAGGAGGGCACAATAAGCCCAAGCACAGCCGCCGCCAGCATAACCCCCGCCGCAAAGGATAGAACTATGTCAGAAAAGCTATGGGATATTTTTTTGAAAGCAAAGCCGATTACGGCACCTATAACGGTAGCTCCGCCTACTCCCAAGGCGGTCAGCAGCACAAGCTCCATTATCTATCCTTTCCGAAAACCGCCTTCTCTGCCGTTTTTGCAGAGAGGGCGGTCGTTCTTTGTTTGTAATTTACCCCATCAAAGAATGAGATATTGAGGAATTCCCTTATAATACGTGGGGGTAGCCTCACCCTCAATAAGAGGAAGTATATATCGGCAGCACTCCTCGGTAACAAAATCTCCCTTGTCGTTTATAAACTCGTCGGGCACAAATTTGACCTTGTTGGCTATATCCGCCACTCTTCTGTGTCCTATGGCTGCGCAGTAGGGCGCGTCGGAAACCCGCTCGAATACCATCATATCTCCGCTGACTCCCTGCTCGGTAGCCGCGCGGACAGCTTCCTTTCCTATTGCTACGGATTCATTGATATCGGTCTTTGAAAAGAGATGTCCCGCACAGCGCTGAGGCAGATTAAGCTCCACCGCTCTTACCTTACATCCAAATCTCAGCTTGACCGCCATTTCAAGGGCTTTCGCCGTTCCCGACAGATATTTGTGTCCAAACACGTCGGCACTGCCGCTCTGAGTGCTCTCTCCCACGTAACGTCCGTCGGCAAAGCGGATACCCTCTGACACCGCTATCACAAGATTGGGATGCTTCCTGAAGGCATTCTCCACCGAGTCGTAAAAGGCGTTCATATCAAAGACCCTCTCGGGCAGATACACAAGGTCGGGGGCCTGTCCGTTTATGACCGAGCCTACGGCAGATGCGGCTGTCAGCCAGCCCGCGTCTCTTCCCATTATCTCAACAATGGTCACCGCCTTAGTGGTATATACGGCACAGTCGCGGATTATCTCCTGCATAGTGGTGGCTACGTATTTTGCAGCCGAGCCGTACCCGGGGGTATGGTCTGTCTCTATAAGGTCATTATCTATCGTCTTGGGTATTCCCACCACGCGGATATCGTAGCCTATCTTCTCTCCGAATGCCGATATCTTTGCCACGGTGTCCATAGAATCGTTACCGCCTATATAGAAGAAATACCTTATATCATTTTCGGCAAATATGCGAAATATCTTCTCAAATACCACAATATCGGTATCCGATGCCGAATTGGGGTCGGGCAGCTTCATACGGCAGGAGCCCAGCGCCGCCGCGGGAGTGCGTTCAAGCATCCTCAGCTTTTCCGAATCGTTAAGTGTCTCGTTGAGATTTATTATCCTTCTCTCCATCAAGCCCTCAACACCGTTTCTCATTCCGTATATAGTACGTATATATTTACTGGCGATAGCACCCTTGACCACGCCCGTAAGCGTAGCGTTTATAGCGGTGGTCGGTCCTCCCGACTGTCCTACTATGGCATTTCCGAAAAGCTCTTTCATTTTTTCCTCCGAGAATATTTTTCTTTCATCTTATCTTTTTTGCATCTACCGCATAATATTTAGCGAGCACAATTGAAAATTCAAAAGGAGAAATCTTATGTTTACAAGTATCCTGTCCCTTTTTTCAAGCTTTATCAATCTTATCCTTGGCATCAACACGCCCGGCAACTATCCCCCTCCCCTTCCCGCGGAAGAGGAGCACAGGCTTTTCCTCAAAGCCGAGGACGGTGAGAGCGCGGCGCGTGAGAAGCTGATACTTCACAACCTGCGGCTGGTGTCCCATATCGTGAGAAAATACTATTCCTCCGCCAAGAACCAAGAGGACCTGGTATCCATAGGAACCATAGGTCTTATAAAGGCGGTAGACAGCTTTCACGTAAGCACGGGTGCCCGTTTTGCCACCTACGCGGCAAAATGTATACAAAACGAGATACTTATGCACTTCCGTTCTCAGAAAAAGCTTGCCGCCGAGGTGTCGCTCAGCGACACCATAGACGTAGACCGTGACGGGAATCCCCTTACTTATATGGACGTAGTCTGCACCGAGGAATCACTGGATTCCGAGGTAGCCAAAAAGCTCTACTCCGACAAGGCTATGCGCCTCATTTCCACCGTGCTCGATGCGCGAAGCAAGAAAATAATCGCTATGCGCTACGGACTTGGGGGCAGAAAGCCTCTGACTCAGCGTCAGGTAGCCGAGCGCCTTGGCATCTCCCGCTCTTACGTAAGCCGCATCGAGAAAAGTGCTCTGTCGAAGCTGAAAAATTATTTTTAATTCTTAAGCGAGTGTATAGGCGCGGGAACTCTGCCGCCTCTTGCTATGAAATCTGCGCAGGAGTACTCGCTGACCTTCATTATGGGCGCATAGCCCAGAAGTCCGCCGAACTCCACAGACTCGCCTACCGTCTTACCGTATGCGGGAATAATTCTCACCGCCGTGGTCTTGGTGTTAGCAACACCGATAGATATCTCGTCGGCAATGATACCGCATATGGTGGACGCAGGTGTATCTCCCGGCACTGCTATCATATCAAGTCCCACCGAGCAGACCGCGGTCATAGCCTCAAGCTTCTCAAGTGTAAGCGAGCCCACTCTTGCCGCATCTATCATACCCGCATCCTCTGAAACGGGAATAAACGCGCCCGAAAGTCCGCCAACGTGTGAGGAAGCCATGACTCCGCCCTTCTTTACCGCGTCATTGAGCAGAGCAAGAGCGGCGGTAGTTCCGTGAGTTCCGCACTTCTCAAGTCCCATTCCCTCAAGTATGTAGGCAACCGAGTCGCCCACAGCGGGGGTGGGAGCGAGGGAAAGGTCCACTATACCAAAGGGCACGCCAAGACGCTTCGACGCCTCGGTAGCCACAAGCTGACCCATTCTGGTTATCTTGAATGCGGTCTTTTTTATTACGTCGGCAAGCTCGGAGAAATTGCAATTTCCCGCTCTCTTTATAGCCGAGCTTACCACTCCGGGGCCCGAAACGCCTACGTTTATAACCGTTTCAGCCTCCCCGACACCGTGGAAGGCGCCCGCCATAAAGGGGTTGTCCTCGGGAACGTTGGCGAATACCACCAGCTTGGCGCAGCCCATTGACTGGTTATCGCGAGTCAGATAAGCCGCCTCCTTGATAACGTGACCCATCATAGCCACCGCATCCATATTGATGCCCGCCTTGGTTGACGCCACGTTTACCGAGGAGCATACCCGCTCGGTACAAGCCAGAGCCTCGGGTATTGCGGCTATAAGATTTCTCGCGTTATCCGTAAAGCCCTTCTGCACCAGCGCGCTGAAGCCGCCGATAAAATTGATACCCAGCGTCTTTGCCGCCCTGTCAAGCGTCTTTGCTATCTTTATGTAATCATCCTTTGTATATCTGCCGCCCACCAGGGATATAGGAGTCACCGAAACACGCTTGTTTATTATCGGTATTCCGTACTCCTTCTCAATGTCACAGCCCACCTTTACAAGGTCACGCGCCTTTGCGGTTATCTTGTCATAGATGCGCTGGCAGACCGTATCTATATCATCGCCCGCGCAATCGTAAAGCGAGATACCCATAGTTATGGTCCTTATGTCAAGGTTTTCCTCCTTGATCATATTTATGGTTTCAAAAATATCGTCAAAACTGAGTAGATTCAAAATCCTTTCCGCCTTTCGTCCTCAAGCACTCATATTCTGTGCATGGAATTAAAAATATCCTCGTGCATGGTTCGGATGTCGAGTCCCGCATCCTCTCCCAGCTTCTTCATCTCATCCACGAATGACGTAAAGGGGATGCTTATGTCGGATATGTCTATCACCATTATCATAGCGAAATATTCCTTCAAAACACTCTGTGATATTTCTACTATGTTTGCCCCCGATTCCGCGCACTTTGCGCTTACCTTTGCTATTATTCCCTTGCTGTCGTGTCCGACCACGGTTATTATCGCATTCATATCGCACTTCCTTAATCAATTATTATGAGCCATTATCTCATACGTCTTTATTATAACACAAATCGCCTTTTTTTGCAACCGATTTTTCGCAAATGGGGACGACAAAATTCCTGACCGCTCAATAGACTTCGTCAAGCTTTTACCAAGGACGACATATTGTTCCTTTTTTTGTGTTGAAAAATAAAATTATCTTTCGAATACGCACTAAATATTTTATGTATTTTATTGACTAATTTTCCATATATTGGTATAATACTTTTATGAAAGCTAAATTTTTCGGAGGATAGCAAAAAACATATGAAAGCAAAAGAATTACACGCAAAAAACGGGGATTTTCGACACAGATTTTACGCAGCCTTGGCTCTGCTGATTTTGTCGATGATATTCTTCCCCCTCATAGTCACGGCAAATACATCGGCGCAGGATTTTAGTGCGGAAAATCACAACCTTATCGAATCCTATCTTGCTGATATCGGCGAGGAGATAAGCCGGTACAAGCAGATGGACCCGACCCCTACCAAAAGCATATCCGCAGAAGTAACCAACGTCATAAACAAATACAGAAGCGAGCTGTCAGCTCTTGACGGACACGAGGACTCCTCAAAACGGTCAATGAAATATGAAATAGACCAAGCCTATGTCCGAAGCACCAGCGCAGGCAGCCTTGCGTGGATATATTTCTTCAATATAAAGGATATATCCTCCCCCTCATCCATAAGCACAGTAAAGGATGTCTACGATAACGCTCTTTTGAAAATAGGCGAGGATATGAGCGCGGAATCCTTAAGGACCACCTGCTCCGATCTGTGTGTAGAGCTGAACAGAGCAGTCTACACGGAAAAAATTTCCTTGCTGCTGCGCGAGGGAGATTCCCAGCAATGTCTGGGATACGTTGATTTAGCTCTCGGAAAGCTCGCAAACATTAAATCCGACTCCACGGGCGGCGGTGAGTTTGTTACTGTTTTTGAGGAAACAAAGGAATTACTGTTACTGCAACGGGCACGCGACAGCCTTTATTCTCAAGCCGTAGATATCTTTTCCATAATAAGACCCGATGAGGACATCAAGGAAAACAGCCGAGTAGGCGTGTTCAACATTCAATTGGGAGACGCAGACAGCATAGCGGCAATGAATGAGGAAATGAGAACGCTCATAGACGACCTGACAGAGTCCTTCATAGGCAAAAAATATACCAATATATTTATAAGCAATTTGGTCGTATCGGTCAACGATATAGCAACAAGAGCAACCGCCGCGGGAGAGGCGGGAGATTTTACGGCACCGTTTGAGGGCTACACCCTCGCATACGAAAAGGCGCGCGCCAAGGACGAGATACTAACTCTGCTCCTGAAGGACGGAGAGGACAGCGAGCTTACACGCATAGAAGGCTTATTTAACGGTTACGGCTGCATAATAGACAGCTGTACAAGCGCCTTGGAGATAAAAGCCGAAATAAAGCGTGCCAACTATGAAAAACAGCTGTATTCGGCGTTGAAGAGCGCTCACTCCGACCTTAATATAATTTTAGGAAGCTATGATAGCTCTTCCTTTCTCTCGCGTCTCAAGGACTGCTACGACAGCGCCTTTGTTTCTCTGAGCGTTCTGTCGAGCTCCTCGGCACAGTTTGATGAAAATTGCAATAAATCTCTTGAAAAGGCTCTTGGGGAGATGAGAGATATAATCCAAGAGGCAAAAGCCCAAAGATATCTTATAGACCACAGCGCCATAATCAAGAAAAGCCGTGACGAGCTGACTAAAGCGGACGAAACAGCCCTGAGAATAGCCATAACCGACTATCTCAAGCTTGAAAACTCGGTTGGAGCCGTAATATCAAGTCAAATAAATTCTATAATTGAAAAATACAAGACCGTTTTAGGAATATCAATACGCTCTCTCCGCGATGATGACCTATATTACTTGGATTTGTGCGAAATTATAATAAACGAATTAAAATCAACACCCACAAATAATATTGATGAATTTTATAATAATTGTGACATAATACTTTCAAAAGCCAACACCCTTTCCCAGATAGTGTCCTATTACCGTCAGTTATACTCCGCCGAGCTGTATAAGTCTTACACGGACGAGGAAAAGCAGTCTCTCTCACAGGCATGCAAGGATGCCGCAAGCAAGCTCAGGGACTTGAAGCTTTTACCGAGCAGCGGCCACGATGAAGTGTTGAAAATTACAATAATAGATTTTGACAGAATAGACCAAGGTGTACGGGTAAGAGCATCGGCAAGAGGAAGCGAAAACGCAAATATACAAAAGCTCATCTCGGATGCCAAGGCCACTATTTTTCTATGCACCGACAGAAACGAGATGACAGTAATAGCCGACAAGGCTATCTTCAAAATAAACCGCCTTCTGACAGTGGATACTATGATCTCCCGCTCCGACGAATGCTGCTATCTCATTAAAAAGATGAAGTTTATATCAGAGGAGGATAAGGATTCTTACACCGCAAAAATAGAAAACCTTAAAAAATCGCTTACCGAGGAGGCTACCTTAGCGCAAAACGTCACCGTTCTCGACTTTGTGTGGAATAGCTTTACAGAGGAGCTTAACAGCATCCTCAAGAGTGCTCAGGAAGCCGACCTCAAAAAAAGCCGTGAGGAATACTCTGCCCTCATAATCAAGGACCGAGAAAAATTCGAAGAAGCCATCGGCGCCTTCGCGCAGCTCAGCGCCACACGAAAGAAGGAGCTTCTCGACTCCGCGGTAGCACTGTGCGCAAAATTCACCGCTGATATACAGAGCTGCGAGAGCAGCGATAAAGTAACGCAAGCCTACGCAACCGCCCTTGAACAGCTCCATGCTCTGGAGCTGACAGCGTCGGGAGAAAATCTTACCATCTATAAGGGCACCGTAACAATAGAGCTGGACAAGCTGTGCCCCGCCAAAGAGAACTACTCGGCAGACAATTACACTAAAATTCTCGATACCATAGCGAATGCCAAGAAAAAGCTCTCCTCCTGCGTCAGCATATCCGAATGCACCGCTCTTCTTGATACCACCGCAAAGAGCATCGACAATATAAACGACCTTCTGGAGGATGCCAAGGCTTCCGCCCTTGATGCCCTGCGAGATGCGCTTAAGCTTTGCACGGATAACACCTCGCTCTATTCCTCGGACAATATCGCTCTTGCAAAAAAGCTTTACGACGATGCCGAGAAAGCCATAAATCAATATAAGGAAATATTCAACATTCCCCAGCTTAACGAGAGCCTTGCCCAAGCGCTGGAGCTTATCCGCGGCGTGCGCAGAGATACTCTGTACACCTCAAACGAGGCGTCGGTCATCACCTCTCCTAAGGCAGAATACCCTCTGGGCTACGATTTTTCCACAGGATATTGGGGAAAGGTGTACTCCAAGAACGGCATACTTTCGGGAGCATCCCTGTCTATAAGTGAGTCAGCCGAGGATCTGAAGGCACTTCAGAAGCTCATACGAAGAGCTGTAAAAAATGACGGTATCACTGTATACGGAGAACTGAGTGCAAAGGAGCGCAAGATGCTGCAAAAATGCGTGGTCGCTCTGGGGCTGGATATATCCCTCTCGGAAATCTCAAGCGATGCAAAAGGCTACACGCTTCAAATGCTTCTTCCCTCCTCATATAAGGACGAAAACGTGCTGGGTCTTGCCTTTGTGGACAAGGACGGCAGGGTGGAATTTTACAGCATAGAGCAAAGAGATCTGCTTATATCGCTGAACACCTCACATTTTTCGAGCTATTACGTTCTCTGCGAGGAAACCATAGACCTGACTCCCCTTCTTATATTCCTTATAATTCTTCTGGTGTTTGAGATAATCGTATTCTGCTTCGTTATGTTCCTGCGATACAACCGCAGGAGAAAGGAAAAAAATATGCTTCCCGAAAGCTTTCTTTACAGTTTAAATCCCTTCCTTGCGTATACCGCTCTTCGCATAAAGCCCTCAAACGCGGTGGAGCTGACCGTTCTCCTGTCGGTAGCCGCCTTAGCTCTCGGCTGCGGAATAGCTTTTCTGGCGCGGGCGGAGCTCTCCTTCCTGAAAAAGCAAAAGGGTGAGGACATTCATCCCCGCCACGCAAGACAGAGCCAACCCGAGCTTGATAAAAAGCGCACACCTATGTTACGCCCCAAGCCCTCGCTCCTAAAGGAGAGATCATCCGAGCTTCTCCCCGAGGGTCAAGAGGTTCCCGTGCTGTGCGGAGCCCCGGCGGACAGCGAAGGTGACATTGAAGCCCTTTTCTTTGACGGTGTGTCTCACGAGGAGGACACCGAAGGCGAAGCCGAGCCCAAAGAGGCGCGGCAGGCATCCCACCGCGCCGAAATAAATCTTGACGTTATTGCCGAAAAATTCCGCGACGGCGAGCTCGTAACCGTAGAGGCACTGAAAAAGAAACGCCTTGTGAGCAAGAAAGCCGACTATGTAAAGATACTCGCACGCGGAGCGCTTACAAAGCCTCTCATAATCGAGGCGCACGATTTCAGCCGAGCCGCCGAGGAAATGCTTACAGCAGTAGGCGGCGAGGCAATACGGATATAAAAATAGCCTGTTGCGTGAAGCAACAGGCTATTTTCTCTGCCTTTTTCGCAATATTAACACTAAATAAAACACCAATGTGCAAATCAGCGCCCCCGAGCTGTCTATAAGCACGTCGCTAATGCTTCCCACTCTGTCCTCAACAAAGAGCTGGATGCTCTCATCTATGCAGGCAACCGCCACCGCGGTGGGAAGCGCAAGCCAGAGAGCGGATATCCTTTTGAGTGAGCTGTCCTTATTTATACCCAAAATAAAGCAGTAATCAAAGCAAAGCAAAAATGCCAGCAGGGCAAATTCAAGGAAGTGAGCGGTCTTTCTCACAAAATATCCCGATATGTAAAATCCGTCTATAAACTGCCCGAAAAATGCGTTGATGCGCTCGGTTACCGTGCCGCTCATCGCTCCCGACACAACTCCCCGCTGCAAGGAGTTACCCCATATAAACACGATCCACAGAAGCGAAAGACAGAAAAAAACCGTCATACATATTCGTTTTTTCAATTTCGTCACCCCCCCTTGCAAGAAAAATTATAACATAATAATATGAAAATCTCAAGACAAATATTTGAAATCGACATAAAATACTTGCTTTTTTTATTGGATTATGTTACAATATATTGCAAAATACCGAGAAAGGAGAGCTTATATGGCAAATCATACGCAGATAAAGACCGTGGCGCAGAACAAAAAAGCATATCACGACTACTTCGTGGACGAAAAATACGAAGCGGGAATAGCTCTCTACGGTACAGAGGTCAAAAGCATCCGTATGGGCGCGGTAAATCTTAAGGATACCTACTGCTCACTCAAAAACGGAGAGCTTTTCGTGGTAGGTATGCACGTCAGCCCCTACGAGAAGGGCAATATCTTCAACCGAGAGCCAAGACGCGAGCGAAAGCTCCTTATGCACAAGAGAGAGATAATGAAGCTGGGCGGTCTTGTAGCACAAAAGGGTTATACACTCGTTCCCCTCTCGCTCTACTTTTCGGGCAAAAATCTCAAGGTGGAGATAGGGCTTTGCCGAGGCAAAAAGCTCTACGACAAGCGTGACGCTCTCGCCGAAAAGCAGGCAAACCGAGAGATGGACAGACGGATGAAGGATTCCTCAAAGGGATACCGCGAATAGGCTACTTTTTACCTCTTCACTATTACTTCTTACTTCAATTATGGGTCCGTAAAGGTTTCGACGGGGATTTTGAGGTATGATAAGCGGGTAGAGCCGGGCAATCTCTTAAAAGGCCTAACTTTAAAATTAAACGCTAACGATAACGTTGCAATGGCTGCCTAAGGGCAGTGCCGCGGCCTGAGCGCCGCCCGTTCCTCCCGAGAGTATCGCGGCTCGGGACTGAGCGTCAAGTAAGCGGTGAACGTGCGTCGGTCTTTCGCCATTGAGCCGACCACGCAGAAAATGGCTACCCGAGTGGGAAGTCTGTCTGTTGACGTCCGACAAGGGGAATTCTAAAAAACAGACTGCACCCGGAGAAGGTCATATCAAGAGGTTTTCGGACAGGGGTTCAATTCCCCTCGGATCCACCAAAACAGCAAAAGGCGTACGCAAGTGCGCCTTTTTGTTGTTTTGCGGAGCCATATAAACGGGGAATTGAACGCAGAGAGCAAAACAACCCGGTGAGTTGTTTTGCGAACGGTGACCGAAGATTTTTGCGAGATATTACATAAGATAAAATCCCAAATATCGAGCAAAAATCAAGAACAATTCCCCTTGTAAAAGATTGTTTTTATTTTATCTCCTCAAAATCAGCCGCGCCGTGCTTGCAGAGAGGACAGATGAAATCCTCGGGAAGCGTTTCTCCCTCGTACACGTATCCGCATACCTTGCAAACGTAGCCCTTCTTGCCCTCGGTCCGGGGCTTAGGCTTCACGTTCTCCTGATAATAGGTATAGGTCATAGTGGGTCTGTCGGATATAACTCTTGCTTCCTCCACCGAGCAGATGAACATTCCGTGAGTGCCAAGGTCAACGTAGTTCTCAACCTTAAGGGACATAAAGGCATTTATGTGCTTTGGAAGGAATACGAGTCCGTTATCCGAGCGCAGAGGCGTGCAGTCGGCAAACTTGTCAACGTTTCTGCCGCTTCTGAAGCCGAATGCCTCAAATACAGCAAAAGGCGCATCAACAGTCAGACAGTTTACGTTCATCTTTCCCGTCTGCTTGATAACGTGATGGGAATAGTTCTCCTTATTTATAGTAACAGCCACCCTGTTGGGGGTATTTGTAACCTGTGTAACCGTATTTACGATAAGTCCGTTATCCTTTTTTCCATCATTGGACGTAACAACGTAGAGTCCGTACCCTATCCTGAAGAGTGCGGTCATATCGTTCTTGTTCGCGGTAGAATCCTGCTGCGCAAGATACTCGCGGCAAAGCTCCTCGGCAAGAGCGTTAATCTGCTCTGTGCTCTCTTTGTTAAGTGCTGACATTATCTTAACGGAGTTCTCGGCATATTTAAGATTTTTAGAATCCTCCAGCATCATTTTCATAACCTTTGTAGCCAAGGGAGCCCAGCTTCCGTTCTCTATAAACGCCACAGTCTTGTTTTGGAAATTACGCTCGGTGAGCCCGTGGATAAAGTGGCGCATAAAGGGGAATATATCGGCATTATAGGTGGTGGTTGCGAAAACTATCTTGTTATATCTGAAGGCATCCTCAATAGCCTCTGCCATATCGCATCTCGCAAGGTCGTTGACTACTACCTTGGGGCATCCGTTTTCCTTCAGCTTTTCGGCAAGAAGCATCACTGCCTTCTTTGTGTTTCCGTAAACCGAGGTATAAGCTATTACCACGCCCTCGCTTTCGCTCTGATAGCTTGACCAGGTGTTATACAAGCCTATATAGTAGCCGAGATTTTCTGTAAGGATAGGTCCGTGCAGAGGGCAGATGATAGCAATATCGAGTCCCGCCGCCTTTTTAAGAAGAGCCTGTACCTGCGCGCCGTACTTACCTACGATACCGATATAGTATCTTCTCGCCTCGCAAGCCCACTCCTCCTCTACGTCAAGCGCTCCGAATTTTCCAAAGCCGTCCGCCGAGAAGAGCACCTTGTCCTTCGTGTCGTAGGTAACTATTACCTCGGGCCAGTGCACCATAGGCGCACCAACGAAGGCAAGCTCACGGTCGCCCAAAGAAAGGCTGTCCCCCTCCTTTACCACTATCTGTCTGTCGGCAAAATCGTCGCCGAAGAAGTTGTTCATCATTACGAAAGCCTTAGCCGAGGAAACTATTTTAGCCTCGGGATAGGTCTTTGCGAAGGTAGCTATGTTTGCCGAATGGTCGGGCTCCATATGCTGTACTACCAGATAGTCGGGGGCTTTAGCTCCCAGCACGTTCTGAATATTATCAAGCCACTCGTGACCGAAGCGGGCATCAACCGTATCCATAACGGCAATCCTTTCGCCCAAAATAACGTACGAGTTATACGCCATTCCGTTGGGAACGTCATACTGACCCTCAAAAAGGTCGATGCTGTGGTCGTTTACGCCCACGTATTTTACTGTTTCTGTGATGTTCATATATTTCTCCTTTGCTTTATATATACATTCTTCCCTTTTTCAAGTAAGCTCAATCAAAATATCTCAGACTTACGTCAACGGGCACCTTTCCCGTTTTCACGTAGCCGGGAAAAAGCTTGTTTGCCTGCTCAAGCACCGAGGTGTCCGACAGCTCGGCGGGAGGTATCTCTCCGTATATGGCTCTGTATATCATATGCGCTCCTACGTATCCCGCAAGAGGAGTGCTGTGCTTATGCGCGTCGTCAATGCAGAACTCCCACATATCCACGCCGCTCTCAATAAGCATATTTATCTCTCCGCGCCAATCAAGGGTCTTAAGCTCAGGGCATCTTTCCTGCGCCTTCTTGATGCAATCCTCAAACTCGTTATGAGCGGGGAATATTACCAGCTCGGTGTCGGACTCATTGCACGCCTCCTCAAGGATGGCAAGATGGTCCGCCTCCTCGTGAGCGTAAAAGCCGCATATAAATACGCAATCGTAGACACCGTTTCTTATTTCGTGCATAAGCGCCGCGTCTCCGATATAGGTATCAACCTCAGCCATTCCTCTGGTCACCGCCGTCATATCAAGCTGTTTGCCGCCCGCGTTAAGCATATCCTGAAGTATATAGCCTATTTGAGAGGTGCCTATAAAGCTGTTGCCCAGAATGATCACCTTGCCGTCGGCTACGTGAGAGAGCATATTCAGATTGAGCTGGTTTCCAAGGCTCTCTGTTCGGGGTGCCACCGTTAGCATACTGCAGCCCGATTTGTCAAGCTCGGAGTAATCGCAAACCATTGTAACGGTCTTTTTGGAGCTGTCCTCATATTGGTATCTTATTCTATGCCTGAATTCGGGACCGTCCGCACCGTCCTTCATCTCTATTCTTCTCTCTCTGGTGATACCTCTGGAATTATCCTTTGACAGTGATATCTCCTGCCAATCCGATATATCCTCAGCCTCACCCGCAAATACCTTTCCTATTTCCTTGCCGCCGCGCAGGAGAGCGTATTCGCCCGCCTTAGGGCTTACGAGCCACTCGGTGGGAAAGGACATAACAAAGGCTATGTCGCTGTCACTAAAGCCGAAATATATCTCCTGAAGCTTTGACACAGAGCGGCACTCTATATCCAGATATGCCTCCTCCTTTTCGGTCTTCTTCCCACTCTGAGCGGGGGGAGTCTGTGTGCTTCCGTCATTTGAGTCTCCCGTAACAAAGCTCATATCTATGGTGCATCCGCACAGAAAAAGTGAAAATGCCAACAATATTGCCAAGAAAGTCTTTTTCATAAGAGCCCCCTCCGTTTTGTAATTTGATATTATGATTATACCACATTTATATACGTTATGTCAATAAACCAATGCTTCCCTATTGAATTTTTTCTTACACAGTAGTATAATATAAGGCAGTAAAGCTTTGGGAGGTACTGTGTGTATTCAAGAGTCTACGTTGAAATAACGAATATATGTAATATGAGCTGCTCCTTCTGCCACGGCACGCGAAGAGAAAAAAGGCAGATGACTTTGGGAGAATTTGCTCGCGTGGCGGGAAATCTGCGAGGTATTACCGAGTACTTATATCTCCACGTGATGGGAGAGCCGCTGACGCACCCTATGCTTCCCGCGTTTATTGAATACGCTAACAAATGCGGCTTCAAGGTAGCCATCACCACCAACGGCACGCTCTTGAGGAATATGGGCGAAAAGCTTATTCTGGCGGGAGTCTACAAGGTAAATATTTCTCTTCACAGCTTTGAGGGCGAAAACAGTCAGAAACAGACCGAATATATAGAGAGCTGTATAGATTTTGCCGACCGCGCAAGCCGTGCGGGCGTACTTACGGTCCTGCGGCTATGGAACAGAGCGGACGACGAGAGGGGAGAGAGAGCGGCAGAGCGCAACAGTCTGACACTCTCACTTCTCAAGGACCGCTTTGGCGGGGATTGGCACATAGGAGCGCGTGGAGCGCGAATACGCGACAAGCTGCATATTGAATACGGAGAGCGTTTTGGGTGGCCCGATATGAATGCTCCCGACCTTGGAGAGCGCGTATTCTGCCACGGACTTGACGATCATTTCGCCATATTGGCAGACGGAAGCGTAGTTCCCTGCTGTCTTGATGCCGAGGGAGATATGACTCTGGGAAATATATTTGAGAGCGATATCCGCAGCATACTTGCGTCGGATAGAGCCCAAAAAATTGCCGAAGGCTTTAAAAATAAAATAGCGTCCGAGGAGCTTTGCAGAAAATGCGCCTACGCCAGACGCTTTAAAATATAGTTTTGAAAAAATCTCTTAATCCCTTGACTTCAATCTGCAAAAGTGCTATAATCAAGACATAAATTACTTAGGAGGTAATTATAAAAATGAAAAAATTAGCATTGATTTTACTGGCGATCATTCTTTGCTTCTCCCTCTGCCTTACGGGCTGTAACAAGGACAAGAACACCGCAAGCAGCTCCGAGACCTCGGGAAGCACAACTCCCGCTCCCGCACCTCAGCCCCTTGATAAAACGGCTGCCGTAGAGGCATTCAACTCATTTGATATAACCAAGATAATGGACAACACAGGTCTTTCAAAGGACGACGTGACCAAGCTTGCCACTGACCTTAAGGTCGGTATGGATGCAAGCGTCAAGGTAGGCAACAGCACTATGAACGCTTCTATCGCCATAAAGGACGGCTACGCCTATTATAACGTGGCAGAAGGCGAGCACGGTGAGGAATTCTGGCTGTACTTCGGCAACGGAAGCCTTACCGCATTTGAAAAGGAAGACGGCAAATGGGAAATTGCCGGACAGAACGAGCCCGAGGCGCAGCCTCAGCCCACCGAAAAGCCCGCTCAAACTTATCAAACTAATAGCCCCCAGCTTATGGCTGACGTAACCGAGGAGCCCAAAACACAGCTTGACGCTATGTACGCACAGGCAGAAGAGATACTCAAGCTCATAAAGAAGCCCGAGCTTAAGGATTCTCACCTTACCGAGAAGGACGGATTGTTCTATATCAGCAACGACTTTATCTTGGACGCAATCAAGGCTAACGCGGCATTCTTCTTGGGATATGATCCCGAGGAGGCTATTCCCGCGGAGGAGCTTAACGATTTTATGGATGAAGCCAAGGAAAGCCTTGATGCTTCGGGACTTGAGATAGCCTTCGCGGCAAACAACAAGGCTGTGACCAAGCTTCACGTGGCTATAAATACTGATGAGACCACCGAGCTCGGCAAGGAGATTATTTCCGATTACTTTATGTCCGCCGCATCCATAGATATGGATATCACCGATGACGGTATGACGGTTAAGAGCCTTACCTTCAAGCAAACTCATTCCTTCGAGAAGTATGAAAAGGGTCTCAAGCCCGAGTCCACAATAACTCTTAACACCGTATTCAACGACAAGAACGAGCCCGTAGGCTTCAATCTTGACGTAGCGGCTACCGCTGCGAAGCAGGATTGGAAATATGATGATGAAGCCAACGACGCTAATACCGATATATACGAAATAGTTATGTACAAGGCTACCGTAAAGGGCTTTGTTGACAGCAGCAAGTTTACTACCGCAGGTGCGGAGTGCGCAAATCTTACCTTCAAGCTTGAGCCCACAAAGGCGTTCAAGAGAACGGTAGTTTACACCCAAACACAGATCAGCGAGCACCATTATAAATCTGAAAAGACATCCGATACCTCAGTAGCTATGGCGCTGTCGGATGCAGACTGCTTTAACGCCTCTGCCGAGCTTAAGATAACCTGCGAGAGCGCTAACAAGCTTGTTGCGGCAGGCTCATTGAGCTTAACCGCTGGCGACGAATCTATGACCTATACCGCTACGGGTAACCTTTATATGAACAATGTTCTTAACTTCCCCACCTCTATCCCCGCAGAGATTACCGCTTACGTTAACGCACAGTAATCAAATAATAAAAATCACGCAGCCGCTTTTGCGGCTGCGTGATTTTTTCTTTTCTACATTAAGGATAAGCTGACATGGCAGCAGTATGCGGGAATTACCCTCTGCCTCGTGGGAACCTGCCTGTTTTTGTGATAAAAAAGGAAAGAGCCTCGCTCTTTCCTTTTTATTTATCCTCAAATCAACGATGTTATGATATTGATAATTCCGCTGACCGCCATAACTCCATAGACCGATTTTTTAATAAGCTTGGGCTCTGCTTTGCTTCTTGCGAGCTTCCCAAGCAAAGCACCTGCAAGCATTCCAAGAGCACCGAACAAAATGCCCCACCATACGTTCAGAGTCATAAATCCCGAAAAGGCTTTCATTGTCACTCCTATAACTCCCGACAGAAAGAAATACGCCGATATAGTCGCCATATAACTGTCCGTATCCTCCTCGGATTGCAAATAATAGATAACCACGGGAGGACCGCCTATGGAAAACAAACCGCTCATAACACCCGAAAGCGAGCCCGCTATAAGACCCGCATACCATGTTGGTTTTATCTTGATCTTGTCCGAAAAGAAGAAAAAATACACGCTGAGAGCAAAGAGAGCTATTCCCAAAAGTAAAACCAGCGTATCGTTTTTGGCATCCTTCATAAAGGATATTGAAAGATAATTGAATATCAAGCTCCCCACCAAGGGAAAAACAAGGTTTTTCCAATTTATTTTGCGGAACAAGGTAACAGCAACCAAAATTGAGGTCACTGCCCCCAAAATAGTGGACAGCATATTTGCCTCGATATACAGTAAAAAGCTTGGCAAAAAAATCATCGCCACGATACCGAAGCCAAATCCCGTAACGCTTTGAGTATAGCTTGCAAGAAAAGCTACTCCCGCAATTAAAATAATTTTATATATTTCTGCTTCCATAGTTCCTATCTAAATCCCTATTTTCATACTTCGCGGCGAAACAGAGTCATTTCGCCGTTCTTTACACGGTTAACGAAGTCAGTCTCGTCAACAATAGGAGTATCGGACTGCATTCCCCCAAGAGTTTTCTGCTTCGCTCCCGAGTGATTATCCGAGCCCGCAAAGGACAACAGACCGTAATTCTTGGCGTATTCCTCCGCCATTTTGTTTTCAAAATCGGTACGGCAACCGTTATAAATCTCTACCCCATGAACGTGTCTTGGAAACAAACGGATGCAAGCAATATAGCTTGCCTCACGGAAGGGGTGCGCCTGAATGACCAGAGCCCCATGCTCTGACATTAGGCTAAGCTGCTGCCGCTTTTCCATTCCTTCTATTTCGGGATGCATCAAAAACCATTCCTTATCAAGCCCGTAAACAAGAAAATCGGTTCCGCCGTAGGACGTCTCAATTCCGCAAAAAACAGACAACCCAAGCTCCTTGCCTATGCGAACTCCCTCCTCATAGTCAGAGAAGAAAAAGTTTATGCGCTCCTCATAAGGCATACTACGGTCTATATTTATATTTCCGTCAATAAAGTGATTTGTTATAAATATTCCCTCATAGCCTTGGCTTTTATAAAATTCCACAACATCTCTCACCGTCACCCTTGCGCATTTGCTTACCGGGTAGGTGTGAAGATGGGTTTCGTATAGGTACTCTCCGTTACTCATATCTAATTCCTCTTTATTGTACTTAATAAAGTATAGCCCCCCTTAAAGTCTGCAATAGTTGCCGAGAGCATTTCTCAGATATACAATTTCGGCAAGATTGCTTTTTCGTCGACGAGCGGGTCGGCTCCCTCTGAATTTTTCATAATACTCTCCATAACGTCCTTCATAATACGCGCGTCGCACAGTTGTGCGGGGGCGTTCCCGATAAATCCGTCGCGTATTGCACCGTGGTAACGGAATGCCGTCTCATACTTTGGGAAGCGCAGCGAAACGTCATCGGTAAAAGAGGTCTTATGGGCGCGTATTTTGGTCTTTACAAGCTCTCCCGAGCTGAGCTTTACGGTTACGTCAAGAGGCTCGGAAAGTCTGTTGGACGTACCGATAATCTCCTCAACACAGTGCAGATAGGTGTTTTTATTGTGCGCAACGCCCGCGAGCAGAATATATCCTCCCTCGCGGTATATCTTCCCGTAACAGCTCTCGGGAGCAGTTCCTGAGGTTACGTTTATCTCATCCTTTATAAATTCGAGCGCTCTGCGGCGGTTTCCGAAGACCGTCATAGAGTGAGTGGGATTCTCTGAGCGTATTCCTCTTTGGTCCGCCGCGGCAAAATCCGAAAACGCACCAAGACAAGTCTTGGGGTCGTTCATATCAAGTGTGATATCCTTTTTCAGATTAGCCCAGGTGTGTGTGGGAACGCAAAAAAGTCCCCCCTCCGAGGTAAAATATTCTATCATTGCGTCAAGAAGAGTCTTAGCTCCTCCCTCGACTTTGCCTATAAGACGAATCGAGGAATGCATCAAAACAACCGAGCCCCTTGGCTCGCCCATAGCACTAAGCTGGTCGATTATATCTTCTTTCGTGTAAACTCTATTCAAATCTAAAGTCATAGTTACACCGCCTCTGCGCCTTACCAAAGGCACTTTTCCGAAAGCTCTGAAATATCTCCGTCCCTGAAGCCTACGGCGAGAAGATATTTTTCCACGGCAGGGCGCACGTCCGCATATCCGTTGTGGGAATCCGAGCCGTAGGTAACAGGAATGCCCATTTCAAACAGCTCGCGGAGGAATTCCGCGTACTGACGTCTGAATTTTTCCGTAGCCTTGCCCGAGGTAAAGAAATGCGAGTTGCATTCAACGTATTTCCCGTTTTCCTTCAGCGCCGAGGCAATATCTATATTCATTGAGCGGGGAATTATCGAAAAGTCATCATACCAGATGGCCTTGCCGTGATACCAAGGATGACCGAGTACGGTGACACGCTCGTCGCAGGCCAGCCACATCTGTTGACGGTACCATTCCTTGATGCAGGCGTCAAGGTCGACGGGAAGAGCCTTTGCCCCGGGGACATCCACACGCCAATGAGCTGCGCCGATGGCGTATCGCACGCCGAGAGAGATAAGCTCCTCTTTTGTAGCGGCAAGCTCGATACCGTAGGGCGTTCCCTGCTCGGGAGGTAGGTAGCCTTCTCTTGTTCCCGTTTTCGCGATATAGTCAAATTCGGGCTTTTCAATGGGAGTAAGCTCAACACCGAGTATCATATAAGGATACCTTTTCTGAGCCTCCTTAACCGCTGCCGCAGACGCGCGGAGATCACCCATAAATTTTTCATCGTTAAAATTTGCGTGGTCGGTAATTCCAACAAAGCGCAATCCCTGCGCCTTAGAGTTAGACGCTATGGTCTCAATCGGCGCACTTGCGTCGTATGAATATTCACTGTGTATGTGCCAATCAGAATGAATCATTTTCACACCGCCTTTCTGGGTTTATTATAGCACACATTTGCGGGAATGTAAAGAAGAATTTGCATTTGGCACCAGTGGACACGCCTGCGGCGAGGATTCGCACGCTCTCCGCCTGACCGTAGGGGTCGGCGCCTCGACGACCCGAAAAATCCATCGAACAAACGGGCTGTCGTGGGCGCCAGCCCCTACCGAGAACAGCGGCGAATGCGAACCTAATTCCGCTGCGCGGGGCGGGCACTAGGGTACTCGCCGTTGGCGAGGATTCTTCGCCGAGCCTCCCGTGAGCGAGCTCCCGTCGGCTTTCGGCTCGAATGCGAACCTAGCTCCACAACGCTTCGCGTTGCGTAGCAACGTTTCGAAGCGTTAGTGCTCCAGCCAAACAACAAAAAAGCCACCCGGTTGGGTGGCTTGTTGTTTGGCTGGGGCACTAGGATTCGAACCTAGGTAATGACGGAGTCAGAGTCCGTTGCCTTACCGCTTGGCGATGCCCCATTGACTTGGCTATTATATCACAAAGAATTTCCTTTGTCAAGCCTTTTTTGAAAAATATTTCCTCTCTTTTTTATCCTGTTTCATATATATATTTCCTCTATTTTATATTTTTATTCCATTTTGAAAAATATCGTCAAAATGTGATTGAAAATCCTTCGATAATGTGTTATAATATGTAGGTCATATATCTGCCCGTGGCACAGCTGGATAGCGCGTCAGACTCCGACTCTGAAGGTCGAAGGTTCAAATCCTTTCGGGCAGGCCAAATAACCAAAGGGGTAGCAACACTACCCCTTTGGTTATTTCACTTATCCCTTTCGATGCGGAGCCTCTCCAATGCCATAGGCATTGGATTAATCGGCGCATACCACTCACTTCCCTTTCTATCTGTCTTTCGCGCCGATTTAGGTTCCTAAATCCTTTCGGGCAGGCCAAAAATTCGACAAGTTTCGACTTGTCGAATTTTTTATCCGAGCCGCAGGCCGCCCTTGTTCTTTTTTAAAACAATTGTTAATTTTATGTGTTTGATCGAATGAACAATTCAAGTCATTTTGTGAGGAATATATATAGGATTACATTTTATGTTTTATTCCCCTTATGAAATTTTCTATACTGTGAGGGGGAGCATCCCACCTTTTCTTTAAATATGTTGGAAAAATAATACTCATCGGAGAAGCACAGCTTCGTGGCGATTTCCTTTACAGAAAGGTTCGTGTCGATAAATAGCTTTTTGGCAAAGTCCATTTTTTTATTCAAAACGTAAGTGTAAGGCGTTATTCCATAAAGCTTTTTAAATATCCGTATAGTTTGAGATTCGGACTTGGAAATATGCTTACACAAAAGCTCCAAGTGAAATTTTGAGGTTATCTGGGTATTTAAAAAGTCCTTCATTTCCATGCCTATGATTGAAGTCACATCGTCCTTTTTCATATTAATGTGCATCTTCAAAAATATCTCGTTCAATATCACGATCAATTCGGGAGTGTTATCCATTCTCCCTTTCTTGGCGATTTCTATAATTTGCTTGATCTCGTTTCCAAGATCAAGTCCGACGAAATGAGCCGTATCTAATAATCCGTAACCCTCAATAAGATTTTCGACAAGCTTTCCCGAAATATTTATGAAATGCTTTTTCCATGGATCATCGCTGTTTGAAAAGTAATAGTGGTCTTTGCCCGCGTGGAGAAAATAGCTGTCACCTGCTTTTGGAAAATAGGTCTGGTCATTGAGCTTTATCGTGCCGCCTCCCTCCTCAACGTATTCTATGCACCACACCTCTGATGAAGGTCGGTATATCTTATAATTTTTGTCGGGAAATGTTGTTCCACATAATTGGAATTTTATAAGACCTTGCATTTTTCCTTTTTGGTTTATTCTGTATAGCTCTTCTTTCATGCGTGTATTCCTCATCATTTTGCTTGTCTTCTCTATTGTATTATCATTATTATAACAGTATAATGAAATAAAATCAACATTTTGGGAGGAAAATTTATGAAATTCAGACCTGCGGCTGTTCCGCTTATTACAGTTGATCCTTTTTTCTCTATTTGGTCGTGCAATGACGCACTTTACGCTTCCCCCACAGAACATTGGTCGGGCAGACCCTGTCCCATTGTTGCAGGTGTTTTTATTGACAATACATTTCATTCCGTAAGTGGCTTTGACATCGACGGCAAGCTTTTCAAGAAACGTATTTATCAGAGAAGCGTGGAAATCACTCCCACAAGCTCTATATACAAATTTGAAAACGAGTGGGTAAAGCTTGAACTTACCTTTACAACTCCCCTTCTTCTCGACCGTCTTGACATACTTTCACGTCCTGTAAGCTACGTTGCATACAAGATCGAGAAAAAGTGCGACAAGCCTATGAGATTTATGTTCGGTATCAGCACACGTGCATGTGTTGATAAGAAAAGTCAAAGAGTTGAAATTAAGAAAAACGACTTCTCGCTTTCATGCGGCAACGTTTGCCAAAGCCCTCTTTCCCAGTCGGGCGACAACGTTATGATCGACTGGGGTTATCTCCATCTCTGCGACAAGGGTGCAAGAGTTGGCAGAATACTCGACCAGGAAAGAATAGAGATACTTCCCACGAACGATACGTATAACGGATATGACGACGGCGCATTCCTCTTTGCTATGAGAAACGAGCTTGAGGGTGTTGTTACTGTAGCTTACGACGAGATAAAGCCTATTGAGTATTTCGGTGACCAGCTTGATGAGTGCTATAAGGAGCATTTTGATAGCTTTGGCGATATGGTTAAGTCTGCTATTCGCGAGTACCCCGAGATAAAGAGGCTTTGCGACGAATTTGATACCAAGCTCACCAAGGAGACCGAAAAGCTTGGAGAAAATTATAAGAACATTACCTCTCTTGCTTACCGTCAGGCAATTGCGGCTCATAAGCTTGTAAAGGATACCGAGGGCAACATACTCTTCCTTTCAAAAGAAGATGACTCCAACGGATGTATCGCAACGCTTGACGTTACATACCCCTCAATTCCTCTCTTCCTTAAATACAATCCCGAGCTTGTAAAGGGGATGCTTCGTCCGATCATTAAGTTTGCTAAGTCGGATGCGTGGAAGTTTGATTTCACGCCTCACGATGCAGGTCAGTATCCTCTTTGCAACGGTCAGGTCTACGGGGTACAGGCACTCTTCTTGAGCGGCGGCGGAAACAGAGGAAACAGATTCTTCGGTGAGATCGAGCTTGAAAGACAGATGCCGGTTGAGGAAGCGGGTAATATGCTTCTTTGCCTTGCCGCTGTTAAGAAATATTCGGGCGGCGACCAGACCTTGTTTGACGAGAACAGGGCGCTTATGAAGCGGTGGGTCGACTATCTTGTTAACTTTGGCTACGATCCCTCCAATCAGCTTTGTACCGATGACTTTGCGGGTCATCTCGCGCGCAACTGCAACTTAAGCCTTAAGGCAATTCTCGGAATCGCGGCGTATTCCGAGCTTTCGGGGGATGCTTCCTACATGGAGATCGCCAAGAAATACGCAAAGCAGTGGGAGATGGATGCCAAGGCAGAACACGGCGGAACACGTCTTACCTTTGACGGAGCCGAGACCTGGAGCCTTAAGTATAACATTGTTTGGGATAATCTGCTTGGCTACAATATTTTCTCCGATGATGTAAAGATAAACGAGATAAAGATTTATATGTCCAAGATGAACCGCTACGGAGTCCCCCTTGATAGCCGTTCGGATTACACAAAGATCGACTGGCTTATGTGGTCAACCCGCATTTGGGATGACAAGGAATATTTCGATGCTGTTTGTCAGTCAATGATCAATATGATAAACGAAACTCTCGACCGCGTGCCTCTTACCGACTGGTACTATACAAGCACTGCTGACTACCGCGAATGCAGAAACAGAAGCGTAGTAGGCGGATTATTTATCAAGCTTCTTGACTAATCGGCATTTATTGAGGTCAGAATATCAAAAAAATACCGAGAACACAGTTCTCGGTATTTTTTATCCAAGCCGCAGGCTTGGCATATCATCAGCCCTTCGGGCTGTATCTCGTCACGCGCCAGCGTATATCTTTCCTGCGGCTTTTTGATATACACGGCATTGTCGTGATCCAAGAATTACTTCCTTCTTTGCCCAACATTTTATTCTATCGATTGACAACCCCTCAAAGAATGATATAATAACGCCGAAAGAATTATTTCGTAAAGGAGCTTATCAAATGATTAAAAACGTGGTTTTAGACATTGGGAACGTTATGGTCAGCTTCTACCCCGACCTCTACATATCTCAATTTGTCTATCGCAAGGGCGAGATAGATTACTTCAACAAAATATGCTTCAACAGCGAGGAATGGAAGCAGGGTGACACGGGCGATGCCTCCCGCGTGGACATCATCAACTCTATCTGCAAAAAATATCCCGAGGACGCCGAAAAAATCCACCAAATAATGGACAATTGCGACGAAATGCTCCGAGCTTCCGAGAAAAACACAAGCCTTTTAAAAAAGCTTCATAACGCGGGTATCGGTGTGTACTTTCTCTCAAACACCAATCCCGAGGCATTTGACTATATGACCTCGCGCCACGAATTCTTTAAGTATATGGACGGAGGCATAGCCTCATATCAGGACGGACTGATAAAGCCCGGCAAGGATATATTCGAGCTGTTCCTAAGCAGATACGAAAAGCTTGCCGAGGATTGTGTGTTCGTAGACGACACTCCCGTCAACACCGAAGCCGCGGCAGCCGTGGGCTTTAACACTGTAATTCTGAAGAATATAGATGATCTTTCTATGGAGCTCTGCAAATTTCCCGAGCTTAATGCGATCATAAATCTGTAAGGAGAATTTATATGGACTCTCTGTTTGACCTCTCAAAAAAGCACGTCCTTATAACCGCACACGGCGGCTACAATGCGGGTATAATCACCTTTAACTCCCTTCTTGGCTTTGAGGCGGCAGTCAAAGCCGGGGCTGACATAATCGAGCTTGACGTAGCACGCTCGGCAGAGGGCAAGCTCTACGTCTTTCACCCCGGTACCGAAAAGCGGATGCTCGGATATGACTGCGACATCACAAAAATGACCAACGCCGAGATAGACGCCCTGAGAAATCAGACCTCAGACCTTCCCGTTCCTACTCTCGACGACGTATTCGAAGCCTTTAAAAACCGTTGCTATATCAACACCGACAAGGCATATTCCTGCTTTCCCGAGTTAGTAAAAGCGATCCGCCGCCACGGTATGGAGGAGCAGATAATTCTGAAGGGCAGCGCAGGCAATAAAGAAATATACGATATGACCGAGGAGCTTGCTCCCGATATTCCCTTTATGGCAGTATCCACCGACACCGACAACGCGCTTGAGGCGTGCCGCAACAGAAATATAAATTATATAGGCAGTGAGGTGGTATTCGCCAAGGATAACGCCCCTGTTGCTCAGGACTCATATATCGAAATGATGCACAAAAACGGCAAGCTTATATGGGTCAATCCTATTCTTTTTTGGCTTACCTGCCCCTTAGTGGGCGGTCACGATGACCACATCTCTCTGCTGGGAGAGCCTGATAAGGGCTGGGGCTGGCTGGCGGATAAGGGCTACGACATCCTACAGACCGACTGGGTCACCGATTGCATCTCATATTTAAAAAATTCCAACAAATATTACAAAGGCTAAAGGAGCTCTTATTATGCTTAACTATTCAATAATGCGTCTTGACGCGGCGCACGTGGACGAGTACTGCGAGGATATCAGATACCAGATAGAAAACGGCATCTCCACAATGCCACTTTTCGCAATGACACTTACACCCGAGGGAGACCCCGCCATAGATAAGGCGTCTCTTCTGTGCGAGACCTACAAAAAATATAAATCAAAGCTGGACTCTATGGGACTGCCCTCGGGCGTTCTTGTTCAAGCGTCCATAGGTCACGGCTGGAAGCTCAATCAGGAATCGGCGTTTCAAAAATACGTAGCTCTCTCAAACGGAGAGGAGCTTGCCATCTGCTGTCCCTACGACAAGGGCTTCAGAAAATACATCCGCGAGGCGGCGGCTACCATAGCCCGTGAAAAGCCCGACCATATAATGTTTGACGACGACTTCCGTCTTATGGGCGACCGCCCCACCCTTGCCTGCGCCTGCCCCTTACATATGGCTGAATTCAACCGTCTCAGCGGCGAGAGCTTCACTCGCGAGGAGCTTATTGAAGCCTTTAAAAGGAACGATGAAAAATCCAAGCTTTACAGAGAAATATTCGTAAGAACACAGATAGACTCGCTTATAGAATGCTCAAAGGAAATGAGAGCGGGAATAGACTCGGTTGACCCCTCGCTCCCCGGCTCATTCTGCGCCTGCGGCGACGGAACAGAGGGCGCCTACGAGATAGCCTCTATACTTGCGGGAAAGGGTAACCCCATAGTTCTGCGTCTGCACAACGGAAACTACTGCAAGGCAGACCCCAGAAACTTCATTCACGCTATCCACAGAGCGGCAACAGAAATATCTACTCTGCGCGGAAGACCCGACGTGCTCCTGGCAGAGACCGACACCTGCCCACAGAACAGATATTCCACCCCTGCCTCCCGTCTGCACTCTCAATTCACCTTCGCTATTCTTGAGGGCGCAAGGGGAGCTAAGCACTGGATAACCAGAGGCATATTCGAGCCCAAGAGCGGTGTGGCATACAGAAAGAAGCTTGCAAAGTACAGCGGCTTTTACAACGAGCTTGCGGCTATAAACGGCAATCTTACGTGGCTTGGCTGTAAGATACCCGTATCACCCCGTCCCTTTTACCCGCTCGTCGAGGGAGAAACCGAGCTCTCCAAAAACGACGGCTGGTGCGCTCACGTGCTTGACCGCTTCGGTCTGCCCATACACTTTTCCAATAGCGGCAAGGGAGTTTGCTTCTTTGACGGAACACGCGAGCGTGACTTTACCGACGAGGAGCTTCTCGAAATGCTTAGCGGCGGTATGATTCTTGACGCCGTTGCCGCAGAAAGATTTATAGCCCGCGGCTTTGGCAAATATCTGGGAGTTGACCTCAGACGCAGGGCTGCAAACGAGCCTAACGCGAGCGGAGAGATCTACTACCCTGCGGGGCAAAGCTCAGCTCAGCAAAACGTGCGTGAGATAATCCCGATTTGCGACGGTGTAAAACGCTATTCCGACGTATATCATCTCCGTGACGGAAAATATACGGACATTCTCTTCCCCGCCGTTACCTCCTACAAAAATGAGCTTGGCGGAACAGCGGTAGTATTTGGTGGAGAGTCAACCTTTGAATACGACATCGTTCACGCCTTCGGCTTCCTTACCGAGGCGAGAAAAAATCAGCTCGTGCAGATACTGACAGACCTTGACGCTCTACCCGTATATTATCCCGAGGACGCCGAGGTGCTTATGAAGGCAGCGGAGATGGAGGACGGCAGAATGCTCTGCGCTGTGCTTAATATGACACTTGATATGCTTCCCGACTTCCCGCTGGTTATCCGCAAGGACGTCAAGAGCATTAAACGTCTGTGCGCCGACGGAAGCTATGAAAGCGTTGCGTTTACAAAGAACGGCGACCTTTACACACTCGACCTGACGGTAGGAATATTCGATCCGTTGATACTTATATTAGAATAAAAAATTGGGGGCGAAGGAAATCCTTCGCCCCCAATTTTCATTAAATATTATACTCTTTAAGATATTCCTTGGTATTCTCAAGCATTTCGTTATAAAGCTTTCTCGCGTCGTCAAAGCCTAAGGTGACCAGCGGGTCGTTAAGGAAGGCTGTGAAGGCAAGCTCGGTATCGCGTGTGAGCGCCGCTTCAACTACCGTCTCCTGCTCAGCAACGATACGTGAGATAAGTCCGTATATCTCGGTAGGAACAGGTCCCGCCATTACGGGCTTTATTCCGTCAGCGCTGAATACCGCATTGGTCTCAACCACCACACCAAGAGGAAGATTGGGTATCTGTCCTACGTTGGGAAGGTTTACGTTGGTTACCATAGTATGAAGTCCGAGGAGCGCTCTCATCTGATTTACTCCGTCCTCGCCCGTTGCTCCCAGCTTTATCTTCTCTTCTCCGCTTCTCTTTCTGCGGCTTGCCTCAAGCCTGTTTGCAAGATCCTGCTTACGCCACGAAACGGGGGTAAGTCCAAAGCCCCAGCTTCTTGCAGCCTCGGGCGAAGAAAGATACCATTTGCCCTCACAAAACTCCGCAAGATGTCTGTCGCCTGCGGCTGCGATATATCCGTATCTGCGGAACAGGTCGAATTTTACCTTCTGACAGCAGTCAAATACGTTGTTCATCCAGTTATCATCCTTGCCCTTGGTAAATCCGCTCTCTGCGTATTTGTCGGCAAATTCACGGTATACGGGGAAAAGGTCTATATTCTTATAGTGTGCCGAGGTCAACCACGTAAAGTGGTTGACACCTGTAACGTTGACCTTTATCTCATCTCTCGTTACGTCCTTGATACCAAGAGAATCCTCAAGCATTGCCTTCAGCACTCTCTGTGTTCCGAAAACCTCGTGACAGCATCCAAACGCCTTTATTTCGGGGAAAACTCTGTAAAGAGTACGGGTTATCATTGTCATAGGGTTAGTATAGTTTATAACGTAAGCGTTAGGGCAATGCTCCTTTATGCCCTCTGCTATGACCTCTATCATAGGGAGAGTGCGAAGCGCTCTTACTATACCGCCGGGGCCGCTGGTGTCGCCCACCGACTGGTATATACCGTATTTTTCGGGAGTATGCACGTCACTCGCCATCTCGTCAAAGGTTCCTGGGAGTATGGATATAACAACGAAATCCGCTCCGTCAAGAGCCTCGCCCAGAGTTTCGGTAGCCACGTAATTCCACTTTGATACCGCGCCCTCTACGTCATTATACATATTTCCTATTATCTCGTTGTGCTTAGCCGCCTCAAGGTCTATGTCGTAAAGTGCCACCGTACCGCTCATATCGGGAGCCGACGCAAGGTCACTCATAAGTCCCCACGCCCATCCTCTTGAGCCTCCGCCCACGTAAGCTATCCTTACTTCTTCTATTCTGTTTTCAACGCGTTTCATATTTAGAGCCTCCTTGTATAAGCTTTATGCTACCATTATATATCAAAATAACACTGCTTTCCTTAATATATTTGATAAATTCCAAATATTTTCTTGATTTTTTTGATACAGTATGCTATACTTTATAAAAATATCTGCGGGAGGTAAAAATGTCTGCGCCGCAAAAATACCCCGAAAAATATTTTCGTTTTGAAACCGATATAAACGCAAAGCCCATAGTGGGACAACGGCATTATCACAACGCCTTTGAAATATATTACCTTGAAAAGGGCGAGTGCCACTACTTTATACATAACAAGAGCTATGAGGTAAAGGATGGCGACCTCATACTTATCCCCGAGGGAGTGATACACCATACTACCTACCGAGAGGGCATACACAGCCGAAAGCTGCTATACTGCTCCCAAGCCTTTATTCCCTCCTCTGTCGCAGGCAGGCTCTCATCACTTATCTATCTTTACAGAAACGATAGGGCAGCAAATGAAATAAAGACGATTTTCGCGGATATAGAGCGGGAATATTCCAGCCCCGACGTATTTTCTCAGGGAATAGTCGCCGCCAAGGTAGAGCTTCTCTTTTTCCTTCTGGCGCGGAATGAAAACCAATGCCCAAGGATAAGCGAAGGCAATGCCTACGTAAGTGCCGCGGTAGAATATATACGCAAGAATTTCTCGGGCGAAATAAGTCTTTCCGACGTAGCGCGTCACGTATCCGTAAGCCCCGAGCATCTTTCGCGCATCTTCAAAAAGGAGACGGGCTTTGGCTTTTCCGAGTATCTGACTCTGGTGCGTCTGCAAAAGGCAGAGGAGCTTCTGCGAAACGACAAAGCGCTTTCCATCGCGGAAATAGCCTACCGTTGCGGCTTTAATGACAGCAATTATTTTTGCGAAAAATTCAAGAGAAGCTACGGCGTGCCTCCGCTCAAATACAGAAAGTCCTACGCAGTATAGAAATTTAAATCGACCTAAATATATCAAAAAGGAGATAAAACCCATAAACTAAAATATCATTCTAAGTAGCGCCGCAAGGACCGCCGTACCGTACCGCGGGAGCTACTCAAGCTCTTATGTTGGCTATGGTAGCACTTGTAAACCCCAAGACGAGGTAATACTGCAAGGTCCAAACCGTCCCGACTACAAAGGTCAGATAGATATGGTCAACGCCAAGGCTGTTTACGCAAAGATAGATGAGAGCAACGGCTTTAAAATGACTGCCGACGTCATTGAACCGCTCATTACCGAAAAAACAAAGCTGATAATCATCAATTCTCCCTCAAACCCTACGGAGAGGGATATATGAGAATTTGCTACGCTTCGGAATACGAGCGCTTGGCAGAAGCTTTGGAACGCATGAAAAAAGCCTTCGGGACAAAATAAAAAACGAACGGGTGACCTGCGGTCACCCGTTATTTTACTTTATATGCCATTCCACTCATCCTGCCAATTGACAGTGATATCGTTTTTTTCGTCTATCTCAATGGGAAGAATACTGTAACCCGACTTTTTCAGGTTATGGGGTATCCAGTGGTCGAGCATAAGATAAAATCTGCCATCCACCTCGAATATATAGCTGCTCTGACCGAAAAAGGTCATCCTTGAATTCTCACCCACACAGGGATTGTCGATAAGCTTCCATTTTCCAAGAAGCTGAGGGCATCTTGCATAGAGGGCGGCGTTGGGATTCCATCCCGTACAGCCCGAGGTTATCATATAATACATTCCCTCGTGGAAAAAGAGCGCGGGCGCTTCCCTCTCCTGGTCTGCCATTACCGACACATAAAATCCGTCAAGGTCGTCGTAGTCCTCATTCAGCCTTGCAATGTTGAGAGTCTTGTTCCAGTCCTTTGAGTGGACCAGATAAGCCGTTCCGTCAACGTCCTTATAGATAGTCATATCTCGGGAGTCCTGACGGTTGGGTACGGTCACCCTTTTAAGCACAAAGGGACCCGTAGGCGACTCCGATACCGCTATACCCACTCCCGCGTAGGTATAATCCGCGCTGTCTATATGCATCCACAGCACAAAATTCTTGTTTTTTTCATTATATATCACCTTCGGACGCTCCATGACCTTTGAGGTATGTATGTAGCTTGCGGGGTCATCCTTGTTGCTTTCAAATACAAGCCCCTCGTACTTCCAATTTACAAGGTCCTTTGAGGAATAGCAGTAAACGCCGATAACGTCAACTCTGTTTCTGCCGGGACAGTTGTCCGCCCCCTTATTCTCACCGTACCAATAATATGTATCCCCGTGCTTGATTATACATCCGCCGTGTGCCTGAATATCATTGCCGCAGATATCCTGCCATATGGTTCCGTTTTTCATTTTACTCCCCCTTGCTTTGATAAAAAATTCTATCATATTCAAAAATCTTTGTCAACCCAAATTTATCAACTTGACAATAAATATTTCAAATGATATAATGGATTCATCTTGTAGTAAGGAGCTTTTATTATGAAGATTTGTATCATTCAGCCTGCCTATTCCACCGATTTTTCCAAGATAGACTATTACTTTGACGAGCAGTTAAAGCTCATAGATATGTGCGACGACAGTATGGACCTTATAGTTCTGCCAGAGGCATGCGATATACCCTGCCTTGCGGATTCCAAGGAAAATGGAGAGTTGGCAAGCGCAAAATTTAACAAGCCCATTCTTGACAAAGCGGCAGAGGTCGCAAGACGCTGTAACGCGCTTGTTTTCGTAAACGCCCGTTCATACGAGGAAAGCGGAGCACGCAACACGACCTATGCATTTGACAGAAGCGGAAATATAGTGGGCAAATATTTCAAGCAGCACCTGACCCCCGGCGAGGTCACAAAAAGCCGACTTGACAGCGATTACAGCTTTGAGTTTTCCGAACCCACCGTGGTGGAGATTGAGGGCATACGCTTCGGCTTCCTTACCTGCTACGACTTCTATTTCTACGAGGAATTTGCCAACATGGCAAGGCAGGATTTAGACGTGGTCATAGGATGCTCCCACCAGCGGAGCGACACTCACAGAGCTCTTGAGATAATGTCGCAAAACCTCGCTTATAACACCAACGCCTACGTTATACGCTCCTCGGTATCTATGGACGAAAACTCCGATATCGGCGGCGCTTCTATGGTAGTCGCCCCAACGGGTGAGATACTTGCGCACCTTTACAGCAAGGTAGGAATAGCTACCGTTGATATCGACCCCCACGCAAAATATTACAAGCCCGCGGGCTTTGGGAATCCCCCCTCGGCACACTATGAGTATATAGAAAAGGGGCGTCGCCCTTGGAAATACCGTCCTGCGGGAAGTGCCATAGTCCGTCACGACGAGATAATGAAATATCCCCGTGTCTGCGCACACAGAGGCTTTAATACTATCGCTCCAGAAAACAGCCTCCCCGCCTTTGGTGCCGCAGTGGCAATGGGCGCGGAGGAAATAGAATTTGACCTTTGGTTTACAAAGGACGGAGAAGTAGTATCTATCCACGACCCCACTCTTGACAGAGTGTCAAACGGCACGGGAATGGTATGGGAGCACACCCTCGCACAGCTCCGTGAGCTTGATTTTGGCATAAAGCACGGTGAAGCCTTTAAGGGCATGAAGATACCCACCTTTGAGGAAATACTGCAAAAATTCTCCTGCCACTGCGTAATGAATATACATCTTAAGACCGAGGGAGACAAGCCCGAATATCTGAGCAAGGTGGTAGACCTTATCAAAAAATACGACTGCGAAAAGTACGTATATTTTACGACGGGTGACGACAAGCTTTTAGAAAGGCTACAAAAGGAATACCCGCATATCCCCCGCTGCTGCGGTGCGGGAGGAGGAGCTTGGGAAATAGTTGAGCGAGCTATAAAATACGGTTGCAAAAAGGTACAGCTTTTCAAACCCTATTTCAATCAAGCTATGATAGATAAGGCTCACGAAAACGGGATAATATGCAACGTATTCTGGTCGGACGACCCCGTGGAATCGCAGGAATTCCTTGACATGGGAATAGACGTTATTCTGACCAACGACTACAACCGCATAGCAAAGGTCGTAGCAAAAAAAGAAAAATATATAACCTATTAAAGGAAAAGAAAATGAAAAATATAGCAATTGTAACAGGAGCGGGCGGAGGCTTCGGCAAGGAGCTTACCAAGCTTTTGTTAAAGGAAAATGATATAGACGAAATATGGGCGATAGGCAGAAATGAGGAAAAGCTTGCTCGGCTTAAGGATGAGCTGGGCGATAAAATAAATCCCCTGCCCTTAGACCTCTCACACAGAGAAAGCTATAGCAAGATAGCCGAGCGCCTTAAGGAGGAGCCTACCAGAGTAGCCTATCTTATAAATAACGCGGGATACGCAAAATTCTGTTCATATTCCGACGTTGACGTGGACGGTACTCTCAATATGATAGACCTTAACGTGTGCGCCGTAGTGGCTCTTTGCCTCGCGTGCATCCCGCATATGGACAAGGGCTGCCGCATTATGAACGTGTCCTCACTTTCCTCCTTCTTCCCCCTGCCCTATCTCAATACCTATGCCTCCACCAAGGTTTTCGTAAGAAACTATACACGGGCGCTGAACGTTGAGCTTCGTGATAAGGGAATAACCGCTACAGCGGTGTGTCCGGGATGGATGAGCACTGAGCTTTACGACAGAGCAAAAATAGGCGCCAAAAAAGAAGCAAACAATTATTTTGGAATGAAGCATCCCGCAGACGTGGCAAAAAAAGCTTTTAAGGACACTAAAAAAGGCAAAGCCTTCTCCACCTACGGCATCTATGTGAAGTCCATACACCTTCTTTCAAAGCTTCTTCCAAAAAGACTTCTTATGCGCTTCTGGATGATGCAGCAAAAAATAAAGTAATCCTCTTGCGAATCCCCAAGTTTTGTGCTATACTCAAAATATTGATATTACTCTGCAAGGAGGAAACAAAAATGTTGGAAATAGCAAAATATATATACAACGAGGGCGGAAAGCACGACCCTGTATTCAGACGCAGATTTGAAGCAAAAAGCGGCTCGTCAGCAACGCTTACCGTGTCGGCGCTCGGTGTATTTACAGTATATCTTAACGGCAAAAAGCTCGGTCGTGAGCTTCTTGCTCCCGGTTGGCAAAACTACGCCGAGCGAATAGCCGCTGTTACCTATAAGATAGATAAGCTGAGAGCTAAAAACACCCTCGAGATATACGCGTCCTCGGGCTGGTATTCGGGAAGCATCTGCGTATTCTACTGGGATCCCGACAAGCTTTACCCCAAGCATCCCACCTGCGTTATTGCCCAGCTTGATTATACGGCACCCAACGGTAAAAGGGCAACTATCGTCACCGACGAGAGCTTTGAGGTCAGCGATTCCAAGGTTATACATTCGGATATATACGACGGCATAATATACGACGCCAATTTTAAAGAAAAGTGGCATCCTGCGACTCTACATGAGTACACCAAGGAAAAGCTATATCCCTTTGACGGAGCTCCAGTCACCGAGCACGAAACCGTATTCCCCTCAAAGCTGATAATCACACCCCAGGGTGAACGCGTCCTTGACTTTGGCATCAATATGGTTGGATACCCCGTCATAAAACTCAATGGAAAAAAGGGGCAGAAGGTCAGCTTCTCATTTGGCGAGATACTGGACAAGGACGGGAATTTCTATAACGATAATTACCGCAACGCCAAGTGCAGATACGACTATACCTGCAAGGACGGCGAGCAGAGCTTTAAGCCCATAGGTACGTTCTACGGCTGGAGATATCTGCGCATAGATGAATTTCCTCACGAGTATAAAGAGCTTACAGATGAAATAACGGCTGTGTGGATACACTCCGATATGAAGCGCACGGGATATATAAATACTTCAAATCCCCTGCTTAACCGCCTTTTCGAGAATATAATCCGCGGACAGCGCGGAAATCACGTGGATATCCCCACCGACTGCCCTCAAAGAGATGAGCGCCTTGGATGGACGGGTGATGCGCAGGTATTCGTAAAGACTGCGGCATACAATTTCAACATCCTCGAATTCTTCCGTAAGTGGCTTACGGATATGGTGATCTCTCAATCTCCCAGCGGCATGATCCCCCGAGTTATTCCCGTCCCTAACTACGTCGGTTCATGGAGAGAACAAAGCGCTCCCTGCTCTGCTTGGTCGGACGCCGTAACCATCTGTCCTATGGAGCTGTATATGGCATACGGCGACCGCTCTATCCTTACACTAACCTTTGAGGCTATGAAAAAGCACGTCGACTGCATAACTCAAAGAACTACCACGAAATATCTGTGGACGGGTGACGAGCAGCACGGCGACTGGCTGGGTCTTGACGCTCCCTTCGGCTCGTATAAGGGAAGCTCCTCCGAGGATATCATTTCCTCGGCGTACTACGCAAGATCCACCGAGATAGTCTGCAAAGTGGGACACATTCTCGGCGAGGACGTAGGTGAGTACGAAAAGCTCCTTGAAAACATCAAAAAAACGTATACAGATACCTACGAGGACGCTCTGAAAACTCAAACAGAGTGCGCACTATCGCTCCACTTCGGACTCGTAAGAGATAAAGAAAAGATAACGGCACGCCTTGTGGATAAAATACACGCCGCGGGAGATAAGCTCGAAACAGGATTTATAGGAACTCCCTATATCCTCCACGCGCTGTCAAGCAACGGCGAGAGCGAACTTGCGTATAAGCTCCTGCTCAATAAGGAGTATCCCTCCTGGCTCTACCCCGTTACTATGGGAGCGACTACCGTCTGGGAGCATTGGGACGGACTTCGCCCCGACGGGGTGCTCTGGAGCACAGATATGAATTCCTATAACCACTACGCATACGGAGCCTGTGCCGATTGGATGTATTCGGTAGCGGGAGGAATAAACACCGACCCCGAATATCCGGGATATGAGAGAGCCATCATAGCTCCCGTTCCCTCCAAACAGCTCGGCACATTCAGCGCCAGATACGAAACGGCGTACGGCGAGATAGCCTCCTCCTGGTACTACGAGGGCGATACGGCACATTATACAGTAACTACTCCCGTTCCCTCCAAAATAATAATAGAGGGAAAAACCTACGAGGTAGAGGCAGGAACCTATACGTTCTAAAAAGCAAAAGGCATATTTCAAAAGAAATATGCCTTTTTTGATTTAAAGTCCTTGACAAAGGAAGCTTTGTGTGATAAAATATAGACCGTGCCGATATTTTGGCTACATACGGAGGGATATTTCGCCTGCGGCGAATGTTGCGAAGTGGATTCGCTTGCCTTACGGCAACCGAGCCACATCTCAATCCTCTCCTCATTTCATTCGGAGGGATATCGAAGCGGTCATAACGAGGCGGTCTTGAAAACCGTTTGGGTTCACGCCCACGTGGGTTCGAATCCCACTCCCTCCGCCACAAAAACACCCCTTGGGCAAGTGCCCGAGGGGTGTTTTGTTATTTATCCTCTATATGACAGCCGCAACAAGAGCTGCAACCGCCCTGTTTATTTTCCTTTTTGTCCTTTGCCGCGCAAGAGCAGCTATCGGGACATCCTATACATTTTTTACCGCTCTTCTTTGCCTTGATTATGTAAGCTAACGCTGCGCCCACTATCAGAACGATAGCGGCAATTACGATTATATCTACAAGCTCCATTTCCTCACCTATCATACATTAACGGTCTCTTTATGAGCGGCCTTTCCCGCGAGAGCGTATTCAGCCTTGAGCTGCTTATTCTTTCTTATGATAAGAACGGTTATAACTGCCGCAAAGAGTGCTACTATAGCCCAACCAAGGATAGGCATCCAGAGAGGACCGAAGCTGCGAGTGGTAAAGAGGGTTCCAAAGAAGAAGGTAAGGAAGCCTACGCTGTATCCTACTCCGAACTGAAGTCCGATACCTGCCCAGAGCCATTTTCTGCTCTTGATCTCGGAGTTCATAGCACCTATTGCCGCGAAGCAAGGAGGTGTAAAGAGGTTAAACATAAGGTATGCAAGAGCCGCCGCTCTGGATATAGCAAACACAGCCGCAACCGCTCCTCCTGCTCCCTCCATAAGGGCAAGCTCCTCGGTATCAATAAGATTTTCAAGTCCAACGAAGCACACCGCAAGAGTTCCAACTACGTTCTCCTTTGCGATAAATCCTGTTATCGCCGCAGCGGCAAGCTGCCAAGCAAGAACGCCTACGATTGGTGCCACAATATACGCAAAGGGCGCGGCAACCGTTGCAAGAATAGACTCTCCCGCATTATCAACAGGCTTGAAATCCCAGCCAAAGGTCTGCATGAGCTGTACAGCAAAGTTACAAACGAGAATGATAGTACCCGCCTTAACTACGTATGACCATCCTCGCTGGCACATAGAAAGAAATGCCTTCCATACGCTGGGAGCTTTATATTCGGGAAGCTCGATAATAAAGAACGACTTTTTCTTCTTACTTCCCGTAAGCTTGTTGACCAGCAACGCGCAAAGGAATATAATTATGATACCTACGAAGTACATCAGTGTACCTACCCAAGCGGCATCCTCGAAGAACGCGCCCGCAAAGAGTGCGATAACGGGAAGCTTTGCTCCGCAGGGCATAAAGGGTGCCAGCATAGCGGTAGCTCTGCGCTCACGCTCATTACGGATGGTACGGCAAGCCATAACTCCGGGGATTGCGCATCCTGTTCCCATAACAAAGGGTATCACCGATTTTCCCGACAGCCCCACCTTTTTAAAGATAGGGTCAAGCACCACGGTAGCGCGCGCCATATATCCGCAATCCTCAAGAAGGGCTATCATAAAATACATCACCATAACCAGCGGCAAGAAGCCTACCACAGCTCCCACACCGCCGATGATACCGTCGATCACGATAGAGGTCAGAAGAGGATTCGCCCCCTCCATAAGACCGCCGACCCATTCTCCAAACATCTCTATAAAGGTAACAAGCCCGGGGAGAGTATATCCGTTTGAAAACTCATAACCCTCTGCGATCCAAGGACCTAACCACGCCTGAGATATCTGAAAGACAAGGAACATTACCACCGCGAATATTGGTATTCCCGCCCACTTGTTGGTAAGCACCGCGTCTATCTTATCTTGAAAATTCTTATTTTTTGTAAGTGTTTTTCTGGTTTCGACCTCTTTAACTATGCCGTTCACAAAGGCAAAACGCTTTCTGTCCGCCTCTACTACGGCTTTTTTATCAGATAAATCTATCTTTTCTTGAACGTAAGGCGCGGTCTGCTCTCTGCCTATAACCGACATCACCTCCGACACCACGTTCTCTATTCCCTCGCCCGATATAGAAGCCGTTTCCACTACGGGACATCCAAGCATCCCCGAGAGTGCCTTCACGTCTATCCTATTATGCTTTTTCTTGTTTGCGTCAGTCTTGTTGAGCGCTACCACCATAGGTATTCCCAGCTCAAGAAGCTGTGTGGTAAAGAAAAGACTTCTGCTGAGATTGGTGGCGTCAACTATGTTGATTATTGCGTCGGGATTCTCGTGCTTTACGTAGGAGCTGGTTATGCTCTCCTCCGAGGTAAATGGCGACATAGAGTACGCGCCGGGGAGATCCACCGCAACAAGCTCCTCGCCGCTCTTATGAAGACTCCTTTTTATAGGATGCTCTTTTTTATCAACGGTAACACCCGCCCAGTTTCCGACCTTTTCATTTTTACCCGTCAGGGCATTGAACATCGTCGTCTTTCCGCTGTTGGGGTTACCCGCCAATGCAATTCTCATTTGTTCCTCCTGATATAAAAATTTTATTTTTATCTATCTTATTCGCGAGTTTGCCACTGCTAACTCGCCTCCAAAAAAAATAATCCGAGGATTATTTTTTTCAGATAATTATTGCGTCAGCCAGCTGGTCGTCGATATTATATCTACCGTCCTTGATAGAAACGACACATCCGCGCTTGCGATGCGAAATTACCGTAATGGGCTCTCCGCTGTAACAACCCAGCGAGAACAAGAACGCATCAAGCTCTTCGTCATCGGTCTCGATGCCCTTAATGATATATTCCTTTCCTTCTTCCGCGGAACGTAAAGTCATAACGGCCTCCGATTTTGTTTTTAATGAGTTAGCCTTTGCTAACCCTGATATATATTACACCTTTTTTCCTATTTTGTCAATAGCTTTTTAAAAAATTTTTCTATAAATTTAACCAATTTAAACGGCTTACCGAAAATATCCTCTCGGTAAGCCGTTTGTTATCTTTCCCACTTTTCCGTAAGAGCTCGTATCTGAGAGGCAAATCTCGCGTTTTCCTTGTTTGGTCTGCTCTCGCACCTCTTTGCTAACGCCAGAAGCATTTCCGCCTGAGCTACCAGCTCGGAGTGAACACTGTTGCGCCTTGCCCTTGCCTTAGCCGCATCAGCCGCCGTGGCGCGTTTGCTTTCGGTGTAGGCGGTCATTATTCCTCTGGCAAGGTCGTACTCGGTTCCGCTGAAAGGAGTTTCCGCCGCGTATCCCCTTTGATTAAGCTCATCCTTAAGCGACCGTATGGAGTCCTCAGTTCCGTGGTTGAGAAAAACTATGGTCGGCTTTTTCTCAAATCCCGAAAGCCACTTCATCAATCCGTCCTTGTCAGCGTGTCCGCTCGTACCCTTAAGAGAGCGTATCTCGGCGCGCACGGCTATCTCCTCTCCGAAGAGCTTTACAGACTCCACACCGTCAAGGAGCATTCTTCCAAGGGTCGCCTCTGCCTGATATCCTACGAAAAGGATAAGGTTTTGCGCTCTCCAGAGATTGTGCTTAAGATGGTGGCGTATTCGCCCCGCCTCGCACATTCCGCTGGCGGAAAGTATCACCTTCGGAGTATTGTCATCGTTTATGTGTTTGGAATCCTCCACCGTCACAGACAATCTAAGATCCTTAAATCTTATGGGGTCTATTCCCTCTTTGATAAGCGCGTTAGTTTCCTCATCAAAGCAGGAAGGGTCACACTTAGAGAATATTTCGGTAGCCTCCACGGCAAGCGGACTGTCAACATATACAGGAAAATTTCCTTTTTTCACTAAGCCCCTCTGCTTTATTTCCCTAATAGCGTATAGCATCTCCTGAGTGCGCCCAACGGCAAAGGAGGGTATTATCACGTTTCCTCCCCTTGAGAGCGCTCTGTCTATATGCTCCGCAAGAACCTCCACCGTGTCTGTATCTCTGTCGTGCTCTCTGTTGCCGTAGGTTGACTCAAGAACCAGATAATCCGCATCTTTAACCGTCAGAGGGTCCTTTATAATAGGCTGGTCTGTATTTCCCACGTCGCCGCTGAAAACTATTTTCTTCTCGACCGCTCCCTCGCGCATCCATATTTCAATAGCCGCCGAGCCGAGAAGATGTCCTATGTCGGCAAAGCGTATATCAACTCCCGCGGCTACGGTAATTCTCTGGTCATAGGGTATTCCCTTAAAGAGAGAGATAGCACCCTCCGCGTCCTCCATATCGTATATGGGAGAATATGCCTCCTCACCCGCGCGCTCAGCCCGTCTGTTTTTCCACTCCATCTCGGACATCTGTATATGAGCGCTGTCACGCAGCATGATGTCACAGAGCTTTGCGGTCATCTCAGTGGAATAGATAGTGCCTCTGAAGCCGTCCTTGTAAAGTCTGGGTAACATTCCCGAATGGTCGATATGAGCGTGGGTGAGAAATACCGCGTCTATCTGACTTGCGGGTACGGGTATAGGCACGTTCTGAAAAACGTCTATCCCCTGCTCCATACCGCAGTCAACAAGATAGTACCGACCGCTTATCTCAAGCAACGTGCAACTGCCCGTAACCTCGTTAGCCGCGCCTATGAACTGTATCTTCATAGTATCTTCCTCCTTATTAGATTTTGACAAGCTTTCCCCTTTCAATTATATTATACCACAAAAGCGTCTATATTTCAACTCATAAAAAAATTAAGCCTGAGCATCCTAAAAATATGAAAAGAGGATAATTTATGCCGTATTTTAGTTATCACGCCACAGCAAAAAAGCTTATCCGCGAGGGTAAGCTCAGGAGCTATTTTTTCACCGAAAGATACCGCTCCGTATCCCCCGCTCTTGTTTTGCTCTTTGACGACTTAAAGCACCCCGTTATGCCAATACGTGAGCATCATTGGGAGGAATATATGAGAATTATATCGGAGCTATCGTCAAGGAAAAGACCTTTAATTTAGTACAGCTAAATCGCTCAAATTCAAACACCTCCCTGATTACCCAAGGAGGTGTTTGACAAATTTATTTTACTTCTTCCATACGAAGCGAATATCCAAGCAGCTCGCCGATACTTGTAATCTTTCCCCTAACCGTAACCGTGTCGCCCTTTGATTTGTTCATTAGATATTCTCTTTGCCCATCATCCTTTATATAACACATTACGGTATCAAAATTCCACTCCGAGGCGGTAACCGATTCTATGGTAATATATTTTCCGTCACTGTCAAAACTTGATATTTTTCCCGTTAGCTCTACGTATTTATTTTGATAATCCTTTTCAGCCTTCAAAGCGTTCTGCTTCAGATCCTCCAGCATTTTGTCAATATCCACTTTTTCATACTTATTCTCTTGCGATTCTGCCGTTCCGGCTCCACTGTCTGTGCCTCCGTTTTCTAAAGTTGCATCTTCACCACCGCTACCTATCGCCGCTATAATAAGTACTCCCAAAACAATTATTGTCCAAAACCACCATTTAGTATATATGGGCTTAGGTAATTTAACATTGCACACGGGACATTTCTTCATTTTTAGGGTTACATCAGTGTTGCCACAAGTAGGGCATTTGATCTGTTTGTTTTTCATTTTGCTCTCCTTTTATGCGATTCAGTTTGATTGTGTATATATTATACTCAATTTTTGAGTAATTGTCAATACTCAAATTATGAGTATGGTACACTTTTTACACAATTATATTTTAAGGAGATTTTATGAATTACCGTATAAGAATGAGAAATCTTAGAGAAGACAGGGATTTAACTCAAAAGCAAGTCGGAGCGCTTATTAATAAATCTCAACAAGGGTACAGCCACATTGAGGACGGACGGGCGGAACTAAAAATTGACGATCTTATAAAGCTGTGTAAATTTTATAATGTTTCATCTGATTATTTGATAGGTCTTTCAGATAACGTAAGATGATTTATAAATATTATCTACCCGCGAGTCGATATTTATTATTTTGTGGCGACAATCCGCACCAGTCGCATAGTC
>CAJGCD010000003.1 GCA_904501715.1 uncultured Clostridia bacterium
ACACGAACATTACGCGGAAGATATCCGTATAGACGATCTTGCGCATTATGCGCATATCTGCCGAAGTGAGTGTTTCCGTTGTTTTAAGCGATATTTCAACAAAAGCCCTATGAGTTATTTGACGGAATATCGTTTATCTTATGCGGTCAAAGCATTGAAGGACACGGAAAAATCTGTTACGGAAATTGCAATCGAGTGCGGATTTTCAACTGCGAGTTATTTTGGAAAACAATTCAAAAAGGCATACGCCATTACGCCTTTACAATTTAGACAATCATTACAAGCGCAGGATAAGAATTGATAAAACCTATAATTGTGGGAATAAAACAAGAATATTAAGAAAGCTAAAGTAATCTTGAGGGCTGACGGAAAATCAACCGTCAGCCCTTGAATTTTGCCACGCAGAAAACAAAGAAAAGGCGGCGGAGAAATTCGTCGCTTTTTCACTATATATAGTGTTTTGATATTGCAAAAAACGACAAAATATGGTATGATAAAAAAGAATAAGTTAAGGCGAGGTTGGACAATGAAAATTACTTTTTTAATAGGAAACGGATTCGATGTTGGAGTCGGAATGCAGTCCCGATTCAAAGATTTCTTCCCCATATATGAAGCAAAATCAAGAACTAAAGATGATCGAATAAAAATGCTGTCTGAAGAAATTTCGGGCGACTATGAAACATGGGCAGATTTTGAGTCTGCTTTGGGGAAATACACTTCTAAATTTACCAAGGACACAAAGCAAGATTTTCTTGATCAGTTAAAAGACTTCGAAGGAGAATTTATTGATTATTTGAAGTTGCAAGAGGAGATGCTTTCATTTGACTCCGAGAAAGAGATATCTGAACATATGATAAACGCATTGAGAGGATATTATGATGGCGGTAAGTTGGCACCCGAATCAAGGGCGACAATAGCGAGCATATATACTAATCATGCTTCAGAAGATCACATATATAATTTTATTAATTTCAATTACACCACTATATTGGAAAGATGTTTAAAAACGATTTCACAAGATATAGTTGTCAAGAGAAAACATAGTGGGGAAAGAACTGATAAGATCGGTAGAGTGGTTCATGTCCATGGAAAGAGTGATTTGCATCCAATAATAGGTGTTAATGATGTTGGACAAATCGAGAACAAGGAGCTTGCTGGAGATTCACGATTTACTAGATTTATCGTCAAACCATCCCTTAATCAGTACTTGCGACACGGAAATGACTCTGCTGCAACAGAGGTGCTAAATCAAAGTACAATTATATGTGTTTATGGAATGTCTATTGGGGCAACGGATAAAAAATGGTGGCACAACATATTATCTTGGCTGAATAATAGCGGAGAAAGACAACTAATTATATTTGATTATGACAACAAGTACACTCAATCGAATCAATTTAGTTGGTTGGAGAAGGAGGATGCGTTAATCGATAAGATGTCGAAATACTCCACGGGAGTTGATGTCGAAAAGCTTAGGTCCAGAATACATATAGCGGTTCATAAGAATATATTTGAAATAGATTTAGCCAAACAAAAAAGAGAAGTGTATGAAGTAGCACTTGAGAAAGTCTTGGCAAAAGTGTAATTTTTGCACTTTTTATAGCCGAGAAAAGTGCAAAAATCTCCGCAAGTGGTCAAACATGTGGTCAAAGGCGAAATATGGGCTTGTTCAACCCCGAAAGAAGGGAAGAACAAGCCCATTGTGTATATCGCGAAAACGCGAGAATTCGCGAAAATTGCAGGTAAATAAAGAAAATAGGCATCGCTATCGACAAAATTGCCACATCCTTGCACCGTTTGGTGCAAGGCAGGCGGTCAAAGTCACGATGCCTATAAAAAATGTGAGTGCCCTTATGGACACTCACACTGGTCTGAGTGACAAGACTTGAACTTGCGGCCTCTACCACCCCAAGGTAGCGCGCTACCAGCTGCGCCACACCCAGAAACCTATATTTTGTGCCGTATATCTCGACGACCTCGATATTCTATCATATTTTATGGTGATTGTCAATACCTTTTTAGAAAAAATTATAAATTATTTTTATCCCACCAACTATTTTGCTTTTTACAAGTTGTCCTTCGATTAAAAGCATATCGTATGATTAATAACGTGCATATTGACAAGAAAATTAGCGCATGATATAATGGTCACATATAAGACTGTACGCTCAAATCTAAGGAGATAGAACTATGACAAAATATACCGCTAGTGAAAATAGATATAATTCTACTGAATATAGAAAATGCGGAGAAAGCGGATTGAAGCTACCTGCTGTTTCTTTTGGACTCTGGCACAATTTTGGAGATAATGCCAACTATGAAAACATGTGCAAAATGTGCTTTACCGCCTTTGATAACGGCATTACTCATTTTGATTTAGCAAACAATTACGGTCCCGCGGCGGGAAGTGCTGAAATCAATTTTGGAAGGATACTTCATAACTATATGGAGAATCACAGAGATGAAATGATAATAAGCACAAAGGCGGGATATTATATGTGGCCGGGTCCATACGGGGACAAGGGCAGCAAAAAATATTTGATCGCCAGCCTTGACCAAAGCCTTAAGAGGATGAATATTGACTATGTTGATATTTTCTATCACCACAGAATGGACCCCGATACACCTCTTTATGAAACAATGTGGGCTCTTGACAGCATTGTGAAAAGCGGAAAGGCTCTCTATGTGGGATTATCAAATTACGACGGAGAAACTATGAGAAAGGCGGCAGATATACTCAATGAGCTTCGCTGTCCTTTTATCATCAATCAAAATAGGTATTCTATCCTTGACCGAACTGTTGAAAAAAACGGAATTTTGAAAAGCTCAATTTCGGAGAAAAAAGGAATGATTATTTTTAGCCCTTTGGCTCAAGGGCTTTTGACTAACAGATATTTAAACGGAATTCCCGCGGATAGCCGTGTAAAGACCGACGGTAGATTTTTAAATGAAAGAGCCATTTCTGACGAAACGTTGGAGAAGATCAGAAAGCTAAACAAGATAGCGGAAAACAGAGGTCAAAGCTTGGCGCAGATGGCTCTCTCGTGGGTATATAGCAGAGAAGGCATTACCAGTGTTTTGATAGGAGCTTCAAAGCCAGACCAGATAATCGAAAACCTCAAAATGACTCAAAATATTGGTTTTACAAAGGAAGAGCTTGAAGAAATAGACTCTGTTGTGCTGTAAAAAATATATTGAACGATGGCTTTTGTGAAAAGTGAATGAAAATAAATAGTTTTGGAGGGCTGTTTCGGCAGCCCGTTTTTTGTGTCTTTATTTGAAATAAAAAGCCTCAACTCACTTGACAAAATCGACTCAATATATTATAATATTCTTTATAATGAGTATATTAGTGCCTATTCTCGTTTTATCAAAAAAGAAAGGCTTATTTCAATCGTATGAATGGAACCTACAAGGCTGTTTCAGCCGAAGAAATATCAAAGCAAAATGAATATATGTCAAAGCTGAGGATAGCAAATGACAGATATTTTCTCTCTGCGGGTTACCGCCGAAAGGTATTTTCTCTGACTCTTGGGTGTCAGCAGAACGAGGCTGACAGTGAACGTCTTATGGGAATGGCTCTTAAAATGGGCTATGAGAGGACAGAGAACCCCGAGGATGCCTCTTTGATAATAGTAAACACCTGTGCTATCCGTGAGCACGCGGAGAAGCGGGCTCTCTCTCTTGTGGGGCAGTACAAGCATATAAAGGCAAAGAATCCCGACCTTCTTATAGTTGTCTGCGGCTGTATGGTAGTGCAGGAGCACAGAGCCAACGAAATAAAGATGCGCTATCCTTACGTTGATATCATCCTCGGACCCTCGCTTATGCACCGCCTTCCGGAGCATATCTGGCAGAGGAGCGGAGGCGGGAAGCGTATTTTTGACTCCGCTACCGATGAATATACGGTTGCCGAGGGCTTGCCCGTAAGCCGCGAGAGCAGTTATCGCGCGTGGGTATCGGTAATGTATGGCTGTAACAATTTTTGCTCATACTGTATCGTGCCATACGTACGCGGCAGAGAGCGCAGCCGACGCCGCGAGGATGTTGTGAAAGAGGTCAGGGAGCTTATCGAAAAGGGATATAAGGACATCACTCTCCTTGGTCAGAATGTAAATTCCTACGGCAAGGACAGCGGATTTGATTATGACTTTGCCGACCTTCTTGCCGAGCTTGATACAATAGAGGGCGACTACACGCTTCATTTTATGACCAGCCATCCCAAGGATGCCACAAAAAAGCTGGTGGACGTTATGGCACAGTCACGTCACGTTGCAAAGCATTTTCATCTTCCTATGCAATCGGGAAGTGATAGGGTGCTTAAGGCAATGAACCGACGCTACGATTTCGAGAAATATATAGGCATTCTCGATTATATACGTGAAAAAATACAGGGAGTGACTATCACCTCGGATATAATCGTAGGTTTCCCAGGAGAGAGTGAAGAGGACTTTGAGGGCACACTTAATGCTCTCAGGCGGGCGAGATTTGATATGATATATTCATTTCAGTACTCGCCAAGAAAGGGAACTCCCGCCGCAGAGATGGCAGAGCAGATACCGCAAGCGGTGAAGAGTGAGCGCTTCGATAGGCTTCTTTCCCTGCAAAACGAGATATCTCTCGAATCAAACAAGCCCTTTGAGGGCAAGACAGTCCGCGTGCTTTGCGACGGACCCAGCAAAAATAACCCCGACGTATACAGCGGTCGCACAGAGGGTGGAAAGATAGTTTTCTTCGATGGTGAGGAAGGCGACATAGGGCAGTTTTTGAATATAAATATAGATAGAGCCGACACATTTGCGCTCTACGGAAGCATAGTAAGATAATTATAGAAAAGAGGAAATAAAAATGACAGTTTTTGAACTTGCGGCAGCACTTGGAAAGGCACTCAAGGAGGACGAGAAGCTCGTACGCCTTGCCAACGCAAAGAAAGCGTATGAATCCGACGGGGAGCTTCAGAAGATGATGGTGGAGTACGAGGTACAGCAGAAGGCGCTTCAGGTAGAGATTACCAGAGAAGAAAGAGACACTCTGCTTATAGACAACGTTCAGAGAAGAATAAACGAGCTTTATTCCGCAATTATGGCACATCCCGTATTCATTGAGCTTAACGAGGCTCAGTCGGATGTAAACGAGCTGATGAACGCGGTGAATAACACCATAACCTTCGAGATAACCGGTGAGATGCCCTCTTGCACTCACGATTGCTCCACCTGCGGCGGCGGATGCTCTCACTAAAGCCTAAATTTTCAAAAGCGAGGTAAGACCTATGACTCCCATGATGGAGCAATATTTTGAGATAAAAAATCAATATAAGGACCACATAGTTTTTTACCGTCTGGGCGACTTTTACGAGATGTTTTTTGACGACGCTATCGTGGCATCACGTGAACTTGAGCTTACGCTGACGGGCAGAGATTGCGGCGAAGCAGAGAGAGCCCCTATGTGCGGAGTTCCTTTTCACAGCTCAGAGGGCTATATAGGTACGCTTGTGAGCAAGGGCTACAAGGTGGCTATATGCGAGCAGACCGAGGACCCCGCTCAGGCAAAGGGATTGGTGCGCCGCGAGGTCATACGCGTGGTTACTCCGGGAACACTTATAGAGAGCAATCTGCTATCCGAAAAGAAAAACAATTTCCTTTGCTCGATCTTTATGGGTGAGTTTGAATGCGGTATTGCCTTTGCGGATATTTCCACCGCGCAGGTCTATGCTACCTTTTTCTGCGGTGATGAGATAGAGAGTAAGTTAAAAAACGAGCTTGGAACTTACATGCCCTCCGAGATAGTGGTAAATCTCGGGGCAAAAAAGCTGGGTGAGCTTTCTGAATTTGCGGTTTCCGCAATAGGAGCTATGCTTAACGATAACAGAGCTACTGATTTTGAATATACTTCCTCGCTTGATAAAATAAAAAAACAGTTTGCATCTTCCGTAAAAGAGGACTATTTTGAAAACAGGCCCTTGGTATGTGCTCTTGGAGGATTGCTGTCGTATATTGAAGAAACACAGAAGCAGGATATATCCTATATCAAGGATCTAAGCGTATATCTTGAGGGACAGTACCTTGAGATGGATATAAACACCAGAAGAAATCTGGAGCTTACCCATACTATGCGTACCAAGGAAAAGAAGGGCTCACTCCTTGGCGTTCTCGATAAGACAGTAACGGCGGCAGGAGCAAGACTTCTTTGCCAGTGGGTAGAGCATCCGCTTCTTAAGGTTTCAGCTATAACCCAAAGACAGAATGCTGTTGAGGAGCTTGCGCGAAATTATATCCTTCGCGAGGAGATGCGTGAGCTTCTTTCAAACGTTCTTGATATTGAAAGATTGGTGACCCGAATAGTTTACGGTACCGCTAACGCGAGAGACCTTCGCGCTATATCGAGCACAATATCAATACTCCCCGAGCTGAAAATGCTTATAGGAGGATGTAAGTCCGACGAGCTGTCCACTCTTTGCAAGGAGCTTGACGTGCTTGAGGACGTTTTCACTAAAATAAACGCTACTATCTGTGAGCAGCCCCCTGTTTCTATACGGGAGGGAGGAATGATAGCCAAGGGCTTCAGCCCCGACGTGGACAACCTCCGTTCAATCATGAGGGACGGTAAGGGCTGGATAGAGCGTGTAGCCGAGCACGAAAAGGAGCGTACGGGTATAAGGACGCTTAAGATAAGCTATAACAAGGTGTTCGGATATTACATAGAGGTATCCAAATCCTTTATAGGTCAAGTTCCCTCGGATTACATACGTAAGCAGACTCTTGCAAATGCGGAGCGCTATATAACCGACGAGCTGAAGGATATGGAGGCTACCATACTTGGCGCGGCTGACAGGGTAAACGCTCTTGAATATGAGATTTTCTGTGAGGTGCGCGGCTTTGTTGCGGACAACAGCGCAAGACTTCAGAAGGTAGCGGCTATACTTGCAAAGCTTGACAGCTATCAGAGCCTTGCCACGGTGGCAGTGAAGAATAAATACGTGCGTCCCGAGGTAGATAAGAGCGATATTATACACATTAAGGACGGTAGGCATCCCGTAGTGGAGCAGTTCGTTAAGGATAGCTACTTCGTTCCCAACGATGCTGAGCTTGACACGGGCAGAAACCGCCTTATGCTTATAACAGGACCTAATATGGCAGGTAAATCAACCTATATGCGTCAGGTGGCGGTTATAGTGCTTATGGCGCAGATCGGCTCCTTCGTCCCCGCTAAGGACGCGCGCATTGGCGTGGTTGACAAGCTGTTTACCAGAGTAGGAGCGTCTGATGACCTTGCCAGCGGGCAGTCCACCTTTATGCTTGAAATGAACGAGGTGGCGTATATACTAAGAAACGCTACCCGCCAGAGCCTTATCATATATGACGAGGTGGGAAGAGGAACATCTACCTTTGACGGTATGAGCATAGCCAGAGCCATAGTAGAATATACAAGCAGCAAAAAGATAGGGGCAAAGACCCTGTTTGCTACCCACTATCACGAGCTTACCTCTATGGAGGGAGAGATAGACGGAATAGTAAACTATAATATCGCCGCTAAAAAAAGAGGGGATAATATTACCTTCCTTCGTAAGATAGTCAGAGGCTCGACCGACGACAGCTACGGTATCGAGGTGGCAAAGCTTGCGGGGCTTCCCAATGAGGTCATACGCAGAGCCAAGGAGGTTCTTGCTTCTGTGGAAAAGACCGCAAAGGCACTCTCGACCTCTGAGGCGGTACAGGAGGAAAAGGACGAAAGCCTTATCAGTATGGATGATTTCGTGCATGAGCAGGTGATAGAGGAGCTTAAGGCGGTAGACCTTAACACCTTATCGCCCTATGAAACTATGAGCTTTTTGTTTGATTTGAAGAAAAGACTTAAATAAATTGAGAAAGGGGGAGAATTATGGGCAATATTAACGTGCTTTCCTTTGCCGTTGCCAATCTTATAGCGGCGGGAGAGGTAGTGGACAGACCCTCGTCTGTCATAAAGGAGCTTATGGAAAACGCTATTGACGCGGGAGCTACCGCCATAACCGTGGAGATACAGAACGGCGGAGTTACGTACATGAGAGTTTCGGACAACGGATGCGGTATGGAGCCTGAGGATCTCCCCATAGCTATACGCAGACACGCTACGAGTAAGATAAAGAACGCCGAGGACCTTGACGGTATAATTACGCTGGGCTTCAGAGGAGAGGCTCTCGCCGCTATCGCGTCGGTATCCGATATGCGTATAATATCTAAAACCCGCGACGCGTCAACAGGCTCAATGCTCAGAGCAAGCGGCGGAAATATTCTTGGTGTCAGCGAAAGAGCGGCGGCAGACGGAACGACGGTTATAGTTGAAAATCTTTTTTCCAACGTTCCCGCAAGACGTAAATTCCTCAAAAAGGACGCAACCGAAGCTATGGCTGTAAGCGCCGTGGTGGAAAAAATAGCGCTGTCAAAGCCTGATATATCCTTTAAGCTGATAATTGACGGCAACGTAAAGCTTGAAACCATAGGTGACGGAAGCGTTAAAAATACTATCTATTCGGTGTTTGGAAGAGAATTTGCCTCAAAGCTCATACAGACCGAGATAGAGGTGGATGGAATCATAGTAGAGGGCTTTGTAGGACGCTCGGATAACGTAAGAGCCAACAGAAATTATCAGAATTTCTTTATTAACGGCAGATATGTAAAGAGTAAGACTGCCTGCGCCGCACTTGAGCAGGCGTACACCTCGTACATATCCCCCGATAAATTCCCGTGCTGTGTTTTGTTTATGAATATAAACCCCGCTACTGTGGATGTGAACGTACATCCCGCAAAGCTTGAGGTCAAATTCTCCAACGAGAAGCCTGTTTTTGAAGCGATATATTACGCGGTAAGAAACGCTCTTGAGCAAAACGCGGCAAGACCCAAGGTAGAGCTTTCCCCTGCGCCCCAAAGAACCAGAGTGAACGAATGGGCGCCTAAGGGAGTGGGGGCAAATATGCCTATTGACGATGGAAAGCGGGAATCCCTGAAGACACGTCAGATTGAAGTGCCTCTTTATATCGCGCCCACAAGCGCGCCAAAGGAGACCTCGCCAAAATTTGAATTTGAGAAAACCGTTACTCCACCGCCCCAGCCCGAGGTAAAGCCACAGGAAAAATATGAGATAACCGCGGAGGATTACGTTCGTGAATATCTCAAGGGAACGTACAATGAGCTTATTAAGGCTGAGGAGGAGCTTGAAAGAGCCGAATTTGAAGGAGAAGAAAATAATTTTGAAGAGGTGTCTGCCGAGAATGCGGAGAAGGGAGCGCCTGCTGCTTCACTTGAACCTACACGAGAAGCGAAAGCCCAACCTCTTGAATACCGAATAATCGGCGAAGCCTTCAACGCCTATGTGATTGTTGAGCGTGGAGATGTTATGCTTCTTATAGATAAGCACGCCGCTCACGAGCGTATTATATTTGAACAACTTAAAGCGGGTCTTAGGGACACGTCGGTATCCTCGCAGATGCTTATGCTGCCCTTGGAGATAATGATGACCTCTGAGGAGATACAGACACTGCTTCAATATAAGACCGAGATAGAAGCGGTGGGCTTTGAGTTTACCGCGGGTAAATATACAGCTAACGTCACGGCTATCCCAGAGGGTATCGGTACTGAGGCTGTTGCCGATATGCTTGTGGTAATGGCTGAGCGTATAAGGAGCGGAACGGGAAGCGCGGGACTCACCAGAGATATTATCTTTGAGAAAGCTTTGTATCAGGCATCCTGCAAGGCGGCAATAAAGGCTGGGAGAGAGTACTCGTCCGAGCATATAAAATGGATAGTTGGAAAGCTTATGGAGCTTCCCGATATAACTGTATGCCCCCACGGTAGGCCCGTGGCTATGGAGCTGTCAAAGAAAAATCTTGACAGGCAGTTTGAGCGTACGTAAGGAAAGGAAAATAAATGTTTAAGATATTAGCAACAGACGGCAGAGCCAGAAGAGGTGTTCTGCATACAGTCCACGGAGATATACAGACCCCCGTATTTATGAACGTAGGCACTTGCGCGGCTATTAAGGGCGGAGTGTCCAGCCGAGAGCTTATCGACCTTGACTGTCAGGTAGAGCTTTCAAATACCTATCATCTACACATCAGACCGGGAGATAAGCTCATATACGAAATGGGCGGACTTCACAAGTTTATGAACTGGGAGCGCCCCATACTTACCGACAGCGGCGGATTTCAGGTATTTTCACTGTCACAGCTGCGTAAAATAACCGAGGAGGGAGTTCGCTTTGCCTCCCACGTTGACGGAAAGAGAATATTTATGGGACCTGAGGAGAGTATGCAGATACAGTCAAACCTCGCTTCAACGATTGCTATGGCATTTGACGAATGTATCGAAAACCCCGCGCCTTATAAGTACGTAAAGGAGTCCTGCGACCGCACGGTGCGTTGGCTTGTACGTTGTAAGACCGAGATGGACAGACTGAACTCCTTGCCCGAAACAATAAATAAAAACCAGCTTCTTTTCGGAATAAACCAAGGAGGTACTTACGAGGACCTTCGTATAGAGCATATGCACAGCATAGCCGAGCTTGACCTTGCGGGATATGCCATAGGCGGTCTTGCCGTTGGTGAGGAAACCGAGGAGATGTACAGGATAATCGACGCGGTAGAGCCTTATATGCCAAAGGATAAGCCCAGATATCTTATGGGAGTGGGAACACCCTGTAATATACTGGAGGCAGTCCATATGGGCGTGGATTTCTTCGATTGCGTAATGCCAAGCAGAAACGCAAGACACGGAAATCTCTTTACCTGGCACGGAAAGATGAATCTGCTTAACGAAAAGTACGCCAAGGACCCCAGACCCTTTGACGAAAATTGCGGTTGCCCCGCGTGCCGTAATTACAGCCGCTCATACGTAAGACATCTTATCAAGGCGAAGGAATCTCTTGGTATGCGCCTTGCCGTTGCGCACAATCTGTATTTTTATAATAATCTTACAAGAGAGATACGCAACGCCCTTGATGGAGGCTACTTTGAAAGCTTCTATCAGAAATACAGAAATATTCTCGGTGAACGCAGTCAGAGCTGACGTCCCGAGAGGAGGTCACTATGTTAAATAAGGAATTGCTTTGCGAGGTGCTTGGTGTAGCCATGTCAAGCGGCGGAGATTTCGCAGAAGTGTATGGAGAGCATACCCGCTCTAACTCCATCGCTTTTGTTGACGGAAAAATAGACGAGATAAGCGACAACGTTATATCGGGTGTGGGAGTGAGAGTTTTCCTTGGAGAGAGAACTGTTTACGCCTCTACCTCGGATATAAGCAGAGAGGGGCTTCTCGCCTGCGCGCGCTCGGCTGCCGACGCGTTGGGCGAGGGAAGCGCGCCTATATCAATCTGCCTTAACAGACGGGAGGTTATAGATATACATCCCGTACGTATAAATCCCATAACCACTCAGCTTCCCACGAGAATAGATATACTGAAATCCGCATGCTTTGCCGCAAGGGAGCGAAGCGACCTTATATCTCAGGTGTCGGGCAGACTTATGTCGGTAGAGCACGAGATATTGGTAGCCAATACGGAGGGGCTTCTTGTGGGAGATACCCATACGAGGACCCGTATCGCCGTAAGCGCGGTAGCGTCGGAAAATGGTGAAAACCAGTCGGGAAGCGCGTCGCCGGGACGTGGAATGGGACTTGAGATGTTTGAGTTTATTTCTCCCGAGGAAACGGGTAAAAAGGCGGCAGAACAAGCGATTGTTAATCTCAGAGCCGACTACTGCAAGGCAGGGCAAATGACGGTAGCCATTGAAAACGGCTTTGGCGGAGTTATATTCCACGAGGCGTGCGGTCACTCGCTTGAAGCAACGCAGGTTGGCGTGGGAATGTCCGAAATGTGCGGTAAGCTTGGGCAAAAAATTGCCAATGAAAAGGTCACCGCAATAGACGACGGCACCATAGCGGGAGCATGGGGCTCTGTAAATATCGACGACGAGGGTAATCCAACACAGCGCAACGTGCTTATAGAAAACGGTGTGCTCAAGGGATATATGATAGACCGCTTAGGCTCACGCCGAATGGGTATGCCTATGACGGGTAACAGCCGCAGACAGAATTATGCCTTTGAGCCCACCTCGCGAATGACAAATACCTTTATTGATAACGGACCCGATAAAAACGAGGATATAATCGCGTCCATTGAGTACGGACTTTACGCGAAGCAAATGGGTGGCGGCTCGGTCAATCCCCTTACGGGAGCATTTAATTTTGCCGTTACCGAGGGATATATGGTTCGTAACGGAAAGATATGCGAGCCTGTCAGAGGAGCGTCGCTTATCGGTACGGGCTCCAAGATACTTCAGGATATCGATATGGTAGGACAAAATCTCGCAACGGGTCAGGGAATGTGCGGCTCAAGCAGCGGAAGCATCCCTACCGACGTGGGACAGCCGCTTATCCGTGTCAAGAAGATAACCGTAGGCGGAAGATAAGGAGGTTTTTTATATGAATTTTGACGCAGTAAAAAACACTCTTATTGAAGAGGCGAAAAAAGCGGGACTTAAGGAATACGAGGTCTATTTTATGGAGAGCGAAGGCATATCCACCGAAACGCTTAAGGGAGAGATATCCTCGTTTTCATCAGAGGTCAGCGGAGGCGTGTGCTTCCGTTGCATAGTTGACGAAAAAATGGGACGCGCCGCTACCGAATTGTTCACCGAGGAAGAAATGAAGGCACTCGTTGCCAGAGCCATAAATAACGCGAAATTTATCGAAAAGGACGATAAAGCGGTCATATATGCGGGTGCCGAGCATTACGAAACGCCCAAGCTTCCTCCCATTCCCGAGGATAGCGCGGCAACGCTTAAGACGCGTTCGCTTGAGCTGTTGGATGATACTATTAAGCAGAGCGAATATATAGCCGAAAGCTCGCAGACGGGCGCGACACGCGCAAGAGTGCGTATGGAGCTCATGAACTCTCACGGTCTGCATTTGTCAAACGAGGTTGGCGCTTCGCTTTCCTTCGTTCAGGCTGTTGTGGAAAAGGACGGGGAATCTCAGTACGGAATAGCAATGGCAAAGGGACTTGATGGCACGGAAGTTGCTGATATGCCCCGCAAGGCTACTGAAGAGGCTCTTTCAAAAATAGGAGCAGAGGAGATACCCAGCGGAAAATACGACGTTATAATCGACGGAGAGCGTATGAGAAGTCTGCTTTCTGCTTTTTGCTCGGTTTTCTCGGGCAGACAGGCAAATCTCGGACTTTCCTTGCTTCGAGGAAAGGAAGGTGAGCAGATAGCCGCTCCTTGTGTAACACTTGTTGATGATCCGCTCTACGAGGGCAGTCCTATGCAGACGGGCTTTGACGGAGAGGGCGTGGCGACCTATACCAAGAAGGTTATAGAGAACGGAGTTCTCAACACGCTGCTTTACGATATAGCCAGTGCCCACAAGGTAGACAGAGAAAGCACGGGTAACGGACAAAGAGGAGGATATACCTCTGACGTAGGCATCGCTCCTTACCATTTCTATATAAAAGGCGGAGAGCTTTCCGAGGATGAGCTGCTGAGCCGAATGGGTGACGGACTTTATATTACCGAGCTTAAAGGGCTTCACGCAGGAGCTAACGCGGTTACGGGAGATTTTTCCATAGAGAGCTTCGGATTTAGAGTCAGAGATGGCAAAAAGTGCGAGGCGGTTCGCTCCTTTACCATAGCGGGCAATTTCTTTGAGCTGTTAAAAAATATAGAGGCACTGTCAGACGAGGTCAAGTTCTCAATAGCTACAAGCTTTACAGTGTTTGGCTCGCCAGATGTTCTTGTGCGTGGAATGAGCGTTGCGGGAACTTAATAAATTCAGTTGACAAGCGGCGAAAGCTGTGATAAAATAATACTGTTTAATTATTGCATAAAGCATAGGAAGGACAAAACAATGAAGAACACAGAAAAGACAATGGATAAAATAGTCGCTCTTTGTAAGACGAGAGGCTTTATTTTCCCCGGCTCCGAGATATACGGAGGACTGGCAAACACTTGGGATTACGGTCCACTTGGCGTAGAGCTTAAGAACAACGTAAAGAAGGCTTGGTGGAAGAAGTTCGTTCAGGAGAACAGATATAACGTAGGACTTGATGCGGCTATCCTTATGAATCCCCAGACTTGGGTAGCGTCGGGACACCTTGCGGGATTTTCCGATCCTCTTATGGACTGCCGCGAGTGCTACGAGAGATTCAGAGCTGATAAGCTCATTGAGGACTGGTGCGCTGAGAACTCCTTTGAGCTTCCTAAGCCCATAGATGCTTTTTCTCAGGCAGAGATGAAGGATTTTGTCGAGGAGCACAACATTCCTTGCCCCACCTGCGGAAAGCACAACTTTACCGATATCCGTCAGTTTAACCTTATGTTCAAGACCTTCCAGGGCGTAACCGAGGACGCAAAGAATACCGTTTATCTCCGTCCCGAAACCGCTCAGGGAATATTCACAAACTTTGTAAGCGTACAGAGAACCACCAGAAAGAAGCTGCCCTTCGGTATCGCTCAGATAGGTAAATCCTTCCGTAACGAGATAACCCCCGGTAACTTTATCTTCCGTGTACGTGAGTTTGAGCAAATGGAGCTTGAGTTCTTCTGCAAGCCCGGAACAGACCTTGAGTGGTTCAATTACTGGAGAAGCTTCTGCCGCGAGTGGCTGCTCGCCATCGGTCTTAAGGAGGAGAACATCAGACTTCGTGACCACGACCCCGAGGAGCTTTGCTTCTACTCTAAGGCTACAACCGACTTTGAGTTCCTGTTCCCATTCGGATGGGGCGAGCTCTGGGGCGTTGCTGACCGTACCGATTACGACCTTACTCAGCATCAGAACACCTCGGGTAAGGACCTTACCTACTTTGACCAGGAAACAAACGAGCACTATATTCCTTACGTCGTTGAGCCCAGCCTTGGTGTTGAAAGAACGGTTCTTTCCGTGCTTTGTGATGCTTACGACGAGGAGGTTATTGACGCTGAGAAGAACGACGTAAGAGTTGTAATGCACCTGCATCCCGCTCTCGCGCCCTTTAAGGCAGCTGTTCTTCCTTTGTCTAAGAAGCTTTCTGAGGGAGCAGACAAGATATACTCCGAGCTTACTAAGTATTTCTCTGTTGATTACGACGAGGCAGGCTCTATTGGTAAGAGATACCGCCGTCAGGACGAGGTAGGTACTCCCTTGTGCATAACCTACGACTTTGATTCCGAGGTAGATAACTGTGTAACTGTTCGTGACAGAGATACCATGGAGCAGGTAAGAATTCCCATAAGTGAGCTCAAATCCTACATCGAGAAGAAGATAGAATTCTAAGAGGTGCAGTATGGCAAAAAAGGGAAGTCTTACCAAGGTACTCATAAGCATAATCTTTATGGCTATTGGTCTGGGCTTTGTGCTTGACGCCATATTGAAGATAGCCGAGCTGAACTTTGAGGCGCTGTTCGCTCTTGATTGCGTTCTCGGTGTGTTGATGTTTGTGCTTGGAATAATGGGTATATCAAAGGCATCTATGAAGGCTTGCAGAACAGTGGCTGTCATCGTGTGCGTTCTTGCTATTGCAAGCTTCGTTATGACTGTGTTTAGCTTTAATCTTGCCGCCATAGTAGGGGCTATCACGACTACGTTTGTGTGGGCGCTGTTGGCATGGATATACTTTGACCTTACTTAAAAACAAAAAGGCGAATTTAAAATTCGCCTTTTTTTGTATCATTTTTTAGGTATTTTAATATATCATATATGTTTTTTACGGGATAAATCTTTATTCCCCTTACATCGGGACAGCTTTGGGCATTATGAAGGGGAAGCAGGGCTTCCTTGAAGCCGAGTCTTGCCGCCTCACGGACTCTTTGCTCAATATTTGATACTCCTCGGCATTCACCCGCAAGTCCTATTTCACCGATAGCAATGAGCGTGTCTGGGATTTTCTTATCAGTCAGTGACGATATGAGAGCCATAGCTATTCCAAGGTCGGAGGCTGGCTCGTCTATCTGCAATCCGCCAATTACGTTGAGATATACGTCACTGCTTGAAAATTTAAGACCAAGCCTTTTTTCAAGCACGGCAAGAATAAGACAGGTGCGGTTGTAGTCTATGCCGTTTGACGTGCGTCTTGGAGCGGGAAAAGCGGTTGGTGTGACCAAAGCCTGAATTTCGGCTACGATAGGACGCGTGCCCTCCATAGTACATACGGCGCAGTTGCCCGATACGTCGGTGGGGCGGTCGGCAAGGAGCATTTCCGAAGGATTTTCAACCTGTCTCAGTCCAATATCTGTCATTTCAAACACGCCTATCTCATTGGTAGAGCCGAAGCGGTTTTTATTGGCTCTGATTATCCGATAGCTTTGACGCTTGTCACCCTCAAAGCTGAGGACAGCATCTACCATATGCTCCAGCACCTTAGGACCCGCTATTCCGCCCTCCTTGTTTACGTGACCGACAAGTATGACCGAAATGCCCTCGGTCTTAGCCTTGCCGATAAAAGCCATGGCAACCTCTTTTACGTTTGATATGCTGCCGGGGGAAGAGGATATGGCGTCGGAATACATAGTCTGCACCGAGTCTGCTATAATGACGTCGGGCTTTATTTTCTTGGCTTCCGAAAGGATATTCTCTATATTGGTTTCTGTGAGTATATACAGATTTTCACCCGAAACTCGCAGACGCTCTGCGCGGAGCTTAAGCTGACCGCTTGACTCCTCGCCCGATACGTAGAGTACCTTGTAGGAAGCGCCGAGTGTGTCACATATCTGTAAAAGCAGAGTAGATTTTCCAATTCCGGGCTCACCCGATATGAGCACGGCGGAGCCCGATACAAGCCCACCGCCAAGCACTCTGTCAAGCTCCGAGAGCCCCGTAGCGCTTCTTATATATTGGGGCGACTCAAGCCTTGAAAATTCCTGCGCGCGGCTGTCTCCCGAATGTATTACGGACGTACGCTTGGGTGCGGAAGAGGAGGCAGAGGTTTCCTGCACGTCCTCAACAAAAGTATTCCACGAACCGCACTTCGGACATTTTCCCATCCACTTCGGACTCGTGTATTCGCAGCTTGAGCATATATATACAGTCTTAAATCCCGCCATAGAGCACCTCACATAAGTTTTTTAATAATCAAAACAATTATACATCAAAAAGCTTTAAAATGCAAGAGGGAGCAGGGATGATAATTTAATATTATAAAATTTCTTTAAATTTCTTTACAAAAGATGCAAAATATGTTATAATGTAGCCGATAGTACGCAAAGTACCGTTTAGCACAAAGTTACTTAAGGAGATTAGTTATGAAGAAAAGAAGTATCTGGACTAAAATTCTGTTGGTCTTGTTGATCCTCTGCAGCGTTTTTGTTTTAGCGGCTTGTAATTCCGAGGAGACCCCTGAGGAAGAAGAGGAGTCCACCGAAAAGGAAGAAGTATGTGAGCATACCTTCGGCGAATGGACAGTGACAAAGGAAGCTTTATGCGAGGATGGCTCCAGAGAGAGAGTTTGCACAAAGTGTGAGGAGAAGGAAACTCAGACCTTGGATGCGACTCAGGACCACGTGTACGGTGAATGGCAGATAGTTAAAGAGGCTTCCTGCCAGAACGGCGAGACTAAAAAGAAAAAGTGTCAGACATGTAAGCTTGAGATAGAAGAAAACTCCGAGGAAAAGGGATATCACGATTATAAGGATTATACGTGTACTATCTGTAAGCTCGTAGCAAGCAAGGACCTTTCCTATACGCAGAGCGACGATAAGACATACTACATACTTTCCGGAATTGGCGAGTGCAAGGATGAAAAGGTAGTTGTTCTTGACAGATACGAGGGACTTCCCGTAACTGCCGTGAAGGACGGTGCTTTTGAGAATTGTACTACAATTAAGGAGATAGTTATTCCCGAAACCATTACGGTTATAGGAAATAACGCATTTAAGGGTTGTACGGCAATTAGTAATATTTCCGTTCCCGTGTCGGTAGTTAAGATAGGCGAGGGCGCTTTTGGCGGCTGTACAGCACTTGAGAGCATTACTCTTCCTTTTGTAGGAGCAGAGAAGGACGGAACAGAGAATACACACTTCGGTTATATTTTTGGAGCTAAATCCGCGGATGCCAATAACGCAAGTATCCCCGAAAAGCTCAAGACAGTTAAGCTCAGCGGAGCTGAGAATATACCCGCTTTCGCATTCAACGGTTGCTCTAAGCTTGAGAGTGTAGATATGGGTGAAGAGCTTAAGACCATAGGAAACGGTGCTTTTGCGGATTGTGACGGTCTTAAGAGCGTTACTGTTCCCGCTACTGTTGAGGAAATAAGTCAGATGGCATTCTATGGCTGTGACAGCATCACCGCAATCAGCATGTCTAAGGGGCTTAAGAAAATAGGCGCATACGCGTTCTTCGCTTGTGAGGAGCTTGCAAGCGTTACCGTTCCCGAGACTGTTGAGGTAATTGGAGATAACGCGTTTAAGAACTGCAAGAAGCTTGTTACCGTTACCTTTAATACGACCGTACTTACAAATATAGGTGAGTCCGCGTTTGAGGGATGTATAGCTATTCAGAAGCTGACGCTTCCCGAGGGACTTGAAAACATTGAGGACAGAGCATTTGCGGGATGTAAGCTTTTGGATGCTGTTACCTTTTCCTCCACGGTAAAGGGAATTGGCGATTCCGCTTTCTCGGGCTGCGAAGCACTTAAGACACTTAAGATAACCAAGAACGTCACCATAGTAGGAGGCTCTGCCTTCGCTGACTGTGTTAAGCTTGAATCCGTAAGCTTTGATACGGGAAGCAAGATAGCTGTTATTGAGGAAAATGCTTTTGCGGGCTGCACACTGCTCACCAAGATAGCTTACCCCGATACGAAGGATGCTTGGACTGCCGTAGTTAAGGGCGACAAGTGGGACGACAAGACGGGTGCATACACCGTTGAGTGCTCCGACGAAGAGATAGTTAAGGCAGCTGCCTGAATTTGAAAAAATAAAGAACAGCGTTCCGTCAGGAACGCTGTTCTTTATTTTTTCAGATATTCCTCAATACTATATGCTATTACGGCGCAAAGCTCATTTTGATATTTGTCATCACATAAAAGCTGACATTCTTCTGCGTTTGACAAAAAGCCGCATTCAAGAAGGAGAGCGGGACAATTGAGCTTGCGGAGAAGATATATGCTCTCTCCCGCGGACTTTGCGACTCTGCTGTTGTCGGGCTGCAAGATGCTTTTTACATTCAATTCTATGGTTTTTGCAAGCATTGCGGAGTCACTGTTATTTGAAGAATAGTATATTTGAAATCCCTTGTATTTTTCCTGAGGAAAGGAATTCTGATGAATGCTTACAAATACGGCATTTTCATATTTTTCTGCTATTTCAAGCCTCGCTTGCATATCAAGACGCTTTTTTTGTCCCTCATAATCGGCGTTTTTGTCGTAAAGAAGCGTGTCATTTTCACGGGTAAGTATGCTTTCTATACCCATACTTGAAAGCATAAGCTTAAGCTTTTTGGCAATGGTGAGATTTAGGTCCTTTTCAAGACATCCGTTTTTTCCAACAGTACCTCCGTCCTCACCGCCGTGACCGGGGTCAATTATCACTATGGGGTTGTTGAGTATCCTGCTGCTGTCTGTGCTAACGTTGCTATTCTCAGCATAACGCGAGACAAAAATCAAAGCACTGCAAATAAAAATGAATGCAATTAAAAAAAGTATGAAATAAAGAAGAAAGAAAAATTTTTTCACTTTTGATACCCAACCTTGTTTTGCAAAATAAACAAATTTTTAAATTGCAGTTTGCTTTTTTTTACATTATGTGAGAAAAAGAAAAAAGATTAGAAAAAGCAAGGATTTTCATCTTAAAAACCTTGACAACCTTCGACAGTTTTGATATAATAGGGAGTAATAAAACAGTTGCAAATAGGGAGGTTTTATGGATTACAATTCTAAATTTCTTAAGGAAGGTCTTACCTTTGACGACGTTCTTCTCATTCCCGCAAAGAGTGATGTTCTTCCTGCCGACGTTTCGCTCAAGACCCGTCTTACAAACAAGATATCTTTGAACATTCCCGTTCTCAGCTCTGCAATGGATACCGTTACAGAGGCAAATCTTGCTATTGCTATTGCTCGTGAGGGCGGCGCGGGCACTATCCACAAGAATATGACCATAGACGCACAGGTAGATAACGTTGACAGAGTAAAGAGAAGTGAGAACGGCGTTATAACCAATCCTATCTTCCTCGGTCCCGATAATTACGTATATGAGGCTGAGAACCTTATGCGTAAGTTTAAGATATCAGGTGTTCCGATATGCGACGGCAACAAGCGCGTAGTCGGTATAATAACTAACCGTGATATGCGTTTCCTTGCAGATTACAATATGAAGATATCCGATGTTATGACTAAGGACAATCTTGTTCTTGCTCCTGCCGGAACTACTCTTGCTGATGCACAGGAAATACTCAGACACCACAAGATAGAAAAGCTTCCTCTGGTAGATAAGGATAATGTGCTTACAGGACTTATTACCATTAAGGATATAGAAAAGGCTACAAAGTATCCTAATTCGGCTAAGGATGAGCGCGGAAGACTTATTTGCGGTGCCGCTATCGGTGCTACTAAGGATTGCCTTGACAGAGCGGGTGCGCTTCTTGCAGCGGGAGCTGACTATCTGGTGCTTGACTCCGCTCACGGACATTCTCAGAATATAATCAATAAGGTATTTGAGGTTAAAAACGCATTCCCCGAGGCTCAGATAATCGCGGGTAATATTGCCACGGGCGAGGCAGCCCTTGAGCTTATCAAGGCAGGCGCTGACGCTATCAAGGTAGGTATCGGACCCGGTTCTATCTGTACTACCCGTATAGTTGCGGGAATCGGCGTTCCTCAGATAACCGCTATTTGTGACGCGGCAGAGGTGGCTGACAAGTATAACATCCCCGTAATTGCAGACGGAGGACTTAAGTACAGCGGCGACGTTGTTAAGGCAATAGCCGCAGGCGCGTCCACCGTTATGATAGGCTCTATGTTCGCGGGATGTGAGGAGAGCCCCGGAGCAGAGGAGCTTTATCAGGGCAGACGCTTTAAGGTTTACCGCGGAATGGGCTCTATCGCGGCAATGGAGCAGGGTTCTAAGGACAGATACTTCCAGGAGAGCAACAAGAAGCTCGTTCCCGAGGGAGTTGAGGGACGTGTACCCTTCAAGGGTCCCCTTTGCGATACCATCTATCAGCTTATGGGCGGACTTCGCGCAGGAATGGGCTACTGTGGAGCTGCTACTATCGATGCTCTTCGTGAGAACGGTCAGTTTGTACGTATCACAGGCGCAGGACTCCGTGAGTCTCATCCCCACGATATCAACATCACAAAGGAAGCACCCAACTATTCCACTATGGGCTAAGCTTAATATCAAAGGCAGCTGTAAAAACAGCTGCCTTTTTTATGATTTTAGAAAAGGCTTTGTAAAAAGGTATGTACAAATTCGTCAAATTATGATATAATTATAATATAATCGTAAGAATATAATAGCATCGGCAAAAAAACCTTTGCGGAGGAATGATATGGCAAATAATAAATATAACAAATACGACAGTAACAAAAGGGGCGGCGGACCTGCAAAAAATAATTTTCACGGCAGCCGCAGACAGGACGACAGAATTAACGAGGAAATAGACGAGGGGCTTGTAATAGGCAGAAATGCAGTAAGAGAGCTGCTTCGCTCGGGCAGGACCGTGGATAAGCTCTTGGTTCAAAAAGGGGAAAGAGAAGGTTCTATCGTGGTGCTTGTAGCAGAGGCGGTAGAGCGACATATCCCCGTAGTGGAGACCGACAGAGTAAAGCTTGACAAGATGACAAATTACTCGGTTCATCAAGGTGTGGTAGCTATGGCGGCGCAAAAAGAGTATTGCTCGGTGGACGATATACTCGCCATAGCCGAGGAAAGAGGCGAGAAGCCCTTTATAGTTATAGCTGACGGAATAACCGACCCTCACAATCTGGGAGCGGTGATACGTTGCGCCGAGGGCGTGGGAGCTCACGGCTTGATAATTCCAAAGAGAAGAGCCGTTGGACTCACCTCAGCGGTAAGCAAGGCTTCCTGCGGAGCAATAGAGCATCTGGCTGTGGCAAAGGTAACAAATATAGCGGCTACGGTAGAGGAGCTTAAGCAAAAGGGAATATGGGTATTCTCCGCGGAGGCTGGCGGAAACGCGTATTACGATACAGATTTTAACTGTCCGTGTGCCATAGTTCTTGGAAGCGAGGGCGACGGAGTTTCCAAGATAGTAAAGGACAAGTCTGACTATATAACGTCTATCCCCATGTACGGAAAGGTAAACTCCTTTAACGTGTCCACTGCGGCGGCAGTCATTCTCGCAGAGGTATCAAGACAGCACAGAAATTGATATAACCCTATAATTTTTCGGAGGTGTGTTATGGCTCAGAAGAGTGAAACTCCCAATCAACAGAATATATCAGAGGTTTTGGAGATGCTCAAACGCTCCTATAGTGAAGATACACCTCAAGGTAATGACGAGCCCATTTCGGATAATACAGAAGGAATGACCGAGGAGGAGCTTAAGGAAAAGCTGAGACTGCAATTTTCTGCGGATAGCTTGGAGACAACGCAAAAAATTGAGGACGATACGTACTATATTGACGAGGATTTCTTGGCAGAGGCTGAGTCGGACATTGAAGAGGAGCTCGAAGAAGAGATCGAAGAAGAGCCCGAAGAAGAGCCCGAAGAAGAGCCCGAAGAAGAGCCCGAAGAAGAGCTTGAAGAAGAACTCGAAGAATTTGAGGAAGAATCGGAAGAGGAGCCGCATATCTTATTTGACTCAGAGTCTTACGATGCTGACGAAGAGCTTACCTTTGATGAGCTGGAAGCATTCTCCGAGGACGACGGGTTAGAGATGACCAAGCTTGAGCTTGAGGAGCTTGAGCCTGATGATGATATCACCTTTGACCAGATAGAGGAGATAGAGGACGCCGAGGAAGAGATAGTATTTATGCGGCTCGACCTTGAGCCCTTAGAGAAGCCGATTCCCGAGGCAGAGGAGATTATTGCCCAAGACCGTGTCATTCCCGAGACGGAAGAAATTACAGTAAGAATACCCGAAAAGGCAATAATGCGGGAATTTGAGATAAAGAATGAGCCTGTGGCGGAAGAACCCTTGGAAGAAATACCCCAAGAGGAGAGCAGTGCTTCCGAAGCGTCGGAGACGGTAGACGGAGACTTTTTGGATGAGCTTTTCATCTCTGAGGATGAAAACTCATCAAGCACCGAGAGCTCGCTGCTTGACGGCTTGGCAAAGAGTGAGCTTGACGGCGCGGAGATATCTTTACTCATGCAGTTTGGATGCGACGACGAGATTATGGACAGATATTCCGATGAAAGCGATACCACCATATTGGATGAGGAAGCTGTAAATAAGAAGGAATATGAAAAACAAGCACGCATAAAGAAGCTCACAGAAAAAGTATCGGCAAAATCCGATTCATATAAAGCAAAGACAAGCGCTCTCTATATTAGATTGGGTGTTTGCGCGGTATTCGCGTTCCTTTTATTGCTTTACGAGGGACTGCCCGCTATGGGAATAGAGCTTCCCGGTATTTTAAACCGAGAGGATTATTATATTTCATACGTTTTGATAGGTCTTCAGCTAACGGTGCTTTGCGCTGTAAGCGCGTACAGGCAGATATGGAACGGTGCTAAAAAGCTTTTGACATCCGCCCCTGACGCATACTCAGCGGTATTTATACTTTCGGTGGCTACTCTTTTGTACGACGTATGTATATTGTTCGTAAAGGGTGACGTTATTCCTCCTACCTTCCATTTTGCTCTTGCGTGCGCTCTTGTGGCGTCACTTGTGGGAGAGCTTAGGTCATCTGCCGCCGAAAGAAGATGCTTTGAGCTTTTCTTCGCGGATATTCTGATAGGGGAAGGAAATCAATTCACCCTGAGAAAAAGTAAGGGTAAAAATTCTACCGCCGAAAAAATGTACAAGGGTGGGCTTGATTCCTCAAATAATATATACTATCCCATAGAGATACATAATACCGAAAAGTTTTTTAATGCTGTAAAGAACAGGAGCGCAAAGAGCGGTTTATCTATGCTTCTGATGCTTCCGGCAGTGGTCTTGTCCCTGCTTATAGGTATATTTGCTCTTATTGCCGCGGGCGAGTTTTGGGTAGGTGTAGGCGGTATGACGGTGGCGCTCTTTATGACTCTTCCCACCGCTTCGGCTATTGCTGTATGGTTGCCCTTTGAGCGTGTTACCGCTTCCGCCCACAGAAATGGGTATGCTTTCGCAAGCGAGGGAAGCATGGAGGCTTACGGAGACTGTGATATAGCTGTGTTCGGCGACCTTCATCTTTTTGAAAAATGCTCACCCTCCAAGGTAAATCTGGCGCTTTATGATGCTACGTCCAAGGAGGTTCTTATTGGATGCCTCAATGCGGTGTACAGAGAAATAGGCGGACCTATGACTGAGGCATTCGCTGTTCCTTATGACAAAAAGCTGGGAGAATGCCGCATAACCCGTGTAGCTAAGGGTGGCGTTGAGGCTGTAATAGGATGCAACTATTCTGTATTGCTGGGCAACGAAGGCTTTATGTCCAGATACGGCATAGCATTTCCCGCGGCGACCCTTAATAATAAGGACGATGAGGTGTTCACGCTTTGCGTGTCCATAAATGGACGCGCTACCGCAAGAATAGCCGTCAGATATGCGGTCAACAGAGTGTTTGAAATGTTTGTTGAGCGTCTCGCCGAGGACGGCATATACTGCGTTGTAGAGACCTTTGATCCAATGATAAGCACCGAATTGCTTGGCAGAATAGACCCTGATATCGGTTCATATATAAGCTTTGTGCATATGAATGCCGAGGATCTTGTCATAAGACGTGACAGGAACAGAGAGCGGATACTTTTTGAGGCGTCAGAGGAGGAGCTGGGTGTTATAGCCCGCGGTTCAAGATTTAATCTGGCGGTAGCGCTTTCCACCGCTAAAAAAATGAAGAAGCTTCGTAAATACTTAAATATAACTGCGCTTTCTGTAAGCGGGCTTGGCGCGCTCATAGCTTTAGCCGCCTCAGGCTTTGGCTGGATAGGCGGATTTAACGGATTTTTCGTGCTTCTTTATTGGCTTCTGTCGGCGGCGGGTATTCTGACGCTTATCTTCAAGCTTCTGCCCGACAAAAATAATTTTTCCTATGAGCATTACTTAATGGAAAAGCAGGCTTTAAAGGAAGAACAATAACTACGCATAGAAAGAAAAAAGGAAATGAACAAAAATATAAGCACTATACTTAAGGCAGTTTCTAAGCCCGGCAGATATTCGGGTGGGGAATACGGTCAGATAATTAAGGACAAGGATAAGGTAAAGGCGAGATTTGCTTTCTGCTTTCCCGATACTTATGAGATAGGTATGTCCAATCTGGGTATGCGCATACTTTACGGTGTACTGAATCAAGAGGAGGACGTTTGGTGTGAGCGTGTATATACTCCTTGGATGGATATGCAGGAAAAAATGCGTGAGCATTCGATACCCCTTACCGCTTGCGAGAGCGGCGATCCCCTCAGTGAGTTCGATATGATTGGATTTACCCTTCAGTATGAAATGAGCTACACAAATGTGCTCAATATGCTGGAGCTTGCGGGACTTCCGCTACGCGCAAAGGACAGAGATGACAGTATGTCCATAATAATCGGCGGAGGACCCTGCGCATATAATCCCGAGCCAGTGGCAGACTTTTTTGACCTTTTCAATATCGGAGAAGGGGAGGAAATGCTTCCCCAGCTCTGCCGTCTTTACATAAAAATGAAGGATGAGGGCAGATACACCAAGGAGGCATATCTCCATGAGGCGGCAAGAAGCATAGAGGGCATATACGTTCCCTCGCTTTATGAGGTCACCTATAACGAGGACGGAACGATAAAGGCATATACTCCCAAATACGACGATATTCCCACCAAGGTCAAAAAGCGAATAATGACCGATATGGATAAGTCCTATTTTCCCGATAAGGTGGTAATGCCATATATCGAAACCGTACACGACAGAGTTATGCTTGAGGTGTTCAGGGGCTGTATCAGAGGCTGCCGCTTCTGTCAGGCGGGTATTATATACCGACCCGTGAGAGAAAAATCTCCCGAGGTGCTCAACGATCAGGCTAAGTGCCTTTTCGAGGCTACGGGGTATGACGAGATATCCCTCACGTCGCTGTCTATCAGTGATTATACTCAGCTTGAGGAGCTTACAGACCTTCTGCTTGAGTGGACCGATGAAAATATGGTAAGTCTGTCCTTGCCATCCCTGCGTGTGGATAGCTTTACCAAGGAGCTTATGGATAAGATAGCTACCGTACGCTCCTCGTCGCTTACCTTTGCTCCCGAGGCGGGAACACAGCGTCTGCGTGACGTAATAAACAAGAACGTACGTGAGGAGGACCTGCTCCGCGCGGTCAACGTAGCCTTTGAGGCAGGGAAGAATACTGTAAAGCTGTACTTTATGCAGGGCTTGCCTACCGAGAGATATGAGGACTTAGAGGGAATAGCGACTCTCGCGTCCCACGTTATCGACGCGTATTACAGGTGTCCTAACCGCAATAAAGCAAAGAAGCCACAGGTGACTATCAGCGTATCCTGCTTTATTCCCAAGCCCTTCACGCCCTTCCAGTGGGAGGCGCAGGATACCCTTGAGGAGCTTGCCAAGAAGCAGGAATATCTCGGCTCTAAGATAACCGACCGAAAGATAAGATATACCCACCACGATGCCAAGGTCAGCCGTATTGAGGCTGTATTGGCAAGGGGTGACAGAAGGCTTTCGGATGCTCTTGAGCTTGCGTGCCGTGAGGGCTTCAAGTTTGACGCGTGGGATGAGTGCTTTGACTATGATAAATGGATATCGGTGCTTGAGCGTGCAGGTCTTGATGCCGCATTTTACGCTAACAGAGCCTTTGGACTTGACGAGGTGTTGCCTTGGGATATTATAGATTGCGGCGTTACCAAGGAATTTTTGCGCCGTGAGCGGGACAAGGCTTATGAAGAAAATACAACGCCCAACTGCCGTGAGCATTGCAGCGGCTGTGGAGCAAACAGACTTGGAGGTGAAAGAACGTGCTGTCCAAAAGCAAAGAAGGAAAACTGAGCGAAAAGAAGCGTATTCTTGCTCTTGACGAGCTGACACCCCCGAGAAACATCCGCTTGAAATTTATAAAGGTGGGTACCTTGCAATATATCTCTCACCTTGACCTGCAAAGGACCTTTAATCGCATAATCAACAGAGCGTGTCTGCCCGTATGGTACACTAAGGGCTTTAATCCCCATATCAAGCTGGTGTTTTCTACCCCTCTGAGTGTGGGTGCTCAGAGCGTGTGCGAGTATCTTGATATAAGGATAGACAGAGAAATGTCCTGCGAGGAAATAATGAAAAGGCTTAACGCTGAGATGACCGACGAGTTCCACATTGTGGATGCGTACGTACCGAGCAGTGATTTCTCCGAGATAAGCTGGGCAAACTATAAAATAAGCATAAACACAGAGGGCGCGGGTGAAAAAATGGCTGAGGACGTGCAAGCAGCGCTTACTACCTCACCCTTGACTCTTGTGAAAAAAACCAAGGCGGGAGAGAAGGAGATAGATATAATCCCCCTCATATACTCCATAGCTACCGTGTATAATAAGGATACGGGAGCAGTGGATATTGAAACCACGGTTAGTGCTTCGACTAACGAGTATCTTAATCCCGAAATGCTTATTACGGGTCTTAAAGCAAAGCTCGGTATACTTTCTGGCGACCCCACAGAGGAGTATTACAGTATAATGAGAACCGAGCTTCTCAAGAGTGATATGACAAAATTTTCATAAAAATACGAGCCGTAGGAGGTGTATAATGTTGGATATATCTATTGACCTGCATCTGCATCTTGACGGCTCGCTTTCTTTAGATACGGTAAAACGGCTCGCGAAAATGCAGAATATGACCTTGCCCGAAGATGACGACAAGCTTAAGGAATTGCTTACAGTGAGAAAGGGATGCAGGGACCTTGCCGAATATCTCACCAAATTCGATTTTCCTCTCTCCTTGCTCCAAACTGCCGAGGCAATAGAGGAGGGAACCTATCTGCTTTGTAAGGAACTGCTGAATGAAGGCTGTATATATGCGGAGATACGCTTCGCGCCGCAGCTTCATCTGCTGTGCGGACTTTCGCAGGAGCAGGTGGTTAAGGCGGCAATAAAGGGCTTTGAACGCTCGGGACTGCTTGGCGGGCTCATACTTTGCTGTATGAGGGGAAATGACAACAGAGCGCAAAATTTCGGCACTGTGGTGGTGGCAAAGAAATATCTTGGAAAGGGAGTGCTCGCCCTCGACCTTGCGGGGAATGAGGCAGGATTTCCTACGGGAGCTTTTGAAGATATATTTGAAGCGTCGCGAAAAGAGAGAATACCGTTTACTGTTCACGCGGGTGAGGCAGACGGAGCCGCGAGTGTAAAAAAAGCCATTGAAATGGGAGCTGCCCGAATAGGACACGGCGTTCGCTCGATTGAGGATGAAGAGGTTCTCAAACTGCTCACAGACAAAAAAATACCCCTTGAGCTTTGCCCAACGAGTAACCTGAATACGGCAATATTTTCCGATATAAACGAATATCCAGTGAGAAAGCTGATGGATAAGGGCGTTATAGTTACGGTGAATAGCGATAACCGAAGCGTATCCGACACCACCGCGCAAAAAGAAATTGAGCTTATAAAAAGCACTTTTAAGCTTACTGAAAGTGAAGAAAAGCAGTTATTTCTCAATTCTGTAAATGCGGCGTTTTGCGGTGGGGATATCAAGAGAAAATTGGTTAAGATGATAGAATAAAAATAAAAAAGAAGATACCTTGGGATTGTACCCCAAAGGACGGTTTTACAAAAATACGGTATATCTCGAAAGAGATATACCGTATTTTTTTGCATTTGTGCCCACAAATGCAGTGCTTCGTATGCCTTAATTAAGGACTACAACAAAATTACCTTCTGTTGACTAAGAAAAAGATTCGCATAGGCAAAAGCCTTCCCTTGTCAGGGAAGGGGGACCGCGACAGCGGTGGATGAGTAGTCCACACGCATATAAAGAGCGCATACGCGAAAATTTTACCACTGTGTGTCAAATTATATTAAATCACGCCGAAGTTAAATTTGAGGAATGAAGGTTAGTTTGGGTTAAAAAACTACTCATCCGTCACGGCTTCGCCGCGCCACCTTCCCTGACAAGGGAAGGCTTAGGCGCAAGGATCCTTCAGCTAGGTTCGCTCTTATAGGCATAGCCTTCCCCGCAGGTGAAGTCTTTTTGTTACTTCCTGTAAGGTGCATTTTAAGTTTAAAGTTTTCTTTAAAGTTGCTTGATTTTTTTTAAAGTATGTGATATAATAAGTATGCTACACAAACTGAATATTAGAATTGGCGGTATTTTTGTCTTTATAAGGATAGTTGTACCTTTTTTCGCCATAACTATTTTTGAACTTGGTAAAATCGCAAGCTCTACTAAATGGTTATGGTGAATACCCTAATTCTAATTTAGTTTGTGTAGCAGCAATCGGAGTTTGCGTTTTTCGGTGCGCTGACTTCGGTTGGCGCACTTTTTGTATGCTGATAGGAGAATATATGAGCAAGAATATTCCCAAAAAGGTTATCGATATTACCGGCATAGAACTCACGCCCGGACAACCTTCCGTTTGTCTTGGCAACGGAGAACAAGGCTTTGAGGGTTGTTGCGACGAGTGTGATTACTTTTTGTTTTGTTTTCCCGAATTTGATGTTAAAATCAAAGAAGAAAAGAGTAAAGATAATCCTACAATGTGAATAGAAAAATGACAGAGAATGTAAAGTATTCTCTGTCATTTTTGTCGGCACATAACATATTCTTTTTAAGTTACAAAGCTGTCCTTAAGAATACGTACCTTTTGGTATCTTTTTTTAGCACTGTCTCATAAGACGTATATAAAATTCTACCGCTCTGCAAAGCGTTTCTATCCTTATGCTTTCGTTATTGCCGTGGATGGACGCGCGTTCAGCGGAGGTGAGGTCCATAGCAGAGAAGCGGTATACCTTGTCGGATATGCGTCCGTAATGTCTGGAATCCGAGCACTGTACCATAAGATAAGGAGAAACGATGCAGCCCTTCCAGGTGGAAGCCACCGCGCTTGCTACCTTATCCCAGCCCTCGCAATCTGTGGTGGAGATACGGCTGGGCTCCATGCCGTGTATGAGCGAGACCTCAACCTTATCATCGTTGACAGTTTTTTTGATATATTCAAGAGCAGAGTCGATGCTGTCCTCGGGATTAAGACGCATATTTGATACCATAGAAGCCTCGGGAGGAATTACGTTAGATGCGGACGAGCCATTCATCTGAGTGAAGGCAACCGTCGTACGCATCAGAGCGTTGAGCTCACCGCCGCTCTTTTTGCATATCATATCAAGGACGGGAAGAAAAATTTTTATATTAGCGAATATTACCTTGAACAGGAAGCTTGAATGTCTGCCGAGGGTGTCGAACATCTTTGCCGCGGGGGCGGTAAGATGAGCCTTGAAGGGATGCTCAACCATTTTTACACAAGCTCTCGCTAAGGTGTCAACGGGAGTCCTGGGCTTGGGTGCGGAAGCATGTCCTCCGCCCGATTTCACGGTGTACTGAACGTCCATCATTCCTTTTTCGGCTATGCCGATAAGTCCGCAGGGAGCTTTGACCCCGGGGAATACGTTTTCAACTACGGCACCGCCCTCATCAACCACCATAGCAGGCTCAATACCGTTTTTCTCAAAGTAATCAACTATATTCTCAGCACCCTTACCGTTGACCTCCTCACCGCCCGAAAAGGCAAAGTAGAGGTCGTGCTCGGGCACAAAGCCCTCGGATATAAGATGATCGGCGGCAAAGAGAACGCCGTTAAAGGTTACCTTTGTATCAAGGGTTCCTCGTCCCCAGACGCGACCGTCCTTAATGATAGCCTCGAAGGCGGGAACATCCCACATATCCTCGTTGACGGGAACTACGTCGTAGTGCGCCATCATAACGGCGGGAGAGCCAACCTCCTTACCCTTCCAGCGGAAAAGCAGAGCTCTGTCGGGAAGACGGGTGAATTCGCATACCTTGTGTACGTTGGGATACAGCTCGGGAAGCAAAGCGATAAGCTTTTCAAACTCGGAGTCGTCCTCAAGAGAGCTGTCTCTGTAAGATACGGTCTTGCATCTTACAAGGCGGCAGAGATTGTCCACAGCCCTATCATTGTCAAAGCTCTCATCACGTTCAGATATTGTGGGTTGAGCCTTAGGCTTAAAATTAAGAGCGCGGATAATTATAACTGCTAAAAACAGAAATATAGCAAGGGGAATTAAAAGAAGCCACCACATATTTTATATTTTTCCCTTCTTATAAAGAATTCTCGCAATAACGATAGTGAATACAACCCCCACAGGAACCATTATTCCAACTCTTTCGGCGTTCAGTGCGGGTACGAAGATAAAGAGTATGAGCATAAGAGCTATGGGCGCGATGGCAAGCTTGAGATTCTTTGAAACGAAAACAACTCCAAGACCGCCGAAAAGCGCGGGAAGAATCATATCAAAGGCAGGCTTAAGGACGGGGGAATCGAGCACGGGCGTGAGAGGCGCTATGCAGATCACTCCTACAATGATTATAAAGGTAGTAACTATGCTGGATACAGCAATGGATATAGTGGATATTACCTCACCCTCCTCACTGCTTGCCTTTACGTTTGCGCGCTCCATTGCGTCGATAGCGCAGGGAAGCTTAAGGTTTGAGATGTTTCCCGTAATGAAAGAAAGATAGGTTCCGCCAGCGCCAAGCATTGGAACGTATGTAAATATCTCGATTATTCCTACCGCCCAATACATAGGAGCGGTTGCCCAGAGTCCTTGGAGCAAAAATTTAAAATTGGGCAAAGCACCGAAAATAAATGAGAGCGCAAAGGGGAAGCTTATGAGAACAGCACCTACTATTATACCCCAGATGCGACCGTCACGGTAGACCGAATCCATATAAGAAATGTTTTTGTTTTTCATTATCAGTTACCTCCGAGAAGCATAGTAAAGGGAATAGCGGAAGCCATTCCTGTGACAAGGCTTAAGGGGAGAGCATAGTCGGTTATCCAACGTGCCTTGAGCTTTGAGGAAAGAACTCCGCAAATTACCATAACCACGGCGGATACAAGCATGACGCATACGGGAATAAAGCCAGAAAGGTCACCTTTAATTACAAGGCCAACGTCGCAGAATACATAACCGACAAAAGCGGATATCATACCCAAAAACATAGCGTTGTTAAGGGTTTCGCCCCATTTTTTGTCCTTCATTCCAATGCTATTTACTCCCTTATGTATCTTTTTCGTGAGAAAGGGAACAAGGACAAGTCCCGCGGCAATGCTTATGGTCATTACCCAAGCTATGGAAATATATACAGAAGGGTCGGTAACGGTAGTTCCAAGTGCTGTACCCAGAGTATTCTTTGCCGCGATAGTCTCATAGGATAGCGATCCGATTACAGACAGACGCAGCCAAGGAAGGGCTAGTCCTAAGCTTTTTGAGAGAGCCACTATGCCGACCAGAATGGCAACGGCAGGGGCAACGGTAAAGATAGCAGAAGAGGAAATTGTTTTCTTGACAGTTTCCTTCGCTATTCCTAACTGCTTAGCGCGGCGCAGAGCTTTAAATAGGAAATAAAAGGACTGAGCTAACACCAAGGTAATGATAGCGCCCACGATGATGAACAGTATCGGGTGATTTACGTTAAAAGTCATTTTTCTTTGACCTCCTTATTTTTTCGTATATTGGAGAACCGTTTAAAGGTTAAGGGCCATAGGATGCCTCCTACTATCACCATAAGAAAATATCTGACGGCACGGGCGGCAAGATGACCTCCGAAGATAGCCTCCAATGGAGCTCGCAAGCCCTCCTTTACGGCAAGTACAAGAGCGATGCCGCCGACTATCTTTATTATTTGTACCCACCAAAGAGCCTTTGTGGGGAATTTTGTGTAGCGTATATCCACCGTATAGACCAGAAGTAAGCCGAGCATACAGCCAAAGAGCGTATATCCGTTCTTTTGAGCCGACTCGAGATTGTGAGGGTCGGTATCCGCGGGGAAAGGGAACAGAGTCGCGAAGAGCAGATATGCGAGAGTTATCAGTGTAAGCGTGCCGAGTATTGCATACATCGTTTTAGGTGACTCCGCTGCGCGCTTGAATAAGGGATAGGCAACAAAAACCAAAATTAATGCTATTATTATTGAAACACCTACGTCAAGAGGTGTATGTACTCCCAAATACATACGTGAAAGAGGAACGAGGACACAAGCGGATATTGCGATTATTCGCAATACTGTGCTTTTGTTACATCTTGCAAGCCCGCCGAACACACCCACAGAGGTCTGCGTGTGTCCGCTTGGGAATGAATATCCCGTAGCGGCGTCCCGCGCAGATTCCACAATAGTAAAGCTTGGGTCCTTTACCCACGGACGCGGCACTCTGCACAGCATTTTTAGAAATTGATTTATGACCGTACCCAAAAATCCCGTTGTAAGCAGATAATAGCCCTGATATTTGTCTATACACCAGAAGACTATCATACCAACCGCCATAAATATCGTTTCCTCACCGAGAAGAGTGATGACCGAAAAAACGGCGTCCAAAAGGGGATTTCTGAGAGATTCGAGAAAATACAAAAAGGACATATTTCTGCCTCCCAAGAATTAATAGAACAATTATACCACAAAATCAGATATATTTCAAGGTTTTAACGGTTAAAAGCAAGCTCTTGCTTGATTTTTTTACATTTACGCTATAATATTAGCAAATAGACCGAGGAGGTAATAAAATGGATTTTGTATTCATCGGCGGGAATGGTAACAGTAGAATAAATTACAGCCGAGAACCAAGGTTCTCGGCTGCTTTTTAGTTTCAGATAGTTCCTGTTATGACGTATTCCACTATGCCGGGGGTTACTGTTACCACACCGGTAGCTATATCGCGTGTAAAGGTAGCTGCGGGAACCGTTACAGATTCCGTAGAGCCTGCCGCGGGAACGCTAAGCGTTCCGTTCTCATAGGTGTAGTCGGTTGCTACAAGAAGCACACCGTCACGGCTTACGGTGATATTTGTGGGAGCGGGGTCAAAATTGTCTGTAAGCTCCACATCCTCAGCGGGAACGTTTCCGTAATTGTAGATACGGATAGTATAAGTCACCGTGTCACCGCATACTACGGGATTGGGAGACATCTGCTTGAATACGCTTACGTTTGCCCCCTCACTGACCGTTACGGTAGCACTCGCTGTTCCGTCAGCACAATCCGAGCTGCTCTCAAGAGTAGCGGTATTTGTAATAGATGAGCCTATTTCCAAAGGAGCGAACTCGTTTACCGTAGCCTTGTAGATTATATTGGCAGTAGCTCCCGCCGCGAGGGTGGGGAAGCTGAAGGTGACGCTTCCTGCTACGGAGTTATCAACCGTAAGCTGAGCGCTTGTGTCCTGTCCGTCAATAAGAAGCAGAGCAGGGGGAGTGTAGGTCAGGGGCGTCAGCTCCTGAGTGCCAAATTCGAATGTTCCAAGGTCGTCACTCACGGTTATATCGCTTATGGGAGACGAGGAGGTGTTCGTTACGGTGATGATATAGGTCAGCACCGAATCCTCTCCGTAGGTGTCGCCTAAGGTGTTTTTTGTAAGAGTGACCGCGGACTCAAGTCCTATCTCGGCAAGGTTGGAGACCTTGGTCTCTGTAACTCCGCACGAGGTGTATCTTACAGTAGCAAAATTTTCTATTGTTGCCATTAGTATTCTCCTAATATTATTATAAGAGGCGCAGACAAGGCTCAATCCTTGCCCGCGCCTTTATTAAATAATATGTTTGGGAACACGAAACGGACAGTAACCTCAGATAAGATTTGCTCCCTTTGACTCGAAGAATGAAAGGTCTATGTCATATAGTTTTGCCGAATGAGTAGAGTAGACCGCTACTCTGGAGCATTTCTTGCCCATAAGAGCTTCTATTGCCTTTGAGTAGTAATAGAGCTGTTGTCCGTGCTTGTAATTCATTTCTTTCAACGCCTCGGCGTGAGAGGAGAGCTCCTTTGCGCTGAGCCTGTCGGTCTTATAGTCGTAAAGCTCTATGCTTCCGTCCTCGCCTATAAGTATAAGGTCTATAACGCCCTGAACAGCCAGCGTTTCTCCGTGCATTTTCTCAATCAAGTCCTTGTTCTTGGTGAAGCCCTCAGGAGGTAGCTCTACGTTAAAGCGCTGCTCGCGTATTATGCGCTTAGCGGAAAGTATCTTTTTTATAAGCTCACTTTCAAGGAAGCGGTCAAGCTCCTCAATGTAAATAAGAGATGCTGCATTAGGCGGCAGAAATCTTTTTTGCTGCAAACGAGCCAACTCTTCTTTTGCTCCGTTTTTGCAAGCGTATTCAAAATCACAGAACTGTAAAAACAGATGGGTAGCGGTACCGCGCTCCGCCGAGCTTGCTTTTGTGCCCTTGGTACCGATGAAGAAGTCGGGCACAGCAGCCTTTTTCACCTCGGTAAACAGCTCCAGCGTATCGTCATTCTCATCAAGTATGTCGGGATATAGACGGGATACCGATATTTTAGACGGAACACGTGACAGATTTTTGTAGGGATATTCAAAAGAGAGCTTTTCCTTTAATCGCTCGGTAAGCTCGGGGTCGGGGGTAAAGGACTCCTTTTCTTGTGAATCTGCATTGTCGGTTGGAGCATTGATATCTTCACAGTTTATTACGTTGATTGCATAGCAGGTGTTCGGCTTCGTGCATCCCGCGAGAATCCAATCAAGATAGGATGAACAGGTATTGATAGCGGTATATCTGTCAAAAGATGAGCTTCGCGTCAGTGCGGCATCAAGCATTTTGCCGATATCCTTTGAGGTGGCGGCAGTGATATATAGCCGTTCTCTTGCTCTTGTGAGCGCCACGTAGAGAATACGCATCTCTTCCTCGGCTTGGCGGGTGGCTATTCTTGATACTATTGCCTCGCGCATAGGAGTATTTATTCTTGCAAGACCGCTTGATTCCGAAAGCTTGAGGGCGACACCGCAGGGATAATCAAACACGAAGCTTTCGTTTGTATCCTTTGAGCGAATGGAATGATTTGTATCGCAAATGAAGCAAACGGGGAATTCAAGTCCCTTTGATTTGTGTATGGTCATCAGGGATACGCGGTCGGTAGCCGCATTTGAGTTACCCATGGTGAAGGTCTTTCCGTTTTCAATCATAGAAGTCACGTACTCAAGGAATTGATATAAGCCCTTAAAGCTTCCGTTCTCAAATTTTCTGGCGTATTCGTAAAGGAGAAGAATATTTCCTCCCTCACCCGTATCCTTGATCTGCGAAACCATACCCGAAGCAATAAATCTCTCGTGGTCAAATAGCACACGCAGGAATCTGTCCACAGGAAGAGAAGCGGCTTCATATTGCCACTTTTCAAGAAGAGATATAAAGTCGGCGCATTTTTTTGCCAGAGAATCCTCTTTCTCCTTTGAATATTGACACAGAGCTTCGTACAGTGAATAGGTTGCGTCGTAGGCTATGCGGATGGTGATAAGCTCCTCCATACTGAAATCAAATATGGGAGAACGCAGAGTACCCGCGAGATAGGTATCTCTTTCGGGATTGTCCACTGTGTTAAGGATGCAGAGCATCATAAGCACGTCGGGATTCTCGAAATACTTTTTAGCGTCTGACTGATTCGATAGTATGCCTCGCTTTTTGAGTGCTTCGGCAATATATGGTGCAATGGTGCTCGAACGGAATAGAACTGCTATATCGCAAGGGCGCAGGGGCTCTCCGTTTGCCTTTTTAGTGTTACTTTTCAGCAATCTTTCTATTTCGGAGGCAATATATTCCGCCTCTATTTCTTTGTTAGAGCCAAGCTCATCATACTCTCCGCCTTCTGCTTCTTCCTTCTTTGCTTTGCTTGGCGATTGGATAAGATTAACGTTTACCCTTGGGGATACGTAATTATTAGGTACTTCCTTGGAAAATTTCAAATCGTCGTCGCGGGTATAGCCAATGCTGTCGGCAACCGCATAAAATATACGGGAGCATACGAGATTGGTAAATTCTATTATATTTTCGTCACAACGGAAATTGTTTGACATAAATATGGACGCATTGTCCGATATTTGCGCCACAGCGGAGGAATAGGCAGGGAAATTAGTCTTATATTCGGCAAAGAGCTTAGGCTCTGCTCCTCGAAATTCGTAAATGCTTTGCTTAATATCTCCCACCATAAAACGATTGTTAGGCTTTGAAATAGAGCGGAATATAAGATCCTGAACGCGGTCAACGTCCTGATACTCATCGATGTATATTTCGTCAAACTGCTCGGAATACTGCTTTGCGATATCGGAGGGATACCCCAAAGGATCTACCAAAAGTTCAAGAGTGTAGCGTCTGATATCGCTAAAGGTAAGTATGCCTATTCGCTTTTTTTCTTCGTCGATAGCTTTTTCGAATTCGCGAAGGAGAACGTAGAGCATATAGATCTTTGCCGAGGTATCCTCCATTGCTGTCGATATAACATAAGGAGATTTTGAGAATGCCTTGTCAGCAAGAGCCTTTATCCTCTTTACGAATTCGGCGCGATGCTCCTTGTAACGGTTAAGCTCATCGCTTGTGTATTTTTTGTTGAGCGCCTTTAAGCTGATAGGAGAGTAGCTCTCAAGGATATCTCTGGTGTCCGAGTATCCGCTCACGTGATTTTGCACGGAGCTGTAAAGCTTCTTGCAGATATCAAGGTCGTAGCAAAATGACTCTCCGTATTTAGAGTAGATGTTTTCATCTCTTGCGATAAATTCAACCGCTTCGGTAAGCAAGGGGAGAAAATGCTCCAGTAGCTCCTTGGTGCTTTTTTGAAGCACCTCGCCGTATGGGGTAGAGAAAAAGTCATCGTCTATCTTCATTTCGGCGTTAGCTGAGCACATCTTTAAGAAAACTATTCCCTCGGGTATTGAGGAAAGCTTTTGGTGTATATTAAGAAAAATATCGGAAAGTAGGTTTAACTGTTTGGTGCCGGCAAAGCATTCGACGAATGATGGAAACGTGTCGAAATTCTCATAAAAGTCGTTTACTACCTCCTCCATTACTCTGTGGGATAGGATAGCGTATTCCGCATCGTCGGCTATACGTATTGAATTTGAAAGTCCAAGGGAGGAAAGATTTGACTGTATAAGCTCAAAGTAAAAGGAGTCTATGGTGCTTATATGAGCGTTTCCTATTTTCATTAGCTGGGACGCGAGATGCTTGCTTGAAGGATTTTCTGCCAGCGCGTCGCTTAGCGCCGCAAATATACGGGAACGCAGCTCAGTCGCCGCCGCGCGGGTAAAGGTGACGATAAGCATCTTTGAAATGTCCGCAGGGTCGGAGGTATTGGTAATTCGCCGTATAATACGCTCGGTGAGCGTAGCTGTCTTTCCCGAGCCCGCGGCGGCACTTACCAGCAGAGTTTTTCCGCGTATGTCAATAGCCGCTTTTTGGGCGTCTGTCCAATTTCTTGCCATTACGTATTCCTCCTTTACTTATTTGTTTTTCTGCAAATAGGCTTTGATTTGCAGTAATCGCAGGGAGATTGCATCTTGTAGATAAGGGGAGAGGCATCGGCTCTGCCCGAGCGAAGCTCACCCGCTATGCGCTTGACCGTATCGGAGAGCTTCTCGAATATATCCGCAAAGCCATCGTACTGCGTAAGCGCCTTGCCCTCAAGAGCATCCTCCTTGTTCTTTTTTATTCCTGCCAGAAATCTTGAATCAAGCTGATGGTTCATAGCGCGAAGCACGTCCTCGTCGTTAAGGAGCAGACCTGAGCGCTTGAGCTTGTCCTCGGCTTGGGAGAGAACGCTTTCACTGTCGGAATAGCCCTCGGCTTCTATGGTGGGTATAGCTGCTGAAATATACACCACTCCCGCGGGAAGGGCATCCTGACCCTTTTCAAGCCCCAAGGAACGCTTGAAGAGCTCCGAGCCGTTTCGGCAAAGAGTAAAGAGATAAATGAGCATTTGAAGATTTATTCCTCGTTCAATATCCTCAAGCGAAAAATCCTTAGCGCCCGTCTTGTAGTCAATTACTCGGATATAAACCTTGTCATCCCTTTTGTATAGGTCAACTCGGTCAATTATTCCCGTGAAGGATACCTTGCATCCGTCCTCAAGTGTGAATATCAAGGGCGAGGGGCGACCCTCCTTTCCGTCGGCGCGAAGCTCATAGAACGCAGGACGGAAATCGCTTTCCTTGAATTCCTTAACCGTGTTTTTAACCAGAAGGACTGAAAGAGAAGTCAATCTGTTGTAAAGATGCTTCAGTCTTTTTGAATTTAATAGAGACGGAGGACATATCTTCTCAATGTAAATCTCTGCCGCCTTGGTAGCTTCGCTAATTATCTCCTCGTCGCTGGGCAAAGGTTGGCTTGGGTTTTCCGGGATAGCCAGCTTTATAAGCACCTCTAAAATGTAATGCACGAAAGAGCCGATATCGTTAGCCTTGAATTTTGAGTCTGTCTGCTCACGCAATTTAAGCACCCTTGAGCAATAATAGTCAAAGGGACATTTTACGTATTTTTCAAAGGAGCTTGAGGAAAGATAGAGAGATTCGCCCATAGCCGTATTTACCGTCTCCGAGGGGATATGGCATTTGTCGGCGGATGGGTCGGTCTGTGAGAGACGTGAAATTTCATTGATGCTTTCACTCAAAGCCTCTCGCAGAGATGCCTTTGTAACGCCATCGTCAAGAGAGCGCAGAATATTTGCGGCATTTTTAGGAGCACCTACCGAATATTCAAGGTCGGATTGCCTATATACGTGGGGCTTAAGCTGTTCTCCGAAAAGCTTTCCAATGCGATTAAATGCAAGAGATGGAAAGCGGGTAGTGCCGTCAAGCTCGGATTTGCGAGTGAACACATACAACATATGTGAGCATACGGAAAAGGCTCTGGAAACGTACATCAGCTCGTCCGAGGAGCGGATATCGTTATTTCCCGACAGCTCTATTCCAAGCTCCATAAGGCTTTGACGGTCTATGGAGGAGAAAATTCCCGTATCACTTACAGTAGCAGGAAACTCGCCTTCGCAAAGTCCTAAAACGAAAGCGTACTTTGCGTTTGAAGCGCGGAGCATAGACGCAGAGCCTATATTGACCTCGTCAACAGAGGTGGGAATGGTGCCTATTTCGGTCTTGTCGAATATGCTGCGCAGAATGAGAATGAATTCTTCTGCGTCGGAGCTTTCCTCTCCCAGAATCTCTGCCGTATCCGCAAGAGTATTGAGTATTACCTCATATATCCTTGAAAGCTCCCGCGCCTGCTTAAGATCACCTCTGTTTGCCGCTCTTTGCGCCAGCTCGGAGAGCTTGTCCTCAAGAGATACATCCTGCATGTACGAATAAAGGGCTTTACACATATCCGATATATTGTCCGCCGCGTCAAGAAGGATAAACAGCTTCATCAGCGGAGCAACCAAATCGTTCTTTACTCTGTTTGCGGCATCCAAAATAATCTCACCGCGGGGAGAAAGCTCTGGCACAAAGCCGTCGGGATTCATAGTCCACGCATCTCCCAAAAATTGCTCACCGTGTATATTCCAAGTATTAACATATTCCTCAAAGAGGTCAGCGTCACGCTTGTCTATATCGCAAAGTCCTGTTTTTATATGAGATATTACATCATTTTTCTGCCAATTGTATTTTTTTATGCGGAGAGCGGAGAGAATAAACTTAACGGCAGGCATTGAGCAAAGCTCACTCTTTTGAGAAAAGAAGAATGGAATATCGCTCTTTTTCAGTGCCGTATCAAGTATCCCTCTATAAGCCTCGCAGTCCCGCGCGATGATAACCATATCACGGCAACGCGCCCCTGCGCGCAATAGTTCAAGTATGTGCGCGGCGACAGCCTCACATTCCGCATAGGCATTATCGCAGATCTCACAGACTATACTTCCGTCGGGAGAAGGCGCATCTTCTGCCGAAACGTCCATTTTCCAGAGATTTTCGGAGAGATACTTAAGAGCGGGAGTGCTTGCCCTGTGATTTTCTGACAGTACGGTCTGTGTATATCCTCCGCAGCGCTCTGCGGATTCAAGCAGCTTTTTGTGGGATGCCTGTATTCCGTATGTATTTATATCCTCGCAGAGCGGGGAAGCAAGTGGCAGTGACACAGTAACGTTTTCGGCACTTTTGAATATTTCTTCTATAATTGCGTGCTGAACAGCGGTATATGAGGTAAAGGAATCTATGTATACGTTAGCGCCCTTGAAGAAATTCTGCTCACGGAGAATATCAAGAAGTCGCATAAGGTCATTTGAAGAATCGCTGTATTTTTCCGCAACAAAATTGTCGAAGCACGAATATATGAGTGCCATATCTCTTAAGCGGGAGCGCAGAGGAGCAGACTCTGGAAGCTTATTTGCCGCGATTTCAAGAGCTGCGGCAGTGACTCCGTTTGCCTTAAGCTCGTCAATAGTGCTAAGCATAATATCGGGCATAGCCATGTCCGATGTGCTTCGCGCATCAAAATGCTCAAATAGACCCGATAGCTCTCTGAGACTCTTCCACATAATAAGCGAGCGCATAGGCTTTGTTATATATGAGTATGAGAGTCCACCGTATTGTCTGCAAACGCGGTTGTAAAGCCGCGAGAAGCCCAGAACCTCAAGGGAGAGCTGTGAGGATGGCGGGAGAGCAGACAGAGTAAGCCGCTCATATTGCAGCGCCTCCTGGTCGGGAACTATAAGAAAGGAGCGCGTCTGTTCCTTCGCGTCTTTGGCAATTGCATTTAATATTTCAGTTGTTTTTCCGCTGCCGTATGTGCCGTAAATAAATTTTATCATTGTTCCTCCGACCTAAAAACCATTATATATATATTATAACATAAAACGTACGACAAAAACAACCCACAACATTCAAAAAAGCAGAAAGAGTCGAAATTTTGTTAAATTCAGTAAGTATTAGAAAATTAGTCATAGAACTGTCACAAAATAATTGTATAATTATGAAGGAAAAAGATAAATATTTTATCTTGGAAAGGAACGGATATGAAGGATTTTGATAATCAGCATAACGGCTCACAGGACAGCTTTGATAATAAAAATACTTTTGGAGAGGTATCCAATGATATTAAAACTTTTAAAAACGGTCAAGAAGGCGGGGAAAAAGCTCAAAAAGGGGCTGAATTCCAAAGCCAGGATAATGAAAAAAAAGAAAGCCCTGCTTTCCAAAAAGTTCAAGATAGTAGAGGGCAAGAAAAAAACAGTGGAGAGCAAGCTCGGGCAGATGAGCGAGTAGAGCATCAATATTCCACATACTACCAGCCCCCCTACTACATTCCTAATTTTACAGTGGGCAAGGAAAACACAGCTCAAATACAAAAGAAGCGCAACAGGACGGTAATAACCGCGGTCATCATAGGAGCACTTCTTTTGCTATCGATGTTGGTTTTTGGAGGATATTCCATAGCAAAGGCGCTTAATCTTTTCTCTTACTCACGGAATAGTGACCTTGATGACGCGGGCGCGGCAATAGGAGATATTCCCACAGTTACCATAACCCAGAATACCTATGAAAATTATGCTCCGCAAACTCTTCCCGAAGTAGTAAGCAGGGTTGGCAACAGCGTTGTGGAGATAAAGACCTCCAGTACACAGATGGATTATTTTTACGGTCAGTACGTTACCTCGGGTGCGGGAAGCGGAGTTCTTATAGCGCAAAACGACCAAGCGGGATATCTTCTTACAAATCACCACGTAATATATTCCGATGACGGCGGACTTGCCGATACCATAACCGTTGTTCTTACTAATGCCGAGGAATACGAAGCCTCAGTAATTGGAAGTGACTCCAGTATTGATTTGGCGTTGCTCACTATTAACAAGAAGGATGGTGAGAATTTTACCTTAGCCTCCTTTGGAAGGAGCAGTGACCTTGTGGTAGGTCAGGAGGTTATAGCCATAGGAAATCCCTTGGGCTCTCTTGGAGGTACTGTTACAGACGGTATCATAAGCGCCCTTGACAGACGGGTAAAGATAGACAACGTGGAGATGGTACTGCTTCAGCATAACGCCGCAATAAATCCGGGAAACTCGGGCGGTGCGCTCTTTGATATGATGGGTAATCTTGTGGGTATAGTAAACGCAAAGACCTCTGAGACGGGAATAGAGGGCTTGGGATTTGCTATCCCCGCGGATATCGCACTCAATTTCGTTAACAGAAAAATGGTGGTCGAGCCCGAGATAGGAATAAGAGTTCAGTACGGAAGGCTCAACAACGTTCTTGGACTTTACGTGGTTGAGACGACCAACTCGGACTTCAAGAAATATGATAAGGTAGTCAAGGTGAACGGAGAGAAGATAACTGGTCCCGCACAGTATTACGCAATCATAGACTGTCTTGAAAAGGGTGACAGCGCGGCTATAACCGTGGAGAGAAACGGAGTCGAGCATAATATAACCGTAACGAGAAACAAATAAAATATTGAAAATATTTAAATGTTGGTGTATAATATAAATGCACCGAAGAAGGAAGTGCTTCGGTAGCCAAGGTTGCCGAAGCGTTTTCTTTTGGGATAGGAGGTAAAATGTATAATATCCTTGTAGTTGATGACGAAGCGAGAATACGTTCTATTATAAAAAAATACGCCGAATTTGAAGGACATAAGGTCACGGAGGCTGCTGACGGAATGGAAGCGGTGCACTTTTGCAGAAGCGCGGAATTTGACATCATAATTATGGATATTATGATGCCCGAGCTTGACGGCTTTTCAGCCTGCCGAGAGATAAGAAAAATATCCAATACCCCCATAATTATGCTTTCCGCAAGAGGAGAGGAATACGATAAGATAAACGGATTTGAGCTCGGCATAGACGATTACGTGGTAAAGCCCTTTTCTCCAAAGGAGCTTATGCTGAGAATAGAGGCGGTAATGAAGCGTGTTAACGCTTCTTCGATTATTAGAACGAAAAAAGAGAACGTCATAGTTACCCTTGATAACGGTGGACTTCGTGCCGACGTTACCGCAAGGCTTGTCTTTATAGACGGAAAAAGAGTTGATATGACTCCCAAGGAGTACGACCTGTTTTTCTATATGCTTGAAAACAAGAATATCGCTATTTCCAGAGAAAAATTCATCAGTGACGTGTGGGGCTATGATTTTTACGGGGATGTACGTACATTGGACACACATATAAAGCTGCTGCGTAAGAGTCTTGGAAGATACGCAAAACTTATAGTTACCTTGCGAGGAGTGGGTTATCGCTTCGAGGGCTGATTTTAGATAAAAAAGAAAGGAGAGGGGCTGTGGATAACACCGAGGGCTATACAAAAAGGCGCAGACGACCCATTGGAATCAAATGGAAAATGTTTGCCATACTTATATGCTTTGTGGTGATATTTGCTTTGCTTATGTGGGTGTTTCAGATCCGTATGCTCAATTTCTTCTATCAAGGCGCAAAATTTAATGAACTTGAAGAGTCCTCCGAGATGATCTCGGAGGCTCTTGG
>CAJGCD010000004.1 GCA_904501715.1 uncultured Clostridia bacterium
AGTTGAAGGCAAGCGCGAGAGCGGTCTTCTGATTTTCGGACTGCTTCTTGCCAAAGGGACCGAGATTTGCGATACAGGTGTACTCGTCGTCCTTGAAGTTCAGGCGAAGTATCTTCTCAATAACGTCTCCCGAGCGGAAGGGCTGGGGATTGATAGACAGACCGCCTGCGCTTGAGGGGCGGAGCTGAGCGTCAAGGTTTACGCCTATAGTAACGCTCTTGATGTCGCGTACTCTGTTAGTAAGCTCGGCAAGCTTTGCGTTAAGCTCGGAATAATATTCGCTGCTTACAAGGTCGTCTATACGCTTTGCAAGTATTTTAAAGGCTTGGCTCTTTACCTTGTCCTTGATTTGGGCAAGACCCGAATGAAGAATAGATATACTTGAAATGTAAAGCTCTATCTCGGTCAGGCTTTCAAGATAAGATTCTGTATCACCCGTATCCGCTTCAAGGCGGCGAAGCTCCATAATATCGGTGAGTATGGGGAAGAGCTTATTGAGGGTAACCGATATCTCGGGATATTCCAGCATATCCTCAAAGACAGATATTCTGTGGGCTATTACCGCGGGGTCGGTAGTGAAATATTCGTCAAGATTGCTGTTTTTGAGATTAAATACCTCAAGGAGTCCCAGCTCATCGAGAACAAACATATCTATGTCGGGAGAATCCTCACCCTTATAATGCTTTTCCTGAGTAGCTTCATCGGGATATATAAGGCTGAATTTGGAAAGGTCAAGCTCCATTAGCTGCTTTTCTGTTTTTTCCATGGGGTTATCCTTTCTTTTTTGTAATTAGTGAAGTAATATAAAATATATTCCGCAAGATACAGCTACCTGAAGCAAGAGTATCAGGGGTATTCCAAGCATAAATTTTACGTGCTTTGTCTTGTGTCTGATAATAAGCATAGTTACCAGCATAGCAACCGAGCCGCCAAGGGCACTGAGTAACAGCAGAGTAGCCTCTCGCGTACGGTGCTTTGTCAGGTGCTTGGATGCAAACTTATCGTAGATGCACACAACGATAGAAATCAAGGATATGGCTATAAAGTAACAAATAAGGATATTTCTTATCATATCTCCCCCTTATTTCTTTGCGGGGAAGCTGTCCTTGAGTCCTACTACACGGTTGAAGGTGTTTTCGTGCTTGGTGTCCTTGCAGTAGTATCCGTCACGGACAAACTGGAACTTATCGCCGGGCTTTGCGTCGGCAAGTGCCGCTTCTACCTTCGCGCCGCTAATTACTGTGAGAGAATCGGGATTAAGATAATCGTTATAGGTCTTATCCTCTGGGATAGCGTTTACGTTCTCAATGGTAAAGAGTCGGTCATAGAGCATAAGCGTTGCTTCCTTGGCGTACTTTGCGCTCAGCCAATGAATAGTACCCTTTATCTTTCTTCCGTCAACGGGATTGCCGTTTCTGGTTTCAAGGTCGGCGGTAGCGTGTATCTCTACTATATTGCCGTCACTATCCTTAACGATTTCACCGCACTTGATTATATATGCGCCCATAAGTCTTACCTCACCCTCGGGCTTCAGACGGAAGAACTTGGGAGGCGGAACCTCTGCGAAATCTGCCGCATCGATATATATTTCACGTGTAAAGGGCATAGGGCGCGTGCCAAGCTCGGGCTTCTGGGGATGATTGGGAAGGTCGAAATATTCCTCCTTATCCTCGGGGTAGTTATCGATAACTACCTTGATAGGATGCTCTATGGCTATTCTTCTGGGAGCGCTCTCATTAAGCTCCTCGCGGATGCAGTGCTCAAGCATACCGATATCAACGAGGCTGTTAGCCTTGGAGATGCCTGCCGCTCTTACAAAGTTAAAAATTGCGGTGGGTGTATATCCTCTTCTGCGGAGAGCGCAGATGGTGGGAAGTCTGGGGTCATCCCAGCCGTCAACCATATCGTTTTCCACAAGGTAACGGAGATATCTCTTGGACATTACCGTATTTGTGACGTTGAGTCTGGCGAATTCTCTCTGCTTAGGCTCGGGATTGAAAATTCCGATATTATTTATGACCCACTCGTAAAGAGGACGGTGGTTCTCAAACTCCAGGGAGCAAAGGGAATAGGTTATTCCCTCAAGAGCGTCCTGAATAGGATGCGCATAGTCGTAAAGGGGATAAATGCACCACTTGTCGCCCTGACGGTGGTGAGAGGTGTGCACTATGCGGTAGATAGCGGGGTCACGCATATTGATGTTGGGAGATGCCATATCTATCTTAGCGCGAAGAGTGCGGCTTCCGTCGGCGAACTCGCCCGCCTTCATTCTTCTGAAAAGGTCAAGATTTTCCTCAATGCTTCTGTTGCGGTAGGGGCTCTCCTTACCGGGCTCGGTAAGAGTGCCTCTGTATTCCTTCATTTCTTCTGCGGAAAGGTCGCAAACGTACGCCTTGCCGTCCATAATAAGCTTCTCAGCGTACTCGTAGCACTTATCAAAGTAGTCAGAGCCGTAGAAGATACCGCCACTGGGCGTAGCGCCGAGCCATGTAAGGTCCTCGAGTATAGAGTCAACGTACTCGGTGTCCTCCTTGGTGGGGTTTGTATCGTCATAGCGGAGATTAAAGAGTCCACCGTATTTCTTAGCCGTCTCAAAGTTTATGAGTATTGCCTTAGCCGAGCCGATGTGGAGATAACCGTTAGGCTCGGGAGGGAAACGGGTGTGTATCTTTGTTTCGGGCTTTTCCTTAAGGTCTGCGTCTATAATATCGTGTATAAAGTTATTTGCAATCTCTTCCATTTTTTACCTCTTCAATCGTATTAAAGTGTTTCTAACATACTGTTTATTCTTTGACATACGCGCTCATGTCCAAGGATCTGCATTACTGCGTACATATCGGGAGAATTAAGCTTGCCTGTAACGGCGACTCGGATAAACATACTGATATCGGCTACGCTACCCTTAAAGCTTTCGGGTGCCGCCTTGTAAGCCTTCATATCCGACGTGTAACCGAGGGATTCTCCGATAGCCTTGATTTTATCAAACCAAGTATTCATATCATCCGCAAGGTCAAGACTCTTTGTGAACTTACAAAGAGTAAGCTTGATGTCGTTGCGGTCATACTTTTCGTCGTAAGCATCCTCAACAGAGAAGTAGCTGTCAAAGAAGAAGCCCATATACGCCTTGGCGTCAGCCCAGGTGGTAAGGTCCTTTCTCGGCTTCTTTCCTCCGCGGCCTATGGCGAATATACGCTGAGTATACTCGGGGTCTGCGGCAAGCTGACCTCCAAAGTCGGCATCAAAGGTAAGATTCCAAGCGGTCACCTTTTTTGCGACCTCATCGGCGCTCATTTTGGATATAACGTTCTTGGAAACGTCGTTGAGCTTGTTGAAGTCGAAAAGACATCCGGAGGATGACATTTTTTTGATGTTGAAAGGGAACTCCTTGTAATCCTTATCGGGATTTTGCATTCTCCATTCCTCGTAGTTGGAGTTAAGCAGAGTCATAACGTATTCACATACGGCTTCGGGGCAGTAACCGAGACGGGTGTAATCGTCCATATTCGCGCCCATATCTCTCTTGGAGAGCTTCTTTTTATTTCCCGCCTCGTCAAGACGCATTATCTGAGCTATATGCATATATTTTGGTGTTTTAAATCCAAGATATCTGAAAAGCTGAAGATGCTTTGCAAGGCTCGGCAGCCATTCCTCACCTCTGATAACGTGAGTGGTTCCCATAAGATGGTCGTCAACGGCGTGAGCAAAATGGTAGGTAGGTATTCCGTCGGATTTGAGAAGAACGAAATCCTCGTCATTTTCGGGTATCTCTATATTTCCTTTTACAAGGTCGGTGAATTTTATCTTTTTCTCGGCATCACCGTCTGCGAGGATACGAAGCACAAAGGGGTTTCCCGCCCTCAGATTGCTCTCAACCTCGTCCATGGTTATCTCTCTGCGAGCGAGCATTTCTGCTCTGCGCGCTTCGGCTTCTGCCTGCCAATCGGTATTCTTTATCTCCTGCTTTTTATCAATGCTGTGAAGCTCCTCGAGCTCTGCCTCGGTGGTAAAGCAGGGATAAGCCTTTCCTTCACGGACGAGCTGCTTTGCATACGTCTGATATATAGGACCGCGCAGGCTCTGCTTGTAAGGACCGTAAGCGCCCTTGTCGCATATGGCTCCGTCATCTCCAAGAATAGCGCCCTCGTCGAAATCTATTCCGTAGGTAGCAAGAGTTCGGATAAGTGCCTCTGCCGCGCCCGGAACCTCTCGCTTAGCGTCGGTGTCCTCAATGCGGAGATACAGCACGCCGTTGCTCTGGTGAGCAAGTCTTTCCGCTACGGTAGTGGGGAAGAGTCCGCCAAAATGGACAAATCCCGTGGGGCTGGGAGCGAAACGGGTCACCTTCGCACCCTCGGGAAGCTCACGCTTTGGAAAGCGTGCCTCTATATCTGCGGGATTTTCTTTAATATGCGGAAAAAGCAGCTCCGCAAGCTTTTCAAAATCTAACATTTTTTAAATCCTTTCGTTTGTTGGGGATCAGAAATCTGTGTAATAAAGTGCAGTCTCAAGAGCTTTTCCTAAGACGTAGGACGGACCGTGTCCGGGATATATTGTTATATTTGGGTCGAGCTTACGCAGAGATGCCAAGGAGCGGATTATAGCCGCCTCGTCTCCTCCCCAAAGGTCGCATCTGCCTATGGTGTTGGCAAACAAAGTGTCTCCCGTAATGAGAAATTGCTTTCCCTCGGTATCGGGACACAGAAAGCAGACAGAGCCGGGAGAATGACCCGGGGTGTTTATGACCTTGATGCTTTCGCTTCCCAGAGGTATTGTGTCGTCATCGCTAAGGAGCGTTTGAGCAGGCTTATGGACACATTCCTGCCCGTAAAAATCATAAAATCCGTTTATTTTTCCATCGGTGAGCATGGTAGCATCCGCGCTGTGCATCATCAACGGAATATGCAGCTTGTTACGAAGAGTATCTACCGAAATGGTATGGTCAAAGTGTCCGTGAGTAAGAAGAATACCGCATAGCACGGCATCTTCTGCGCAAAGTAATTTTTCAACGGCGCTTACAGATACTGACGGGTCAACGATCAAAGCCTTTTTGTCGGATATAAGGATATATGTGTTAGCGGCAAAAGAATTCGGGCAAACCGAAAGAATTTTCAACGCAAACCTCCGAATGATAATAAATTACATTATATTATATCACACAATATAGGGAAAGTCCATAGAAATAAGCAAAAAATATAAAAATTTATTTTGTTTTTTATGATATATCCGTATTGAAAAGACAATTTTTTTATGTTATAATAAAACTATCTCAAAGGACATATTTTAGGAGGTCGGAAATGTATATCAATGAAAAATTAAAGGCATTCTGGCATGGAGGAGATTATAATCCCGACCATAGGTTGGATTATCCCGAGGTTCTGAAAAAGAGGAGCTAATATAAAGCAAAAAAGCTACTGGTGAGTGAACTATCTGGGGCTCACTTCATTCCAAGTAGCCTTTTTTATTAAAAGTGATTGTTCCGAAGAAGTCTTTATTCACACGTAGCTTGACATAAATTTTACTCTCATATTGATTTTTTCAAAAAAATAGTGTAATATAAAGATATCCTTTCAAGCATGCAGGGCGTCTTCTGCATGGATATCAAGGGTGTTGGTGCGGAGAGCATCTTTTTGTATCTGAAAGTAAGCTGCAAAAGGAATTTAAGAAGGAGATAGGACTTTCTGTCGGCGCGTATATTGATGAGGTGGTATTTTCGGAGGCGAGAAAGCTACTTGCCGCAAGAGACACGCTCATCAAGGATATAAGTAAATCACTTGGCTTTTGCGACCAGTTTTATTTTTCAAGGCGCTTCAAAGAGAAGAGTGACGCCGTCGCAGTATAAAAAAGAAAATTTAACGTAGAAAAGGGAAGGCATAATGGCAAAAAGTGTTTCTGTTATAAGAGCCGAAGAATATAGAGATTTTTTGTGTTTGATGAGCGCGGATATAGAAAAAATGTCAGATTTTGAAGCCCTCGCCTTTGCTTGTGAAAATATCTCTTTCACAGTGGGAAGTCGATTCAGAAAGGACTTTCTTTCAGCGCTGTCCGAGGATATGCATATGCGTCTGTCCATTGAAGACTTAAAGAACAGGGAAGTCCAAAAGACCGTTTGGAGAGTGATAAACGGTGATTATAAAGTGCACAACGATATTGCAAAAACGCACATCTCCGAGGATTTTTCACAGTTGTTTAACGTATCGTATATAGCTACTCCTGTTTTGCTTAATGCCTTTCTTGAAAATCGGACGGAGCTTCCGGATACGCTCGGGCTCCTTATAGAAAAGATAGCTGAGCACGGCGAAATCGCCGTAGATATGTCGGATTTTCAATATTCAAGACCTGATGAATACCATACGAATCGGACTTATCAAAGGCTTCTTAGCGGAGAGGTATGTCAAACTTGTGAAATGTCGGCATTGCTTTGCTGGATTATCTGCCGTGTCCTTATGCGCAAAAACACAAGACTTTATATTTTGGTAAATGACAGCTTGAAGGAAACCGAAAAGCTGTTAAGGCTGCTTGAAGAGCGAAAGCTATATCCCAAAATATCTGTTTGCTTTGCCGCGGATGATAAAAGCATATTTGATACTGTGGCTGAGCTTTGTTTACGCGCTAAAGAAAAAAATATTTCCTCGGAGATAATCGTTCCCGAGGAAATGGAAGAGAAATTTATATACGAAACTGTTAAGCAGCTTATTTGGAATATCCCTGTCAGCTGCGTTGACGTATGTAGCTTTAAAAGCTCGGTGTTGGCGCGGAAGCGTTTTTATGATGCCTTAAAAAAGCTTACCGAAGAGGCGGGAGGAATGTAATTCCGCCAATATCCGTAAGTTGAGTATTGCATAAAGAGATCAACTCATAATTAAAGATATTGCAGAAATCCTTTATTTGCAGAAAATCAGGATGTCGTTCTATATTACCCGCAAAATATACCTTGTGGCCAAATACTCCGCAAGCTCCTCCGATAAAGCCGTAATCATAGCCCTTAAGAGTAACGGCAGAGGGGGAGTTTTTTATTTTCAGACAGCTCAGCCCCAGCTTTTCGGCGGCGGCTGAAATGCAGCTGTCAGCGCTTATTACAGCGTTTTCTCCCAGAGTTAGCGTGGAGCATTTCGTATATCCCTGATTTACCGATATAAGCCCTATGCCTTTATCTTGCGCGTAGCTTATTATCTCCGAAGCCGTAAAGTTTATCTTACCGATTATATGCTCCTTTATGTAGACAAGGTTAAATGGAATATCGTACGGGTAAGTATCCGAGGGAACTACCTTGCATTTGATAACGCGGTATCCGTATTCTTCAAGGCGTTCAAAGGTTGCCTTATTGTCGTTAAAATAGCCTTCGCTGCAAAATACGCGGTCTCCAAGGGGGAATATAAGCATATCGGCGTGAGAACTCACGGGCTTTGGTAAGCGTAAATCACGGGAAAGGGGACAGACCGAAAATCCAAGTGCTTCAAGACTGTCAAATATTTGCTTCGGTGTATCACAGCTGAGTAGAGCTAAAGTAGGTTTGTTTTTCATAAATACTCCTGAGAAAAATTAAAAAAGCAGGTTTGGGTTACCAAATCTGCTTTTTAATCTTTTTAATCCGGATTGCGCAAGCACAAGCGGGATTGAAACCGAGCGATTAAACTCTGGTTACTTTGCCTGAACGAAGGCAACGAGAGCAAACAGCAACGGTCTTGGGTGTACCGTCAACAATAGCCTTTACCTTGCGAATGTTGGGTTTCCATGTTCTGTTTGTTTTACGATGCGAGTGAGAAACTGCCTGTCCAAAGACAACGCCCTTTCCGCAAACACTGCACTTTGCCATATTGACACCTCCTAAATGCACAAACCGCGCACAAATTAACATTTAATGAATTCCATAGAACAGAAGATATTATAACATAAACGGAAATAAAAAGCAAGTCTTTTTTTAAAAAAATTAAAAAAATTTTTTAGATGCCGTAAAAGCGCTCTCCGTAGCATATTTTGCCGTCAGTATGCGTCAGCTTTACGGCAAAAATCTCGGAACGCATATCTGTTCTTGACTTGACTGCAACCTCTAAAAAGTCGCTTGTATGACCGTATGAATATTCACCGTCGAAGGTTTCAAAAAGCACGGATTTTATATTTCCTTGGCGTACCTCTTCTTCAAGTATTGCTTTAGAGGAGGCAGTGGCTGTCTTTTCAAGTGAGTGAAGTCTTTGACTTTTTATCTCGGAGGATATCTGCTCGCTCATGCTCGCCGCAGGCGTACCCTTGCGCTTGGAATAGGGGAAGATATGTACAGTTAAAAATCCTGCGTCCTCTATAAATTTTTGCGTTGCCTCGAAATCCTCTTGGCTCTCCCCGGGAAAGCCTACGATAATATCCGTGGTGAACTTTACGTCGGGTATGCTATCCCGTAGGAGCCTGATAGCGTTCATTGCCATAGAAGAATTGTATTTTCGCTTCATCAGTGCCAAAACACGGTCGCTACCGCTTTGTAAGGATAAATGGAAATGAGGCGCAAGGCAGGAAACCGAGGATAGCTTTTTTACAAAATCGGGACGTATTAAGGAAGGGTCAAGAGAACCCAAACGAATTCGTCCAATGCCGTTTATCTTGTCGATCCTACACAGTATATCCGCAAGGTCGATACCGCCGATATCTTTACCGTAGGATGCTGTTTCAATGCCTGTCAGAACTATTTCGCGACAGCCGTTGCGTACAAGAGCTTCTACCTCGGCTATAACCTTTTCGGGTGGCTTTGAACGAACCTTACCGCGGGCGGAGGGGATTATGCAATAGGTACATTTATTCTCACAGCCATCCTCTATTTTTACGTAAGCCCGCGTTCTGTCAAATTTACGTATCGACATATCCTCAAAGGTTGCTTTTGTTATATCCTTTACGAATATTTCGGGCTCTTTATTTTTTTCGCCTTTGTTTATTAATTGAAGTAATTTTTTAACTGAATACAGCTTGTCGGTATTTCCTATAATTACGTCAACCCCCGTTATAGCTGCGATATCGTCGGGGGCACTCTGTGCCATGCATCCAATTACGAGAATATACGCAAGGGGATTTTTTTTAATGGCTCTGCGGATAAATTGACGAGCCTTTCTGTCAGACTCTGCCGTTACGGTGCACGTGTTTATTATATAGGCGTCGCAAACCGAGGATGGAGAACACACGTCAATACCGTGCTTTTCTATCTCCTCGGCAATAGCTTCGGATTCATACTGATTTACCTTGCATCCGAGGGTGTATATTCCCACGGAAAAAGTTTCCTTTGATTTCATTCGTGCCTCTCTTGATTTTAGTAGAATAATTCTATCATAAAATCAAAGATTTGTAAACACAAAAAGCTATATCTTTTGCAAAATATCGATTATTCGCTGCGATGCGTGACCGTCACCGAATGCCAGACAGGAATGCAATACTTTTTTATAGTTGCCTTTTTCTGTTATCAACGCGCTCATTGCTTGATATATTCGTTGTTCATCGTTTCCTATTACCTTGAGTGCGCCGACCCTCTCGCCCTCTGAGCGCTCGGTAGTATTTCGCACTACCAGAACAGGTCTGCCCAGATATGCCGCTTCCTCTTGAACCCCTCCGCTGTCGGTAAGAACAAAATGACAGTTTCTTAGCGCGTGATGAAAGTCCACTAAAGACAGGGGAGGGGTGAGCGCTACGTTGGGGAGGTCTTGAAGTATTTGCGATGACAATCTTAAAAGCCGCGGATTTTTGTGAACGGGATATATGACGCACAATGAAGGATAGTCTATACAAAAACGTCTTACGGCACGGAATATGGCAGATATATCCGCATCCGAGTGCTCACGGCGATGCACTGTCATTAATACGAATGGCGAGGAAGGCAATATTAGCTCGGAGCGCATTTGAGAGGTCAGGAGAAGTGTGTCTATCACTGTGTTTCCCGTTACAAATATCGAGCTGTCATTTATTCCTTCCGATATCAGGTTTGTCCGTGACTCTTCGGTTGGCGCGAAATGAAAGGATGACATAAGAGATATAGCGCGTCTGTTGAATTCCTCGGGAAACGGCGAAAAGATATCTCCGCTGCGCAGCCCCGCTTCTATATGTGCCACGGGAATGGATTTATAAAAGGACGCCAGACATCCCGCAAAAGCGCTTGTTGTATCTCCGTGCACCAACACCAAGTCGGGGGCGTACTCTTCAAGTACATTGCTTACACCGTCAAGCACCGCGCCTGTAACGTATGAAAGACTCTGTTCCTTTTTCATTACGGACAGGTCATAATGAGCTTCGATACCAAACAAAGACAGCACGGGATATAGCATATCCTTGTGTTGCCCCGTCACGCATATTCTTGTTTCTATGGGTTGCGTGTCTCTTAATTTTATTATGATCGGCGCCATTTTTATGGCTTCGGGACGTGTGCCGAATACAATGAGCAGCTTTTTCAATTTTATCTCCTTGTGTATTTTTGTGATTTCTATTGAAAAAAGAAAGAAAATGAATTATAATATATGGGAAGTATAAAATAGAAGTTGGATTATAATGAGAATAATTACTGTAAAAAAGAACGACGCGGGTCAAAGACTTGATAAATTTCTTACCAAGGCGGTCAAGGGCTTGCCCACGTCTATGATGTATAAGCTGATACGTACTAAAAAGATAAAGGTAAACAGAAAAAGAACCGAACAAAAATATATATTATGTGAAGGGGACGAGATACAGCTCTTTATCAAGGAGGAATTTTTCGATTCCCCCGAAAAGGATGTGGGAGCACTTGAAAGGATTGTTCCCAAGCTCAATATACTTTATGAGGATGAAAACATAATATTACTTAACAAGCGTCCGGGCGTACTTGTTCATGAGGACAGTGAGGCGGCAGAGAATACGCTGATTATGCACGTAAAGGCATATTTATGTCAGAAGGGGGAATATTCTCCCTACGAGGAGCAATCCTTCGTGCCCGCGCTTTGTAACCGTATAGACCGCAATACGGGCGGTATAGTTATTGCTGCTAAGAATGCGGAGTCATTGCGGGTTATGAATGAAAAAATAAAAAACGATGAACTGACAAAGACCTATCTGTGTCTTGTACACGGTGTTCCCACGCAAAAGAGCGCGCGGCTTTGCGGATATTTGCGCAAGGACAGCAAGAACAATACTGTTGAGGTAAGAGATACGGAATTTCCGGGGGCTAAGGATATAGTTACGGTTTACCGTGTACTTAAGTCTTACGGCAATGAAAGCGCGCTTCTTGAGGTGGACCTTATTACGGGGCGTACTCATCAGATAAGAGCACATCTGGCACACGTAGGACACCCTCTAATAGGTGACGGCAAGTACGGTATAAACCGAGATGACCGAGGTCGCGGATATAAGTATCAGGCTCTTTACGCGTATAAGCTTTTCTTTAAAAATACACAGAAGGATAATATTTTGTCATATTTAGAGGGAAGGACCTTTTCTCTAAAAAATGAGGATATCTGGTTTTTAAATGATGGTAAAAGATAAGGAAAATTTTTCAACTGCAAAATTTGCACAGCTTTCTGAAAATTTAGCTTATGGCAAAACAAGGCTTCTACTGCTTTTTATTGGCGGATTTTTAACGGGACTTACGTTGGTATTGCCAAAGGTTGGATTTTTAGAGTGGATAACTCTTATACCCGTAGGTGTGGTTTTGCTCTGTCGGGCATCCGATAAATCCGTAAAACTGCGCTCGCTATATCTTGACGGGCTTGTGTTTTTTTACACCTTCTATCTGGTATGCTTCCATTGGTTTACATATCTTTATCCCTTAGACTTTGTAGAGGGAATGACCAAGGGCGCTGCTCTTGTGGTGGTTATAGCCGCTTGGTTTGGACTGTCGCTTTTACAGGCGCTTATGAGCGCACTTGTATTTGTAGTGGTAGGCATCGTATATAAATGCAGACTGTGCACTAAGATAACAATATTAAAGCCATTCTTGAGCGCGGGACTTTGGGCTATATGCGAATGGAGCCAGACCTTAGGCTGGTGGGGCGTTCCGTGGGGAAGGCTGCCAATAGGTCAGACAGAATATCTTATAGGACTTCAAAACGCGTCCTTGCTCGGCTCATACTTTGTTACCTTTATGTTAGTATCCGTCAACTTTTTGCTTGCGTATGCAATTATTGAAATAAACGAAGTGCCAAAAATGAGAGTGGGTGCTTTTCTCGCACTTGCGCTGCTTTTTCTTCAATACGGAAGCGGAGCACTGCTATATTTTACCACCGACGTTAATAAGGGCGAAAAGATAAAGGTGGCTTGTGTTCAGGGAAACATTTCTTCAAGTGAAAAGTGGAACGTGGAAAGCAATCAAAAGACACTTGATAACTATTCCAAATATACGGAGAAAGCAGCCCAAGAGGGCGCGGAGCTTGTTATCTGGCCCGAGACTGCTATTCCTTACGATATCAGCACTACTCACAGCTATTATGCTAAGACCTTTTCAAGGTTAGCAAAGGATAACGGTATATATCTCCTTGTAGGTGCGTATGTTAGTGATGAAGAGGGAAATTCTCTCAATTCGCTTATATGCTATACTCCCACAGGGGATCAGATAGATACTGTATATTCCAAACGGCATCTTGTGCCCTTTGGAGAATATGTACCGTTGCGCCCCTTGATAGAAGCTCTTATACCGCCCCTTGCTAACCTCGTGCTTAGCAGTGATGATATATATCCCGGTGAGGGGGCACAGATAATTGAAACCGAGTCGGGCATAGGCATGGGCGGACTTATATGCTTTGATTCTATATATGAGGAGCTGACGCTTGAAAGTGTCAGCGAAGGAGCGGAGCTCATATGCCTTTCTACTAATGACTCTTGGTTTATAGATTCAGCGGCACTCTATATGCACAACGCTCAGGCACAGATACGTGCCATAGAGAGCGGAAGATACGTTGCCAGAGCGGCTAATACGGGCGTGTCAACGGTTATAAATCCAAGAGGAGAGGTTCTTTGTGAGCTCGGCGCGCTTGTTGAGGGAATACTTGTTTGCGATGTGTACGCGAATGACAGTCGCACTGTTTGGAGCATCGTGGGGAATTCCTTCGTATATTGTCTCCTTGCGGGTTACTTGTGCGTCATTTGTGATAATTTTGTGTACAGAAAAATATTAAAATCTTATAAGGAAAAAGCCGAAAACTCTTGACTTTGTGTTGTTTGTGTGATAAAATATAACCACAGTAAAAATCTGAAAGGAGATTTTTAATTATGAAAAAGACGGTTAGATTTGTTGCTCTTGCTATGGTAGCTCTTATGCTTTGCCTTGCTCTCGCTTCTTGCGGAACCAGCCTTTCCGGAGAGTATTATTTTGGAGACAAGACCATTACTAAGACCTACACAACTCTTGAGTTCAAGGGAGGCAAAGTTACTGTAGAGGCTTATGCCGCAGGACAGAAGCTTACCGACGGTTCATACGAGGCAAAGTACTCCATCAAGGATGATGAGATTACTATGACTTGGGAGGATTCAGAGGGCGAAGAGCACTCTTCCACTCAGACCTTTGAGAAGCTTGATGATGGCTCTATAAAGATAGGCGCAATCACCTACAAGAAGGCTGACTGATCCTAATTTTATACTTAAAAAAGCGTTGCGGTTGTCCGCAACGCTTTTTTTATAATGTTTGCTTATTTAAGACTATCAGGAAATTGACTGTTGTACAGGTGACAGTAAAATCCGTTTTGTGCTATAAGCTGCTCGTGAGTGCCTTGTTCCACTATATTTCCGTCATTCATAACAAGTATAACATCCGAGCTTTGAATGGTAGATAAACGATGCGCAATTACAAAAGCTGTTCTTCCTTTCATAAGTGTTTTAAAGGCTTTTTGTATACGCATTTCGGTTCGTGTATCTATGGAGGAGGTGGCTTCGTCCAGAATGAGGATATCGGGGTTGCAGAGCATTATTCTCGCAATACAAAGAAGCTGTTTTTGACCCTGAGAAAGGGAGCCGCCGCTCTCTCCGAGCTTTGTGTGATATCCCTCGGGTAATTTCTTTATGAAGCTATGGGCATGAGCTGATTTTGCCGCGGATACTATTTCATCATACGATGCATTTGGGTTACCGAAGGCTATGTTTTCAAGTATAGTTCCTTCGTAGAGCCAGGTATCCTGTAAAACCATTCCATACTTTTGTCGAAGCGTTTGACGGGGAATATCACGAATATCCCTTCCGCCAAGCAGAATTGCTCCTTCCTTAACGTCATAAAAACGCATAAGCAAATTGATAAGAGTTGTTTTTCCGCAGCCCGTAGGACCTACTATGGCAATATGCTGTCCGTGCTTTGCGGAGAAGCTGAAGTTTTCAATAAGCGGCTTGTCCTCCGAATATGAGAAGGAAATGCTTTTGAATTCCACACTTGCGTCGTCACAAAGCTCGGTGTCGGGGGCGTCAGGACTTTCAGAAGGTGCTTCTATTAGCCTGAAAACTCTTTCGGCACAGGCAAGAGCGTTCTGAAGCTCGGTAACTACTCCCGATATTTCATTAAAAGGCTTTGTGTACTGTGTGGCATAGGATAAAAAGCTCGAGAGCTTACCTACCGTAATACCACCCCCATAAACGCAGAGCAGGGCGCCGCCAAGAGCCACTAATGCGTACACAAGACTGTTAACGAAACGCGTGGCGGGATTTGTGGTGGAGGAGAAGAATATTGCCTTGAGAGATATTTTTGAAAGCCGACCGTTTATTTCGTCGAAGGCTTCCTGTGATTTTTCCTCGTATCCAAAGGCTAACACCGTCTTGTGCTCCCCAATCATTTCATCAATGAGCGAGGTATGCTCACTTCGTATCTCGGATTGGAGCTTGAACATAGAATAGGTCTTTTTTGCTATAAACGCCGCTACAAAGAGAGAAAGAGGTGTGACGACAATAACTATAAGGCTTATGGGAAGGCTTATGGAACACATAAATAACAGAGTTCCGATGATAGTCATAATACCGTTAAAGAATTGTGTAAAGCCCATCAGAAGACCGTCTGAAAATTGGTCTGCGTCAGAGATGAGACGGCTGACTATATCTCCCGAGCGATGTGCGTCGACAAAGGATACAGGGAGTCTTTGAAGCTTTGAGAAGGCTTCGTGACGGATGTTTCTGACAATGCCGTACACCATGCGGTTATTCAGGACGTTTATGAGCCATTGGAGCACCGCGGTGCTTAAAACGCATATTCCAATAGCCGTAAGCTTTTTCAGTATTGCCGAAATATCTACGTTATCTTTACCTATGGCAAGGTCGATGGTGTTACCGATAAGAATGGGAACGTACAGCGTAAGAGCTACGACACCTACGGTGAAAATAAGCGATATTACAAACAACAACCTGTATTTTTTGAGATATTTCATTACCTTGAAAAATACGGATGCGCTTGTTTTAACAGAAGGCTTGGCAGAGTTCTTTGTCATAATGAATCACCCCCCTTGGAAAATTGGGAGTTATATATCTCACGGTATATTTCACAGTCCCGAAGAAGCTCTTCGTGGGTTCCCATGCCCACAGCTCGGCCGTCGTCAAGGACTATTATGAGATCTGCGTGCATTATGGAGGAAGCCCTTTGAGATACTATAAACACAGTGGGGGAGTAATCAAGAGAACGTATGTTTTTCCTTAACGCAGATTCGGTAGCATAGTCAAGAGCCGATGCGGAGTCATCAAGAATAAGTATTTCAGGTTTCTTTATCAGCGCTCTAGCAATAGTGAGCCTCTGCCTTTGACCACCCGAAAAATTACTTCCGTTTTGCATTACTTTCTCGTCAAGCTTCTTATCCTTTTGTGAAATAAACTCATCGGCGCATGAGAGCTCCAGAGCAGTCCACATTTCCTCGTCGGTTGCGCTGTCATTTCCCCATGCGAGATTTGAGCGTACCGTTCCCGAAAAGAGAGAGGCTTTTTGCGGAACTATGCCAAAGATACGGCGCAGTTCCTTGGAGGAGAGGAGGGAAGCGTTGTTTCCTTTAACGTAGATATTGCCTTGGGTGGGATGATAAAAACCCGGGATAAGATTGACGAGAGTGGACTTTCCCGAGCCCGTGCCGCCTATAATTCCAACGGTTTGCCCCGACCTTACGTCAAAATTTATGTTTTCAAGGGCATAGTCGCTTTCTTGATTATCTCCGTATCTGAAGGAAACGTTTTCAAAGCTTACGATAGATTCCTTAGGTGATTTTTCAGCGTCAACAGTGTGCTCGATATCGGAGGGCGTGTCAAACACGTCGGAGATACGCTTGGCGCTTGCAGAAGCCTTGTTAAGCGTGATAATAAGGCTTGCCAGCTTTATCAGCTCCACAAGTATCTGAGACATGTAATTATAAAGGGCAACTAACTCACCCTGAGATATTACTCCCGAATTTACGTTTATAGCGCCGTTTCTTATCAGAATAATGACAGCAAAATTGATAATAACGTATGTCAGCGGATTCATCAGCGCGGATATACGTCCCGAAAAGATTTGTATTTTGTTGAGAGAGTCTATTTTCTGGTCAAATTCATTTATTTCTTCAGTCTCTTTATTGAATGCGCGTATTACACGTGTTCCGCTGTAATTCCCGCGCACCTTTGATACGATACGGTCAAGACGAGCCTGTGTTTTCTTTTGAAGAGCTATGCTTATGAGCATAATGCCAAAGACAATAATAGCCAGAAGTACAATAGCGATAGCAAAGATGAGTCCCAACTTAAAATCAATGAGCATAGCGCAAATCATAGCGCCGAATACTATAAAAGGAGAACGCATAAAAAGACGGAGGAACATATTGACACCCGTTTGTACCGCGTTTACATCACCCGTCATTCTGGTTATAAGAGTAGCAGTGCCTATTTTATCAGTTACGGAGTAGCTAAAGCTCTGTATTTTATTGAAGAGAGCGGAACGCAGTCCGGTTGCAAAGCCGACGGCGGCTCTTGCGGCAAAGAACTGAGCGCACAACGCGCTTATAAGACCGACTATGCCAAGAAGAATCATAATTCCGCACATAGCCCAAATCCAACCGCTGTTGCCTTGATTTATTCCGTTGTCTATTATAGCCGTTACCGCGAGAGGTACGAGAAGCTCAAATATTGCTTCAAGCATTTTAAACGTGGGAGCAAGGAATGATTCTTTTTTATATTCCTTTAAAAACACCAATAAATTTTTCAAAGCAGGTCCTCACTAAAGTAATAAACCCCAAAGACCGAGGTCTTTGGGGGAAGTGGTGGAGACAACTGGAATCGAACCAGTGACCTCATGCATGTCAAGCATGCACTCTAACCAGCTGAGCTATGCCTCCATAACGGAAATATTATATCACAACATAATCAAAAAAGCAATACCTTTTAGAAAAAAATTGGAAATAGTTATTATTTTTAGCCCGCCTGCTCGTTTACAAAGGCTATCTTTGTAGCGGTCCATCCCGAAAACACCTTATCTTTGACGTTAGGCTTATACGCTTGGTCAACGTTGAGCATTACGGATCCCTTGGTGGATTCGAGTACGGTGTCGATGTCGAGGGCGTATCTTTTTCGGACAGACGGTGTTACCTCTCCATCTGCTCCAGAATCCTGATGATATCTTCCTCCGTGTTCTTCTCGTTCTCGATTACTTTGATCAACTCCTCGGCTCTCTTGTCCGCCGTTGCGCCTCCGTACTTTTCGCTGATATTGCTCAAATGATCCAAAATTTTCTTTACGGTATTCTCTTGCAATCCCCTCTTTAGAAAGGAACGAGCAATAATAATCCGACCACGACCCTCCGTCATACAAAACCTCCTTTAGAATCTCCATCTCTGTTGCGGTGTCAGCATCAAATCTAATCACCTTTGAAATGGAAAATTTATTTTTTGTTCCCGTTACAAAAGCAAATACATTGTCAACAGCAAGATTGGCGTGAGGCTCGTTATTAACCTCAACGATTGCCTCACCGTTAGAATTGCGTTTAAACGAGCGAAGAGTAGATTTCTCCTGTATCTTAGAATACAGGTCATCAAGCTCGTTTTTAGTCATCGCATTTGCTTCCCTCACCCATCCGAAACTATCGTACTGTTCTTTGCTATAAGCATAACTCCTCTGTGACGATTTGTCAACGTTAAAATCATCCAGAGTGTAACTGATGTCGGGGGTAAAGGTAGGTACTTGGTATGTTGCCTTTCTCTCCTCCAAATACTCATTGTAATTCTTTGCAAGGTGACTATATTTGTCAAGCCCCATACCTTCAAGTATTTCTACAAGTTCAGGGGCCACTTTCCGCAAGCCGTCACGATCAGCATAAAACGCGTGAAGCACCATTTGAGCGGTTTCTTCCGCATCGGTAGTCCGTCCATCTATCTTGCCTTGTTTTCTTGCGGATTTGAGATAGCTTTCAAGCGCATCATAATCGTCAATAGCGTTGCCGCCCATAATGTGCTCCACTTGGTGCCGTACTTCGTACCCCGTCAGCATATCAATGGTATGGAAGATTTCGTGTGTAAAAGTGCCACTTTTCCGTTCTTTTTTCAAGAATTCGGAATCTATTGAGAGCTTCTGCTTGACCCATCCTGCAGTTTTGTTGTGCTTTCTTGCATAGCGATTGATGACGCGGTTGTTTTCCGCTCTCACAGCATCTTCTATTGTAGGGGAATACTTCGCGTTATTGTTTCCCTCTATCATGAATTCCTTGCCAACTTTTAATACCTTCCGCTTAACCCCAGATATATCCGTGAATGTGTGGACTACTTTGAGTCCTGCTCCTTGTATTCTGGTTTCAGCTCCCCGTTCAGCATTAGACACATTTTTTGTATCTCCTGCTCGGTTACCTCTCCCTTCTGGTCGTAGCGGTATATTATTTCGTCTATCAGCGTTTGTCTCTTCTGGTCCGTCTTGCAAATTGCTGTTATTGCTACTGTGGTCTCCATATCCAGATTGCAAGCTTTCAGTAACCTTATTAAATTCTTCTCTGTCTGTGTTAACATAGTAATTTTTCCCTTCGTGAATATTTCTTGCATCTTCTATCGCGTAAACATGAACGATTCCATCATCGTCTATGAGATACTGATAAGTAACACCATTTGCAAGCGTTCTGGTTCTTATTTCGTTTCGACGTTTTGCATCCCATGTTAATGCCTCTGACTGTATTCGCCCTTGTTCATCGGTGCTGAGTTTTATTTCATTATAACACGAAATATCAAAATTTTCAATATCGAGCGCAAACCTTTCTCCGTGCCCTCGATTATTTCTTCTGTCTCTCTGGACCTCTTGGGAATTCTTTGCAGTAATCGCCTCGGTAGCATTATTCTGGAAATTCCTCTCCGAGAACTCGTCAAAGAGCTTCTTGTAGGTTTTATAGTACGACCTTGCCGCTTTTGACAGCCTGGGGAAGCCTTCATAATCAGAGGAAGCCTTCTTAAAGAAGGACAATATGCGGTCTGCAAGTTTAGGTTTTTCCTTGACGAGATACTCGAGGATATTCTTGTTTGAAAGAATGTTTTCCGCAAAATATGCGTTGGTCTCGTATAAGATTTTTTGGATTTTTGTAAAATATATTGTGCTCAATTATTGATTTTACAGCCAAACGATGATATAATAAAAGCATCGTGTTTTTGCGTAAAATATAAAGGAGATCTATTATGCGTAAAGAAATTTTGCTTAATGATGATTGGCTTTTTCATAAGGGTGATATCAGACTTGAGAGGGGAATTGACAAGGGACCTATGTACTCTCAGGCTAAGACCGAGCGGAAGCAGATAGGACCCGCGTCCTACGTATATCCGGACAAGCCCGACCCATATAGCGGTTTTGCTCAGGGGAACTCCACCTTGAGCTACGAGCATTGGGAGAAAGTTCAGCTTCCACACGACTACATAGTGGATCAGGACCTTGACCGAAATCAGAACAACTGTCTCGGATATGTAAAATACGATAACGCTTGGTACAGAAAGCATTTCACTCTTCCTGAGGGAAGTGAAAATAAGCGAGTTTTGCTTAGATTTGACGGAATTGCCACGCTGTCTGTCATATATCTTAACGGATGCATAATGCGTCATAATTATTCTGCGTATAATACTATTGAGGTGGATGTCAGCGACTACGTATTCTACGACAAGGAGAACGTTATAGCCGTTTACGTAAATACTACCGATGAGTTCGAGGGCTGGTGGTATCAGGGCGGAGGTATCTACCGTGACGTATGGCTTACGGTTACAGAACCCGTGGCGATTGAGCTGTACGGAGTATATGCCCCCTATAAGAAGATAAACGATACCGATTGGCAGATAGATTTTGAGACTACGGTAGTAAACACGGCTTATGAGGACGCGGTGGTGTCGCTTGAAAGCTCGGTGATAGACGCTGAGGGCAACATGGTTGCCGTGGCTATCGGCGAAGGAAAGGTATCCTTGCGCGATAAGAACACCGTATGCTACAGCACAGTCGTAAGGTCTCCTCTGCTTTGGGATTGCGATACGCCAAACCTCTATTCCGTAAAGACGGTACTGAATATCAATGGTGAGCCAATCGACGAGGATAGCACCAGAATAGGATTCAGAACGGTTGAGATAACAGTAGACGACGGATTATTGCTTAACGGCAAAAAGACCTTTATCAAAGGCGTATGTGCTCATCAGGATTTTGGACTTACAGGTCTTGCGGTGCCCGATAACATAGCGAGATATAAGGTTGCCCAGATAAAGGAAATGGGTGCTAACGGATACAGAACCAGCCATTATCAACAGACTACCTCCTATATGGATGCCTTCGATGAAATGGGATTTTTGGTAATGGACGAGGCTCGTTGGTTCGACAGTACTCCCGAGGCATTGGAGCAGATAGAATCGCTCGTTAAGCGTGACAGAAACCGTCCCAGTGTTATTTTCTGGTCTACCAGCAACGAGGAGCCCAATCATATTACCGACAACGGCAGAAGGCTTCACAAGGCTATCAGCGCACACATAAGAAAGCTCGACAGGACAAGATATATAACAGCTGCTCAGGATAAGACTCCCGAAAAGTCCACTATATACGATGAGTGCGACCTCATAGGTATCAATTACAATCTTGATATATACGATACGGTACACGAGATGCAGCCCAATAAGCCCGTTTTTGCTTCGGAATGCTGCGCTACGGGTACAAGCAGAGACTGGAACTTTGATAGTGACGGAAGCTTCCGCATCAAGGACAAGGACAGAGATACCAACTCTTGGTTCTTAGGCAGAGAAAAAACATGGAAATTTCTCAAGAGCCGTCCTTACGTGTTTGGAGCGTATCAATGGGCGGGGGTTGAGCACAGAGGAGAAGCAGCTTGGCCTTGGATGTGCTCTAAGTCGGGCGCGCTTGATATCTTTTTACAAAAGAAGGGGGCGTTCTACCAGAACAAGTCACATTGGACAGACGAGCCTATGGCTCACATAGTTCCTCATTGGAACTTCAAGGGACTTGAGGGACAGGATATAATAGTTACGGTCTATACCAACTGTGACGAGCTTGAGCTTTTCCTTAACGGAAGAAGTCTTGGAAGAAAAGAAATAGAGAAGTATGGACACGGAGAATGGAACGTACCTTATGAGGCAGGGAGGCTCTCTGTAAAGGGATACAGAGAAGGCGCGCTCGTTTGTGAGGATGAGCGTGTAACTACGGGAAGACCCGTAGCGCTGCGGTTGATCTGCGACAACGAGTTTGAGGCAAACGGAAGGGATATAGCTCTCTTTACCTGTGAGTGCCTTGATGAAAACGGAAACGTAGTCCCCGATGCTGCCGAATACGTACAGTTTTCGGCAAAGGAGCCCGCACGTGTTATAGCAACGGGCTCGGATAGCAGTGATCCTAAGAGAGTATCGAATTCTGCCCGCAAAATGTATATGGGCAAGATACGCGTGGCGCTGAAGCCTCAGAAGGGACAAGAGGAGATAGTGCTTACAGCTATCAGCGATAATTGCGGAGCGACAAGGATAACTGTAAAGCCTTAAACAAGATTTTAACGGAGTGTGTATGGATAGATTTGTCTTACATTCGGATTATAAGCCCACGGGAGATCAGCCCGAGGCAATAAAAAAGCTCACGGAGGGCTTGAATAACGGACTTAAAAAGCAGGTGTTGCTGGGTGTTACGGGAAGCGGTAAGACCTTTACGATGGCAAATATAATCGCCAACGTAAACAAGCCTACTCTTGTTTTGGCGCATAACAAGACACTTGCCGCTCAGCTTTGCTCCGAATTCCGCGAATTTTTTCCTGAAAATGCCGTAGAATATTTTGTTTCATACTACGATTACTATCAACCCGAGGCGTATATACCCGGAAAGGATATGTATATTGAGAAGGATGCTATGGTCAACGATGAGATAGATATGCTTCGTCACAGTGCCACGTCCGCGCTGTTCGAGAGAAAAGACGTTATCATCGTTGCCAGCGTGTCCTGTATATATTCACTCGGAGACCCCGAGGAATATAAAAATCTTGTTCTCGCTTTGCGCCCCGGTATGGAAATGAGCCGCGATCAGCTCATCAAGAAGCTTATTGCTATCAGCTACAGTCGAAACGATATTGGACTTGAGCGTGATAAATTCAGAGTTCAGGGCGATACCATAGACCTTATCACGGCAAATATGCGCGATTTTGCGCTGCGTATAGAGTTTTTCGGTGATGAGATAGACAGGATATCCGAAATAAATATAGTTACGGGAGAGGTGCTGCGTGTGTTAAGCTATGCGGCAATATATCCCGCAACACACTATGCGGTATCCGATGATAAGCGAGAGAAGGCTCTGAAGGAGATAGAGCTTGAAATGGTAGAACGCAGAGAGTTCTTCCGTTCTCAGGACAAGCTTATAGAAGCGCAGAGAATAGAGGAGCGTGTAAAATACGATCTCGAGATGCTTAGAGAAGTCGGCTTTTGCTCGGGCGTTGAAAACTATTCAAGAGTGCTTGCGGGGAGACCCAAGGGCTCAACTCCTCATACGTTGCTGGATTATTTTCCCGATGATTTTCTTTTGCTTGTGGACGAATCTCACGTTACTCTTCCGCAGGTAAGGGGAATGAGCGGAGGAGATACCGCCAGAAAAAGAAATCTTATTGAGTACGGCTTCAGACTTCCTTCCGCGTACGATAACAGACCCTTGTATTTTGAGGAATTTGAATCCAAAATCAATCAAGCTATATTTGTTAGCGCAACTCCCGGAGACTACGAGGAAGAACATTCCGAGGCTATTGCGGAGCAGATAATACGCCCTACGGGACTCGTTGACCCGGAGGTTGAGGTGAGATCCATTGATGGGCAGGTGGACGACCTTATGGGAGAAATACGGCTGCGCACCGCAAATAACGAGCGTGTCCTCGTTACGACTCTGACACGAAAGATGGCTGAGGACCTCACGGAATATCTGGAGAAAAACGGGATTAAGGTCAAGTATATACATTTTAACGTGGATACCTTGGAAAGAATGGAGATAATACGAGACCTCCGTCTTGGCGAGTTTGACGTGCTTGTGGGAATAAATCTGCTCAGAGAGGGACTTGATATTCCCGAGGTGTCGCTGGTAGCTATACTCGATGCCGACAAAGAGGGATTTTTGCGTGCGGAGCGCAGTCTTATACAGACCATAGGAAGAGCCGCAAGAAACGCAAACGGCAAGGTAATAATGTATGCAGACACGATTACGGGCTCTATGGAGCGCGCTATCGGTGAGACCGAGCGCAGACGAAAGAAACAGATGGAATATAACCAAAAGCACGGAATAGTGCCCAAGACTATAATCAAAGACGTGCGAGACGTTATTGAGATAGGCAAGAGCGAAAAGAATGCCGCAATTAAGGGCGAAAAGAAGCTTACAAGGCTTGAACGTGAGCGCCTTATAGAGGATCTCACCAAGCAGATGAAGGCGGCATCCGCAAAGCTTGAGTTTGAGCAAGCGGCATTTATACGTGACAGAATAAAGGAATTAAGAAATCAGAAATAAAGGTAAATTTTAATGGCAAGATCTATAACCATAAAGGGTGCGAGAGTTAATAATTTAAAAAATATAAGCCTTGAGATACCGAGAGATAAGCTGGTGGTGCTTACGGGACTTTCGGGTTCGGGCAAATCCTCTCTTGCTTTTGATACGATATACGCTGAGGGGCACAGACGCTTTGTAGAGTCACTTTCTTCATACGCCAGAATGTTCCTCGGTCAGATGGATAAGCCCGACGTGGATATGATAGAGGGGCTTTCTCCCGCTATATCCATAGACCAGAAAACCACCTCTAAAAATCCACGCTCAACCGTGGGTACGGTTACGGAGATATATGACTATCTTCGCTTACTTTATGCCAGAGTGGGAGTACCCCATTGTCCGATATGCGGCAAAGAAATAAGACGCCAGACGGTGGACTCAATTATCGAGAAAATTATGGAGCTGCCTATGGGAGAGCGCTTTATGGTACTTGCTCCCGTTGTAAGAGCACAGAAGGGTATGCACGAAAAGGTCTTTGCAAGCGCAAAGAAGAGCGGCTACGTCCGCGCACGAGTTGACGGAAGTGTTTATGACCTTTCGGAGGAGATAAAGCTCGATAAAAACAAGAAGCACGATATTGAGATAATAGTCGACAGACTCGTTATGAAGGAGGATATGCGTTCCCGCCTTGCGGATTCTGTGGAAAACGCTCTCAAGCTTGCGGACGGGCACCTACTTATAATTACCGTTCCGCGCGAGGGAGAGGCTAAGGAGCTTGAGTTTTCACAGAGCTACGCTTGTGAAAAGCATAATATTTCTTTCGGAGAGCTTGAGCCCAGAATGTTTTCCTTTAATAATCCCCAAGGCGCGTGTCCACACTGCGATGGACTTGGTGAAATGCGTCGTATAGCGGTAGACCGACTCATTCCCGACGGACGCCTGTCCTTACGTCAGGGAGCAATAGCGGTAAATGGATTTAAAACGCTTGAGGAGCAAAGCTGGAACGGACCGCTGTTTATGGCGGTGGGCGAGAAATACGGCTTTGACGTGGATACTCCCATCGAAAAATTTTCCGATGAAGCATATAACGTACTGCTTTACGGCTCGGGTGACACTATGTATGACATCGCTCGTTGGTTTGGCGGAGTTGAGCATCATCAAAGGACGCGTTTCGACGGATTAGTAAAAATGATAGAAAGCCGTATGGGTCAGAGAGGAACCGATGATTATTATGAGCAATTTATTGAAGAAGCTCCTTGCCCCGTATGCGACGGAAAACGTCTCTCTCCAAACTATCTGGCGGTTACCGTGGGGAACATCAATATTGATGATTTTTGCCGTATGTCTGTGGAAACGGCTCTTGAGTTCATAGAAAAGCTTGAATTCAGCGAAAATGAAAAGATAATTTCGGCAGAAATAATAAAGGAGATAAGGGCAAGACTTGGATTCCTTGCCAGCGTGGGACTTGAATATTTGACTCTCGCCCGTAAATCGGGTACACTTTCGGGTGGAGAGGCACAGAGGATACGACTTGCTACGCAAATAGGTTCTGCTCTCGTCGGAGTTCTTTATATTCTCGATGAGCCGAGCATCGGACTTCATCAAAGGGACAATTCGAAGCTTATTGAAACACTGAAAAAGCTTAGGGATATAGGAAATACAGTTATCGTCGTGGAGCACGACGAAGAAACTATGATGGCATCCGATTATCTGGTGGATATAGGTCCGGGAGCGGGAATACACGGAGGTACTGTGGTAGCTCAGGGAACACCCGAGGAGGTTATGAACAATCCCAAGTCAATTACGGGAGCGTACCTCGCAAGAAGGAAAAAAATATCAGTTCCCGACAGCAGAAGATGCGGTAACGGTGAGTATCTTACGGTGGTAGGCGCATATGAGCATAATCTCAAGCATATAGACGTAAGAATCCCGCTTGGTTGCTTTGTTTGCGTTACAGGTGTATCAGGTTCGGGCAAATCTTCCCTTGTTAACGGTATTATAAATCCTGTTCTATCCCGTGAGCTTAATCATGCTATACGTTCAGCAGGAAAGTATAAGCGTGTAGAGGGGATTTCAAATCTCGATAAGGTTATTGCTATTGACCAAAGTCCCATAGGAAGAACCCCCCGTTCAAATCCGGCTACCTATACGGGTTTGTTTACTGATATTCGCGACTTGTTCGCAAACACTGCGGATGCTAAGGCTAAGGGGTATAAATCAGGAAGATTTTCCTTTAATGTCCGAGGCGGACGATGTGAGGCATGCGAGGGAGACGGTGTAAAAAAGATAGAAATGCACTTTCTTCCCGACGTTTACGTTACTTGTGATGTATGTCGCGGGCACAGATATAACAAAGATACCTTGGAAGTCAGATTTAAAGGCAAAAACATTGCTGACATACTGGAAATGACTGTAGAAGAAGCTTTGTATTTCTTCGACGGTATTCCAAAAATCAGAGCTAAGCTTCAAACGCTCTTTGACGTGGGTCTTGGGTATATAAAAATAGGTCAATCCTCCACAACGCTGTCGGGAGGAGAGGCTCAAAGAGTAAAACTTGCCACAGAGCTTTCTCGGCGAGGAACGGGAAGGACACTTTATATACTTGATGAGCCTACCACGGGACTTCATAGCGAGGATATATCAAAGCTAATAAGCATATTGCAAAGACTTTGTGACGCGGGGAACACCTTACTTGTTATAGAGCACAATCTTGACGTTATCAAGACTGCGGACTATATTATCGACCTTGGACCCGAGGGAGGAGACAGAGGCGGTACCATAGTGGCTGTGGGTACTCCCGAAGAGGTGGCAAAGAATAAAAATTCATATACGGGAGTATATTTGAATAAAATTTTAACTCAATAACCGTAAAATAATTCGTTTTTGTCTTGACTTTTGCATAATTATTCGGTATAATGTTCTTGTATTTTATAAAATATCATTTGGAGGAAAACAAAATGAAAAAAATTATTTCTTTAGCGCTTGTATCAATTATATTGCTTTGCTCATGCTTTGGTTTTTCGTCTTGCGGACAGGAAACATTGGTAGTTTATACCGAGGCGGGATTTGCACCGTTTGAATATGTTTCGGACGGAAAAATCGTAGGTGTAGACGTTGATATTATGAATCTCGTAGGCGAGAAGCTTGGAAAAAAAGTCGTTTTTGAAAACGTAGCATTTGATACTATCGTTGACAGTGTTTCTGCCGGAGAGCTTACCAATGTTGGAGCAGCAGGTATATCTGTTACCCCTGAAAGAAAAGAAAAGGTTGATTTTTCCAACGAATATTATACTGCGGAGCTTTATGTTATTTACAAAGCTACTGATGCATCCAAATATGAAAGCACTACTACAGATAATGTGACAGGTGTATATTGGGATTCCTTGGCGGGTAAAAATATTTCTGTTCAGAACGGAACGACCGCAGATTTGTTCCTTGGCGATGAGCTTGCAGAGGGGGGAACCCTTTATGGAACCGAAGCTAAAAAGACCGGATTTTCCGCACTTGCTTCCGCTGTCGCAGATATCGGTCTCAATGTAGATGTTCTTATCATAGACGAACTCCCTGCTAAAAAGCTCATAGAAGGAAAGAGCGATTTTAAGTGTGCTCCGTTGTATTATAAGGGCGCTGAGGGCGAGGCTGATGAGGCTGCAGTTGACACATATGCAATTTGTGTTACAAAGGGACAGTCAGAACTTTTGAAGGCTATCAATGAAGTACTTGCCGAGCTTGGCGAGAAAGGTGTTCAGGATCTTGTTAATAAGCACCTTGGTATTGCAGACTGATAATATTTTTCTCAAATAGGAAGGCTCATGCCTTCCTATTTGGCAGTATATGGAGTACATATGTTATTTAACGATATTATAACGATTTTAACTAATAAAGAGTTAGTAGGCTATATATTTGAGGGACTAATAAATACTCTGATAATAACTGTAATAGCGGCTCTGATAGGATTATTTCTTGGGTTTGTTGTAGCTATAGTAAAGATATCTGCAGAAGAAAACAAGTATATGAAGATCCCCTCGATAATTTGTAATATTTATACTACGGTTTTTAGAGGAACGCCGGTGGCATTACAGCTTTTTATAATGATTTTTGCGGTGTTTGCTATACCGGGATTTAAGCCGTATGCAGCTATTTTGACATTTGGTATAAATTCCGGAGCATATGTTTCCGAGAGCATAAGGGCGGGTATAGCTTCTGTTGATAAAGGACAGATGGAAGCCGGTCGCGCGGTTGGTTTGTCTTGGAATACAACGATGATAAGAATTATTATGCCGCAAGCAATAAAAAATATTATTCCGGCAATCGGTAATGAAATTATCGCTCTTTTAAAGGAAACTTCCATAATAAGTATGGTTGGTGCAACGGTTGGAACTCTTACTTTTGATTTGAACGCTGCTTCAAATACCATTTATCGCCAGATTCCAAATTTTTTGGCAAGTGGATTGATAGTAGGATGTTTTTATCTTGCGATAGTTTACTTTTTGACTTTTGTTATCAAATGCATTGAAAGGAGATTGCGCGCAAGTGATAAGCGTTAAAAATGTTTATAAGAATTTTGGCAAAAAGGGCGAAATAAAGGTGCTTGCCGGAACCTCTTGTGAGATAAAAAAGGGAGAAAAGGTGGTAATTCTGGGACCGTCCGGTAGCGGAAAGAGCACATTGCTCCGTTGCATGAATCTGCTTGAGGAGCCTACTTATGGTGAGATATGGATGGAAGATAAGCTTCTTACTCCTGTCGACCCTTATTTACATTACGACGTTATTGAGGCGTCAAACACCTTTAAAGCATTGTTGAAAAATAATGAAACGGCAAAAAGAGAAGATATTATTTTAGAAATAAAGCAAAAAGACCTTCTTACAAATCATGAGGGACGTGAATTTAGAAAGCAGCTAAAAAAGATTGAAGAGCAGTATAGAATTGATATAAATCTTGCTCGTCAGAATATGGGAATGGTTTTTCAGCATTTCAATCTTTTTAATAATTTAACAGTTATTCAAAACCTGATGTTAGCGCCCGTTCAGTTAAAGATTATGAGTAAGGATGAGGCTAAAAGTAAAGCAATGGATCTTCTTCGCCGCATAGGTCTTGAGGACAAGGCTGACGTTTATCCCTCCACACTTTCGGGTGGACAAAAGCAAAGAATAGCTATTGTAAGAGCATTGGCTATGAATCCTAAGGTAATGCTATTTGATGAGCCTACATCTGCCCTTGACCCCGAAATGGTAGGAGAGGTTCTTGACCTTATGAAAGAACTTGCAAATGAGGGAATGACTATGGTAGTTGTTACCCACGAAATGGGATTTGCCAAAGAGGTGGCAGATAGGATACTTTTCATGGCTGACGGAGTCATTGCAGAGGAAGCGGCGCCTGAGGAATTCTTTAATAACCCCAAGAACCCAAGATTGCAGCAATTTTTGCAAAAAGTTCTATAACAAAAAAATCACCGCAGACATTCTGCGGTGATTTTTTTTGCTTTAATCCTGAGCGTCCTCAGCGTGTACGTCAACATTGCGTACAGCAGTCTTGAGAATTCTTATCTTTGTGCGGTCGTGCCCGGTTTCTATCATAACGGTTTCATCCTTTATGCTGATTATCTTTCCGATAATTCCGCCGATGGTTGTTATTTCGTCACCTACCTTAAGATTGTTTCTCATCTCGTTGGTTTCACGTTCCTGCTTCTTCTGGGGTCTTATCATAAAGAAGTAGAGAACTACGAACATTACTACTATAAGTATTAATGAAATCCAACTTGAGCCACCTGCCGCCGCAGCTGCACATCCAAACATATTACCCATTAATAAATACTCCTTTGTAAAAATTATCTATATTATATTACCACATTTTTTCGATAAATTCAATAGATAAGAATAAAAAATATTTTTTTATTTATAATATTAATATTTTTACCCATAAACTGCCATAATTATGAAAAATGACGTAAAACTGTTGAAATCAGGGAATAATTGTGATATAATAACTGTGTATGAATTTTGAATTTATGGGGTATCGGATGATTAACGACATATATATCGAATGCGGCAAAATCATAAACACTCACGGCTGTAAAGGAGCAGTAAAGGCTGAATCGTGGTGCAACAGTGAAGATGAACTTGCTAGCTTGAAGAGAATATTTTTAAAAAACGGAACTTGCTTTAATCAATTTAATGTGAAGAAAGCATCTGTATTTAAACAATTTGTTATTTTTGAGTTGGATACAGTTGATGATATGGACAAGGCGATGCTTCTTAAAGGTAATGTTATTTATGCTGCGAGAGAAGATTTTAAGCTTGATGAGGGTGAATTCTTTATTGCCGATATGATTGGTCTTTCGGTGATTGATGACGAAAACGGAAAAATCTACGGTACTCTCAAAGAGATAATAAATCGTGGTGCTTCGGATATATATGTTGTACTCACGGATAGCGGAGAACGGATGATACCTGCGGTAGATGAATTCATTATCCGTGTAGATATAAACAGTGGTATATATATACGACCCATAGAAGGTATGTTTGATTAAGGGGGACTCATGAGATTTGATATCATGACACTCTTTCCCGAGCTTGTAAAGACGGTATTGGGAGAAAGTATAATCGGTCGGGCGCAAAAAAACGGCTTTGTAGAGATTAACTGTTATAATATAAGAGATTTTTCGAAGGATAAGCACAGACGTGTGGACGATACTCCCTATGGCGGCGGCAAGGGAATGCTTATGATGGCTCCGCCAATATATGATTGCTTTGAACATATAATGGCGCAAAAGGCGGACAAGGAAAAAAGTACTCGCGTGGTATTTATGTCCCCCTCGGGTAGCTTATTCAACCAAAAGAAGGCTGAGGAGCTGGCAAAATATGACCATATAGTAGTCCTGTGCGGTCATTACGAAGGGGTGGACAGGCGTATAATTGATGAAATTGTGGATGAGGAAATTTCCATTGGAGATTATGTCCTGACCGGTGGAGAAATACCTGCCTGCATACTTATAGACTGCGTTTCAAGATTAGTTGACGGAGTACTTTCTGACCCCGAGTGCTATGAAAATGAAAGCATTTCAAGCGGATACATTGAATATCCTCAATATACTCGTCCATATGAATTTCACGGCGTTAAGGTTCCTGACGTGTTGATTTCAGGGCATCACGGCAATATCGATAAATGGAGAAAAGAGCAATCTAAGATGTTGACCGAAGAAAAACGTCCGGATATTTTAGAGAAATATAAAAAGGAGGAATAATCTTGACAAACGAAAAAAATAACGTTGACGAAAAAAAGAGCTCCTCTAAAAAAAGTAAGTTTCTTGGAATTGCTTCTATAAGCTTTTTTATTTCAATTTTGGACAAATTGGGTAATTTTATATTCGATTCGTTAATAAACGGTTTTTTTGGTAAGCTGTTTACATCATATTCAAAGCTTCAAGATAATTTTCATAAGGGCTTGTTTGGAAAAATCTTATTTGGCAACCATCGTATAAAAAGAATATTGCGCAAAACGAGAAGATTTTTGTCAAGTATATTGGAGTCAAGCTTTTTTGTTACCCGTTGTAGGAAGATATCCCATTATTTTTGTTCTATACCGTTGAATTTTTATGGGAACTTCACGCTCTTTTTTGGAATATACACTGTGGTGGTGTATCTTGTAAAGATCTTTTTGTTTAGTTCGGCAGATGTAAACAGTGACTATCTGATAATAGGAGCGTCACTGACAGTATGTGCCATACCAATGCTATTTTCCAGAGTATCCTTAGCTCATTCTCTTAAGAAAAGCTTTATATGTAAAATGATATTTCAGGATGCCTTTGGATTTTCAAACGAGACCTTTGACGAAAAAAAGGCAAAGATAAAAGGAAGAGGAAATTACATGCTGTTTCTCGGTCTTTTAGCCGGAGCAATGACATTTTTTGTACATCCTCTTGTAATAATATCTGCGCTTGTGGCATTAGTGGTTATTGGTCTTATAGCGGCTTCTCCCGAAATAGGAGTTCTGCTTACCATAGTAGCGATTCCGTTTGTCTCAATGTTTGATAATCCTACTCTGTTGCTTTGCGGATTTGTTGGAGTTACCAGCATATTTTATATACTCAAGCTCATCAGAGGAAAAAGAGTTTTTAAATTAGAGCTTTTGGACGCTTTTGTTCTCTTGTTTGGAATAATGATATTCTCGTCCTCATTCTTTAGCGCCGGTGGTGAATCCGCTTTGGAAGCTTCTTTAGTAACCGTTTCTCTGCTTTTGGGATATTTTTTGGTGGTAAATCTTATGCGAACCGAAAGATGGGTAAAACGTTGTGTTGTGGGCTTGATAAGCTCTGCTGCCATAGTTTCATTCGTTGGAATATTTGAGTATTTCTTCAGTGGCAGTAGCAGCAAGTGGTTGGATGTATCTTTGTTTTCTGACATAAAGCTCAGGGTGGTATCATTATTTGAAAACCCTAACGTTTTATCTACTTTTGTTGTTATTGTTTTTCCGTTTGTGCTTGCCGCGTTTTGCATAACAAAAAATGCCAACGAAAAGGTGCTTCTTACGATCGTAGGCACGGCTTTAGTCGTGTGCACAGTGTTTACGTGGTCAAGAGGCTCTTGGTTGGCGATGATAGTAAGTACTCTGGTATTCTTTATAATTTATAACAGAAAAACATTCCGCGTTTTTGGGGCTGCATTGATAGTTATCCCCGCGTTGCCTATTATTTTGCCGCAAAACATTATTGCGCGTCTTTTAAGTATAACCAATCTTTCAGATAGCTCTATATCCTATCGCATATATACGTGGAAGGGAACTCTGGAGGCAATAAAATCGTATTTCTTCAGTGGAATAGGCTTTGGCACTGAGGCCTTCCAAAATGTATACCCACGCTATGCATACTCGGGAATTGAGGCTGCAGAGCACAGTCACAGCTTATTTTTGCAGATATTTATCTCTCTTGGTATAGTGGGAGTGATTTTGTTTGGCATAATTCTGTTTTTTGGCTTTCAAAAGTTTTTTGAGTATGTAAAAAATCCTGAAAGCAGGTCCTCAAAGATATATATGATAGCTGTAATAGCATCAATCTTAGCCGCTATTGTAATGGGAATATTTGATTATATTTGGTACAATTATAGGGTTTTGTATGTATTTTGGATAGTAATAGCTATAGGATGCGCATTCGTGCGTGTAGGTAATTACGAGACTGACCGAAAAAAGGAAATAGTACAATACTCTGAACAGATTGATAATGGAAAGGAAATAATATGAGTAACATTAATATCTCTCATAAGACAAAAAAGAAGCGTACCTTCAATATAGTTGACTTCTTTATAGTCGTAGCTATTCTTGTATTGGTAGCTATATTGATATATGCATTTTCTCCCTGGTCTCAATTAAAAAAACTTTGGGCGCTTGATGAGGTCACTATTGACTACACGATAGTCATACGGGAGGTTGATAAGGCAGATGCCGCAAAAATAAAGAAGGATGATGATGTGACTGATTCGGTTACTAAAAATCCTCTCGGTACAGTAACGAGTATAGATGATATTAAAAATAGCACCGAATTGACTTATATTGAGGATGAGAACGGTGACATTCACGGTGTTCTTTCTGAAAAATCTGACAAATACGATATAACAGTTCATATCACAGCGGTAGCAAATTATGAAGAAGGCGTTGGATATACGGTAAATGGTTGCCGTATAGCGGTAGGTGAGGAGCTTTATCTGAGATTTCCCCAATACGTACATTCGGGATTTTGCACAGCTTTAGATCCTAATTCTTGATTTGGAGGTTTAGTCGATCGTGAAAGATAAAAAAATAAAAAATAAAGAGGAAAAAAGCAGAAGATTTCCTAAATTCTATGTTCTTGACGTGGTCATAGTCCTTCTTATCGTTTCGGTACTTTTGGGCATATACTTTAGATACAGTGTTTTTGATATGTTTGGAAATTCTAAGAATCAAGTAGAGGTTGAAGTGAGTTTTTCAATTAAAAATATTAACTACACTACCGGTATGCACATTGATATAGACGATAGTGTATATTTTAAGAGTGATGGAAGTACGTTTGGCGTTATTATGGCAAACACAGAGAACTCACAACGTCCTCTTCACGAATTTTTCGCTGAACAGACTGTAAACAAAGATGGAGAAATTGTTACCATTACTTATCCACCGAATACAAGAATAGACGCAGATGGTAAAATAAAGTGCAAAGGTATCTTTGCTAAGGACGGTTCCTTTATGTTGAATGGCAATAAATTTATTGCGGCAGGACAAACGGAAACAGTATGCACTGAAAGGGTGACCGTTGCTATAACCATTACTGATATAACGGAAATATCTCCGTAATTTTATTGGATTTTTTGCCTTAAATAAACGATTTGTGTACAAAACAGAAAGGATTGTGCTTTTTTTGGTGAAAAGTTTATGTAATTTCACTAATATTTAGCTATTGATTTTAGTCGCTTTTTTTGATATACTATTAAGTGTATATGATACTATTCAGATTAACTTCGAGACCGGGATATTTGAGTCTTTTGCACGGTTAATCCTGCTGGAGAACGGGAGCAATTTTTATGATAAAGAGAGAAATGACAATTACAAACAATATAGGTTTGCATGCAAGACCTGCTACCTTCTTTATACAGAAGGCAAATTCCTTTAAATCTTCTATTTGGATAGAGAAGGATGACCGCAAGGTAAACGCAAAGAGCCTGCTTGGTGTTCTTTCGCTTGGTATCGCAAAGGGTATGGTTGTTACGCTTGTGGCAGATGGTCAAGATGAGAACGATGCGCTTGATGGTTTGATAAATTTGGTTCAATCCGGTTTGGCAGAATAATTTAAAGAGGGCTGTAATGGTATAGTACAGCCCTTTGTTTTTTGATATACGAGGAGGGGAATATGCCTCATACGCAAAAAAGACTTGATGAGCTTCTTGAAAAAGCAAACTCACTCCCGCTTTCTCCGGGAGTCTATATAATGCGCGATAAAAATCAAAAAATAATTTATGTTGGAAAATCGCGTAAGTTAAAAAACAGGGTATCTCAATATTTTCAACAAGGAAAGAAGAACGCAAAAACCTATCGAATGGTAGCCGCTGCGGAGGATTTTGATTATATTCTTTGCAAAACGGAAATTGAGGCGCTGACGCTTGAAAATTCGCTTATAAAGCAAAATTCTCCCAAATATAATATAAAGCTTAAGGATGCCAAGTCTTATCCTTATATAAAGATAACCGACGAGGAGTATCCACGCATAATTTTCACAAGAACGAGAGGCTCGGATAAAGGAAAATATTACGGTCCTTTTTCTGGAAGCTCTATTGCGTATTCTATTTTGGATATAATCCACAAATCCTTGGGAATTCCTAATTGCAAGAGAAGATTTCCTCAGGATATAGGTAAAGAAAGACCTTGTATCTATTATCAGATGAAGCAGTGCTGCGGCTTGTGCACAGGAAAAGTTTCGTGCGATGAATATATGACCTTGATATCATGTGCGGGGGATATTCTGAAGGGAAATATAACTGCGGCAACGCACCTTTTGAACGAGCAGATGTATAATTTTGCGCAGGAAGAAAAATTTGAGGCCGCCGCTAAATGCAGAGATACAGTTAAAGCTCTCGAACGCCTTCATCAGAAACAAAGCGTGGTAGCGGCTCCTGATGTGGATATGGACGTTTTTGGCTTCTATTGCGACGAAATAGTGAGCTGTATGTCTGTTCTGTACGTAAGGAATGGTATAGTTAACGATAAAGCGGATTTTCTGTTTAATTCCGATGCAATCATTGATGAAGAATCAATAGCTTCTTTTATTGTTGAACACTATATTTCGAGAGATAATATCCCATCGCTCCTATACGTATCCTTTGATGTAAACGAGGAGGATTTAAATACGCTTGAGACTTTTCTTAGTGAGCGTTCTGGTCACCGAGTGCACATAAAAAAGGCCGTGCGCGGTGTTAACAAGGAGCTTACCGCTATTGTTTGTAAAAACGCAGAAGAGAAGGCAAGGCAAAAAAAGCTGGAGATACAGAAGGATGAGGATGTACTTTTGGATCTGGCTAAGCTTTTGCGGTTGGAAGCTGTACCCGAAAGAATAGAAGCATACGATATTTCTAACATTGGAAAAGAAAATATTACCGCGGGTATGGTGGTATATCAAAACGGTAAGCCCTTGAGGTCGGATTACAGGCTTTTCAAAATGAGAACTGTTAAAGAAAATGCGGACGATTACGCGTCAATGAGAGAAGCTCTTACAAGGCGTATAAAGCATCTCAAGGAGGATAGCAGCGGTGCATTTTCCGTATATCCCGACCTGCTGCTTATAGACGGTGGAAAAGGTCACGTGAGCACAGTAAAGGAAGTATTGAGGGAAAATAATATAGATATACCTGTGTTTGGAATGGTTAAGGACGATTACCACAAGACCAGAGCGCTATGTACAGACAGTGAAGAAATCAGCATAGCAAGAGAACGAGGGGTATATATGTTAATATACGCAATACAAGAGGAGGTCCACCGATTTACCGTTGGAATAGTAAGTGCGGCTAAGCGCTCCACGCTGAAGCATTCCTCGCTTGAAAAGATAGACGGAATAGGCCCTGTTAAAGCGCGAAAGCTTTTGGGCTCGTTTGGAACATTAAACGCACTTAAAAACGCCTCTGTGAACGAAATTAAAGCGGTTAAGGGCATAAATGAACAGGATGCATACAACGTTTTTCAATATTTTAATCAAAAGAAGGGAAGCAAAGGAGAATTATAACCGGCAGAGCTAAGGGAATAAAGCTTAAAACTCTTGAGGGAGACAATACGCGCCCTACGTCCGAAAGAGTCAAGGAGGCTGTATTTTCAATGATACAGTTTGATATAGAAGGACGAAAAGTGTTAGATCTATTCGCGGGCTCAGGACAGATGGCGCTTGAAGCATTGAGCAGAGGTGCCGCAAGTGCTGTAATGGTTGACAGAGCTAAGGAAGCGATTGCTATTATCAACGAAAACGCAAGAAAAACAAAATTATCAGAGCAGTGCACAATATATCAGGCGGACTATCTTGATTTTTTAAAGAGGAACTCTAATAATTCATTTGATATTGTATTTCTTGATCCTCCGTACGCACTGAAAATGTACAAGCCTGCCATGGAGGCGCTTTTGAATAACGGAATGATTAAGCCTACCTCTTTAATAATCTGCGAGAGCGGAGAGGAATCGGTTTTTGAAGGTGATGAAGCATTGGCGTCCCGCTTTGTGATAGAACGCCAAACTAAGTATAGCAAGACATTTATAACGGTTTTTAAGCCTGATATAGGAGAAAAGAACAATGAGCAGTAAAGAGCGTATAGCCATAGTTCCCGGTAGCTTTGACCCTATAACAAGCGGACACGTGGATATAATAAACAGGGCCGCAAATATGTACGATAAGGTTTATGTTGCGGTTATGATAAACTCTCAAAAGCAATATATGTTTACTTTGGAGCAGAGAGAAGAGATTGCAAAAGCTTGTTTTTTAAACAGAGATAATATTTGTGTCATTTCATCTGACGGATGGCTGTGGGAGCTTGCCAAAAAATTAAATGCCTGTGCCATTGTAAAGGGATACAGAAATGACAAAGACCTTGAATATGAAAGGGAAATGGCAAAATTTAATAGTGAGCATTATCCTCCTGCACAGACTGTATTGCTTAAGGCGGAGGATGAGCTGACAGATTTAAGTTCAACCTTGGTGCGTGACAAAATATTAAAGGGCGAGTCTTTGAACGAGCTGTTACCGCAAGCAGCGATAGATGTTATAGAAAAATTCACAAAATAAAAAAGTCCAAGCATTTTTGCTTGGACTTTTATTTTATAGAATTATACAGATCAGACCGTTGCTTCCTTCATTTATGATGCGTTCAAGGGTTTCGGAAAGCTTTGTTCTTGATTCATCGGGCATATTCTCAAGCTTGGTGTGCAATCCGTCGTTGATAAGCTCGTATAGTGATTTTCCGAACATATTTGAATTCCACAGCTTGGTAGGCTCTGCTTCAAATTCGCGGAGCATATATTTTACCATTTCCTCTGATTGCTGTTCTGTGCCTACAATAGGACTTATTTCGGTTTCAATATTTGCCCTTATCATATGTATGGATTGGGCGGACGCCGATAAGCGAACACCGTAGCCGCCGTTCTGTTTTACTATTTGAGGTTCTTCCAATTTAAGCTCATCAATAGTCGGCATAACTATGCCATAGCCCTTTTCTTCTGCCATGGCAAGAGCATCCGCAACCCGTTGATACTGTTCCTTCATTGTCGAAAATTCGCGAAGAAGCTCTATCATTTGGCTTTCGTTCTCTATATCAAAGCCTGTCATTTCGCTTATGACAGAATAATACAGCGAATCGCCAAAGTTAAGCTCCATAGTTGCTTTTCCATTACCAAGATTTATATCTGATATGGTAAAGGATGAAATGTATTCGTTGTCTTTCAGTGAATCAACAGCGTTTTTTATATCTCCTACTTTATTTATGCTTTCCGCGATAGAAGATATACTTTCTCTCAAAGCCGCTTTTATAGGATGCATATCATCCAAAGAGGTTATCCAAGAGGGAACCGAGAAGCATATTTCCGCTACGGGAAATTCATGTAATACAAGCTCTAAAATATGAGAAATGTCGTCAAAATTCAACTCAAGACAATTCACTAACGCAACAGGCGCGCCGTATTTTTCCTCAAGCTCATAAGCAAGGGCGATACTTTCATCTGCTGTGGGATGTGCCGAGTTAAGAATTATGGCGAAGGGCTTTCCTATTTCTTTCAGTTCAGCAACTACACGCTCCTCGGCGGGGAGATAGCTTTCTCTGGATATTTCTCCTATGCTTCCGTCAGTAGTTATCATCATACCGATGGTGGAGTGATCCTTTATTACTTTTTCGGTTCCGTACTCTGCAGCCTCTATAAAAGGCATAGGCTCCTCCTGCCAGGGAGTATGTACCATTCTTTGCTGACCGTTTTCTAATGTACCCAGTGCCTCAGAAACTATATATCCCACGCAGTCTATCATTTTTACACGCATGGATATATTATCGTCAATATAAATATTAACCGCTTCGTCGGGAACAAATTTCGGCTCAGTTGTCATAACGGTTTTTCCTGCCGCTGATTGAGGCATTTCATCTCTTGCGCGTTCCTTTGAGTATCCGTCCTCTATATTAGGGAGGACCACCGTTTGCATAAAACGCTTTATGAAGGTTGATTTGCCGGTTCTTACAGGCCCTACTACTCCAATGTATATATCTCCGCCTGTTCTTTCAGATATATCTTTATAAATAGAATGTTCCACAGTAAAAATCCTCCCGATATATTTTCATTAAAATATACGGGAGGATTTCGGCGTTTAGAACATATTTATTTAATTTTATTCTTCATCAGATTTCTTATGTTGAATAGGAGTGAAATTATCCTTCGGTAAAGCCTTCTGTGATGAGAGAGGATTGTTTTCCATTGCTTCCTGCATACTTCGATTGCTTACGTGTGTGTATATTTGGGTGGTGTTCAATTGCTCATGCCCAAGGATATCCTTGAGAACACGTACGTCTACATTTCCTGTTTGATACATAAGTGTAGCGGCAGTATGGCGAAGCTTGTGCACAGAATAGTGCTTGGATTGCAGTCCTGCCATATCAAGATATTTGTATACAAGCCACTGTACAGTTTTTACACTTATTCTTTGCGCTCTGTTGCTCAAAAATAATGCGGATGTATTAGCCGCCGCATATTTCTGTCCCACTCTATCGCTGTAATAATCTGCAAGTGCGTCACGGCAGGCACTGTTAAGATAAACTATTCTTTGTTTATTTCCTTTTCCGGTAACCGTAAGGGAACGAAGATCTCTGTCTACATCATTGATATCAATACCAACCAACTCAGATACACGCATACCACAGTTAAGGAAAAGCGTAATTATAGCGTAATCTCTTACCCGTGATTTCGATTCAGCATCATTTTTTACCGCTTCGAGAAGTAAAAGACTTTCATCTATGGATAAAAACTTAGGTAGTGCTTGTTTCTTTTTAGGAGATTCTATATTTATGGCGGGATTGTCGTCTATCATCATACGTTTAGTATGTAGATACTTAAAAAATCCCTTAATAGCGGACAGCTTTCTGGATTTTGCGGATGCCATATTTCCTCTGATACTGTCTGCATACATTAAGAATTCGTATATATCCTCGGTAGATATGTTTTTTATGTAATCGAGGTCTATTTTTCTGATGTCAATTTTTTCAAATTCTTCGGATTGGGGATTTATTTTTTTATCTCTCGCCAATAAAAATCTGAAAAATATTCTAAGGTCCAGCAAATATTCCGCGATAGTCTTTTCGGAGGCATTTTGCACTACCGCTTTATACGACGCAAATTCGCGAACAAGAGAAGGAAGGGAGCTGAGGTCTATTCCGTAATTCATAATACCTCCTAAAAATTATTAAAGTAATTGTTAATAAGATAAAGTTTTATTGGATAAAATGTAAATTTTCATATTTACGCCTTGAAAAATCGATAGCGTTCAATTATAATCTAGATTAGTGATAATGAATCTCTGTTACGGAGGAAATATGAAGAAATTTTTTCACGATTACTCATACAGCGTAATAAAAATGCTCGTAAACCAAATTGCGATTGCCATTTTCGGTACGTCGCTTGCGTTTGCTACTACTCATGCGCATCTTGATAGCTCAGGATTTGATACGTTTACCTTGATAGTGAGTATATTCGCCATTCTTTTTTATCTTTTCTTGATATATACACTCACATGGGAGATAGGTGCCAAGGACAGAATATCGGTGGATGTAGGAAAAAAGCCATACCGCCCGCATTTAGGTCTTTTGCTGTCATTTTTAGCGAATATTCCTAACCTCATTTTTGCTGCACTTTATTTTATAGCATCGGTTTTCAATCTGGGAGAGTTGATGTTCTTTGTAAGCTTGATAGCCACATTACTGCAAGGAATGTACTTTGGTACGATGATAACGCTAAAGCTGCCCTTTGGGGCAGGCGGTACATACGTAGCGCTTAATACACTTTGGCCTACCTTTTTTATAATAATCATTCCGGCGCTTTTGACCTGTTGGCTCGCGTATTATTTGGGACACAAGAATTTTAAGATATCTTCTTTGTTCGTGCCCGAAAAGAAAAACGAGGATGCCCCTAAGATAAAAAAATAAGTACTATACGACCTCAAGCGTTTGCGTTGAGGTCGTTTTTATTAAGGCTTATGGTAACGTGTACCGGGAAATCTTTTGTGCCTAAAGTTCTTTTTTTCGTGATGAATATATAAAAATATCAAGGGTATTGAAATTATCACAGTTAGCCAAAATGTACTGCTTAAGAGAAAAGACTTCATATTGTGAAGAAACAAAAGAATTGAGTTTGCCTCTACGTCACTATTGGCAACCAGCTTTTGTCTACCGATAAAATTTCCTTTATAATAAAAATCTATTCCTCCGAGCGCATCCTCCTTGCTTAATGGAGCACTTGTATCCTCGCTGTGCAAATATATTTTGTAAGTAATATCGGATTTGTTCGTATTTTTAGGTAAAAAGAACATAGCATCCTTTTCCAATACGCAATAAACCTTGGCGGCACTGTCATTTGAAATAGCAAGGTCTACATCAAGCTTGTACACGCTATCGCCGGCTTTTCCTACGGTCATCCATTCGTAGCTTTTGAAAGCGTTGTCAAGCAAAGAATTCGCGGTATGATAGGAGTGTATGTTTTCGGCATCAGCATTGGCGCCCATTACCACACACAGGAATGAGGTGCCGTTCTTTTCGGCATAGGTAGCGACCACATATCCGCCTTCATCGGTAGAGCCCGCAATCAGTCCCTTAGCATTTTTATTTATATATCCTTGCGCCGAAAATTGACTTATAAGCGCATTTCTGTTATATATCTTTAAGGACTCGTTTACATTATAGGAAACGGTAGAGCTTACGGTCATATACAAGGGATTTGCGGCAGCCTTAGCGGCAAGCTTTACAGTATCGTTCAAGGTGGTTTTTGCGTTGTCGGCATCCAACCCTGTTGGGTTAACGTACAGCGTATCCCGCATGTCCAAAAGCTTTGCAAAGCTATTCATTTCGGCGACAAACGACGGTATATCACCCGAGCAAGCGATTGCTAAGGCTGTTGCGGCATCATTGTTGGTACCACAGACGGTTCCGTACAAAAGGTCCTTTACAGTAAGTGTCATTCCTTCTCTTAAGCCCATGGCGGTGCCCTCAATATTCGCCAACATTTCTGCGGTTAAGGGTACCTTTTCCTCAAGTCTATCGGCGTAGCGTTCACACACTAAGAGTCCAACCATCATTTTAGCCGTTGAGGCGGGGGCAAGGTATTCTTTATCACATTTGGAATATAAAACTCTGTTTGCGTTATAGCTGTACAGATATACGGCATCTGCCTTATATTCATCATTTATATCCGCTTCGTCTACAGTTTCGGAGAAAACAGGGAATAAAAGAGAAGTGAAAAGAATGAATATAATAAACGGTAAAAAGAAAAATTTAATTCTTTTTTTCATTTTTTACATTGCAAAATCTGTTTTCAAAATAATAATCTATAATAATGCGAAGAAGGTCATCGCGGTCGATATGCCGAATCATTCCTCTGGCGTTATTCCAGTCGGGCATATATACAGGGTCTTCAGATAAGATATAACCCGCTAATTGACTTGAAGGGTCATAGCCCTTTTCTAAGAGTGCCTGATATATCTTTTCGATTATTTCTTCAAGCTCGGCTTTGTTGGTAGGTTTTTTGCTTATCATAATTAGCCTCCGAATTTATTTTGGAAGTCGGTCAAGGTAGGGATTTAATCTTTTAAAAATCAAATATACAAGAAATATTTTGAGTATATCGGGAATTATAAAAGGAAGAACACATATGCTTATGGCGGTCAGAATATTTGAGCCTGCGGAAGGAGCAAATATAAATAAATACCAAAAGCAGCTAAAAATATAGCAAATTGCAAGAGAGAAAAGCATCAAGAGTATATATAATATCTTTTTTTCAAAATAATGTTTTCTGAAAAGCGATATTATAAGAGCGCAAAAGGGAAAAGCAATAAGGCAACCTCCGGAAGCCCCCAGAATGGCAGAAAAACCCGCATTAAAGCCCGAGAACACCGGAATACCTATAATTCCGAGCAAAAGATAGATAATGACCGCAGAAAGCGAAATTTGCGGTGAAAAACATCCGGATATAAGAAATATAGCAAAGGTCTGCATGGTAAAGCTTATTGGGAATGGTATAGCAAGCCAAGCAGACAAGGTTATGGCAGCAACACACATAGCTATAAGTGAAAGCTTATATACAGCGCCTGAATAAGTGGACATTTTTTAACTCCGCAAATCTTATTTTTTATCCAACACAAGTATACCATTTTAATATAATTTAATCAACACAATTTTGTTAAATTTTTTAAATAATTTTACTGTATCACTTGATTTTTACAGTGTTATGGTGTATAATATCCCTTGGAATAAAATTAAAGGAGAAAATAAAATGTTAGTTTCAGCAAAAGAAATGCTTACAAAAGCAAAAGCAGGCAAATATGCCGTAGGTCAGTTCAATATTAATAACCTTGAGTGGACTAAGGCAATACTTCTTACTGCTCAGGAGATGAACTCTCCCGTTATTCTCGGCGTTTCCGAGGGCGCAGGCAAGTATATGTGCGGTTACACGACCATAGTCGGTATGGTAAACGGTATGATCAAGGAGCTCAACATTACTGTTCCCGTAGCTCTTCACCTTGACCACGGTTCTTATGAGGGCTGCTACAAGTGCATCGAGGCGGGCTTCTCCTCTGTAATGTTCGACGGCTCTCACTATCCTATTGATGAGAACGTTGCAAAGACCAGCGAGCTGGTTAAGGTTTGCGCAGAGAAGGGACTTTCTCTCGAAGCAGAGGTTGGCGCTATCGGCGGCGAGGAAGATGGTGTTGTTGGTACCGGTGAGTGCGCAGATCCCGCAGAGTGTAAGATGATAGCTGATCTTGGCGTTACTATGCTTGCGGCAGGTATCGGTAATATCCACGGTAAGTATCCCGCAAATTGGCAGGGACTTTCTTTCGATACTCTTGACGCTATTCAGCAGAAGACAGGCGATATGCCCCTCGTTCTTCACGGCGGTACAGGTATCCCCGAGGATATGATAAAGAAGGCAATTTCCCTTGGTGTTGCAAAGATAAACGTAAATACCGAATGCCAGCTCGCATTTGCTGCCGCTACAAGAAAATATATCGAGGATGGCAAGGATCTTCAGGGCAAGGGATTTGACCCCAGAAAGGTTCTCGCTCCCGGTTTTGAGGCCATCAAGGCAACTGTTAAGGAAAAAATGGAGCTTTTCGGCTCTGTTGGCAAGGCTTAATCCAATAATGTCAAACAAGGGTTGCGGCTTTATGGCGGCAACCTTTGTTGC
>CAJGCD010000005.1 GCA_904501715.1 uncultured Clostridia bacterium
CTTATCGACGAGATTAGTATTTCGCACTTACAATTTGCTTTGTACTTATCTCTTGTTGTTCAATTTTCAATGACCATTTCACTGCCCTTTTCCGCGACAGCCTTAGTATTATACCACACCTCTTCTGCCTTGTCAATACCTTTTTTTAAGTTTTTTTGAAAAATTTTTATCTTTTTTCAAAAACCTCTCCGGCTTCGCCTCGCGGACAGCTTGTCTATTTTATCACTACTAACTTCTTTTGTCAAGGGGATTTTTCGATTTTTTTGTCGCTTTTTGATATTTTGTAGATTATGTACATACCGCAGCAAGACATAAATGTATTTTTGAGCCAAAATACGCAAATACTACTAAAAACGCTTTGTGAGGTAATTATGCTAACAGTTCTTTTTCGTACAGTTCTTATTTACGCCCTGCTCATCGTGGTAATGCGCCTGATGGGAAAGCGGCAGATAGGCGAGCTTGAGGTGTCGGATCTTATCACAACATTTCTTATATCCGAAATCGCCACGCTTCCAATAACCGAGCCCGAAATACCTTTTTTACACGCCATTGTTCCCATAATAATATTACTTACGCTGGAGGTAGTAATTTCCATGGTCCTGGCAAAGTCACCAAAGCTTAAAAACATTTTTACCGCCCGTCCCGCTACCTTGATAAAAGACGGCGTAATATCTCAGAAAGAAATGAGCGACGCGCGCCTATCCTTTGACGAGCTGTTCAGCGAGCTGAGAAGTCAAAGCATTGATGACATTTCACAAATTAAATATGCCATTCTGGAACAGAACGGCAAAATAACGGTAATACAAAAAGCCCGCTTCCGTCAGCCCAGCGCAGAGCAGCTGCACCTAAAGCCGAAGGAAAGCGGACTTTTTCATATAATCATAGAGCAAGGCAGCGTTAATAAGCACGGAATGACCCAACTAAAGCTGACCGAGAGCTCTGTGCGCTCCATCCTGAAAAAGAAAGGACTCGATATAAAGGACGTATATCTTATGATGATAAACGACGCCGGTGAAACAAAAATAATACCCAAGGAGAAAAGAAAATGAGAGCATTCATAGCCGCGCTTCTGCTTTTCGTCCTCATTCTGAGCGGCATCGTGGTGAATTCAATCTATGTATGCAACGTAGCCGACAGCATAATAAAATACACGCGGATAACAGAGGCATCCAAGAATAGCTCTGCCGATTTTGAGATTCTGGAAAATTATTGGAAAAAGCATCAAGGCATACTGCGCCTTACGGTTGCCGAGGCAAAGATAGAGCGTATGAACGAGCTTATGGCCTCTCTCTATTCAGCAATCAACACCAAAAACCTGCCCGAGATAACCCGTGTATGCACCGTGATCTACGAGCTCTGCGACGATATATCCATTTATGAAAGAATATCATTTCACGGAATTTTTTAACCCTTCAAGCGCTGCGCATACCTTTGGGAAAACCGTTGACGAGATAAACAAATTTACTCCGCTTCCAAAGACACCTCCGTCTGTTTGTACGGATTTCTCCTTGGCACACAAAGCCTCTTTAACATAAAAGACAGCTTTGTGTTGAGAGCCGTTAAAGCTCCAGCTCTCGCTTCCCATAGGCGCAAGTCCATACGCCTTCTCTGCTTCCGTAGAAATTTCTTCCTTTAATACAAGCGTGTCATAAGGAGCAGAAGCCTTGAGCAGCGTCTCAATGTTCCCGTCATCGGACGTAAGGGATACTATAATCCTTCGCTCATCAAATTCTCCCTTGACCTTTGCTTTAATTACCACGGCAATATCTGAAATATTGCACTCAAAGCTTTGAAAAGCGTCTGCATTATACATGACGGAGTACACGTTTCCTTCGCTGTCACTCAGCGGAATATATTTATACCCGTCTTTGTTTTCGCCCACATGCTCCGAGAACCAAGGCTCGAGCTTGTCAAAAATTATAACGTCATATTTGTCGTTTTGAATCAATTGAGACCACCTGTAAATAAAATCCAACAAATCATTATTCGCGCTTTTTGAGACAGCATAGCAGATCTTCAGCCTCTTTCCTTCGCACGGTATATTCATATCAGTAAAGGAAGCCTTAGCGTTTCCTTCATTTACATTTTTAAACAAAGCGTCAGCAAACTCCACTACCGCTATCGAAAGCTCGTATTCACCTGCTCCGCCTACGATTATATTTTGTTCTTCATTTCTTATCACAGCCCCATCCATATTAGACAGTACGCCTACGGATATTATCTTACCCGTATTTGAGTCCACCTCCGAATCGGGGATAATATTAAGCATATATCCGCTCTTATTTACCGCATATCTCCTGAGAAGCTCCGCCATTTCCTTCTCACCGAAGGAATTCTTTTTTGAATATACCAGCGTGTAGTCGTAAAGGTCGTAGCCATTGAGAGTCATCGAGGATATATCCCTCTCCACTATGTGCTCAAAATGCGCTCCCTCAGTCATAAGACATGCACTCGACGCCCCGTGAAGTATCCTTTCTTTAAACTCATCAACAGCCTTTATCGTTGCCTCGTCGTGCCTACCGCCCAGAATTATACTGCCTCTGTCCCATCTGCACACGTAGTCCTCGTACCTCAAAGGCTTCACCGCCTCCTGAGATTCAAGACGCGCGGTATTGCCCAGAAGCACCGTGAGCTCGTTGTCAAGCACGCTTATATCCTCGTTGTCATATTTTACCACAGTATAAACACCCGTCTTTTCCTTTATAGCATCGGCAAACTCGTGAGCCTTCATTGAAAGCTCACCCGAGCAGGACTTGGGTATTATTACGTACACCCTGTTGGCAAAGGGCTCAGGCTCCTCCTGCGCATCGCTCTGAGATACCGACTCCAAAAGCTCCTTGTACTCACTAAGCCCGCTGTCCTCCTCAGAAGAGCAGGAAACAAGAAAAAGGATAGCAAACATAGCTACCGTGAGCATAAAAATGTAAGCTATCCTTTTCATAACGCTTCTCCTATCTGCAATCAAATCTTTCTCCCGCAGGTACGGGAACGTCTCTGCCAAAGCCGACCTCGCTTATCTTAGCAAGCAATTGATCTGCTTTTTCTCTTTTTACGGCAAATTTAACCAGAACGTCGGCTCCGAACTCAGTACCGTCTATGACTGCACCGTAGCTTCCCAGTATATTGCTGTATTTCTGGTACTCAGAATATCCGCACCTCAGCTCATATACGGCGTAGGGCTCGTAGGTGACCACCTCCGCGCCATCGAGAGCTATTGACGCGGAATGGGAATAGGCTCGCACAAGCCCTCCCGCACCAAGAAGTATGCCACCGAAATAACGGGTAACCACCACGCACACGTCGGACACACCGCTCTTGCGTATAGTTTCAAGCATAGGAACTCCCGCCGTGCCCTGAGGCTCGCCGTCGTCCGAATATCGAGCTACTATTCCGCCCTTGAGAAGATAGGCAAAGCAATTGTGAGTCGCATCCGAATATTCTCTTTTAAGCTGCTTTATAAAATCAAGCGCTTCCTCTTCACTGTCAACGTGCTTGGCGTGACCTATAAAGAGCGAGCGCTTTTCCTCAAACTCTACGTGAGCTTCGCTTCTCACTGTCGTATATCTTTCAGGGAGCTGTGCCATACATACCTCCTCCGCGCATAATATTACACGCTTCGACACTCTTATTATAATATATGGATAGAATTTTGTCAATAACTTTTTTACGAACGATATGCTATTGACATATATACCCGCGTATGGTATAATAAAACCAAGGAGAAATATATCCTCGGACAGCCAATGCCTGTGGATAAAAATACAGATACTGAAACGCACAGACATGGCTGAGATTATAGCTATGCCTGTGCGATTTTTTCTTACGAAGGGAGTGAGAGCAATGTACATTTCAGACGAAACGCAGAACACCAAATCAATATTGAATTTACGTTGCTCTTGTGCAGCGTAGGAAAGGAATTATTATGAAGAAATACTCAAGATTTTTATCCATCCTTGTCCTTTTGGCAATAACAGCGGGGTGTATTCCATTCTCAGCCTTTGCCGAGGAGCCTCTCATTACTCCCGAAACAATTGAAGAAACAAAAATAGTAGAGGTAGTCGAGCGCCGAGAGGAGAGCATAAAGCATTTCAGGCTCCCCGACGGCTCATATGAGGCGGTCTCCTACGCGGGAGCCGTGCACAGAAAGGACGCAAACGGAGTGTGGCAGGACATAGACAACGACCTGACCCTGAAGACCGTGGGAACGAAGTAGCTCTACACCACAGACGACTCCCGTCTTAGCTTTGCTAAGAGCTATTCCTCAAGCTCCGAGCTTGTGAGCATAAACGAGAACGGATACGTTATATCCATGTCTATGCTTCAACGGCAGGACGAAGCTATCTCGACAGCTCCTATGACCTCAACCGTGGTCAATTCAAATTACGCAAGACCCCATAGCTTTGACACTATGGAAGAGGCTATAAATATTGAGAACAAAAGCTCCATAGCGTATTCTAACGTGAACTCAAACACCGACATAGAATATATTATGCAGGGCAACGACCTTAAGGAAAACATAATAGTAAAGTCCAAGGGAGAGCGATACGAATACGGATTTCAGTTGGCTCTCGTAGGGCTTGACGCTACCCTTGACGAGTCGGGAGCTATATATCTTTCGGATAAGGAGAGTGACGAGATAAAATATATCATCCCCGCTCCCTATATGTACGACGCCGAGGGTGAATACTCCGAGGCTGTTTCCTACTCTCTCTTTAACGTGGAGGGTGACAAATATCTCCTTGTAGTAACAGCAGACGAGGAATGGGTGAACGATACGGAAAGAACATTCCCCGTTACTATCGACCCGTCGGTGGTAAGCAGCGGATGGCATTATGATACCTATATAAGCTCAGGATCTCCGACAACAAATTTTGGATCATACAGAAATATGAGAGTATGGTCCAGTCATACCGCATTAATAAATATGTTGCTACCTTCGATTCATAGCGATAGCGAAGGTGGAGTATTCAAGCGCGCGTATTTATGCTTCAGCTATTACGGCTCAACCTTTTACGGTTCTACCACGATCAATGCCTACCCTATAAAAACCTCTTGGCTTGAAAACAGCGTTACCTTTAATACCGCCCCAACTATTGACAGAAATACTCTTATTGCTTCGGCTGATTTAACGACACTATCAGGTATGAACGAGGATTTTTCTTCCTTTGCTTCACTTAATATATCCTCCTATGCCAAGCCGTATTATAATGAGGGTGACGTTATGAATCACGGAATAGCGTTAGATTATCACTCCGGCGCAGGAAATATTTTTATAAAATCATACGAATGCTCTGCCTCTTCCGCCCCCTATATAAGAGTCGAATACACCACAATACCCGACGGTACGTACTATCTTATGGGAGCTTCTACCAGCAAATTCGCTCAAATTAACGATAGCTATGCCCCTTCCTACTCCACTGAATACGCCACCTTGAAATTAACAAACTTAGTAGGAGATGACGGAGCTTATCAAAAATGGGATATAACACACATAGGCAACGGGATTTTCAAAATAACCTCCGCAAAGAGCGGAAAAGCATTGACAATAAAATCCGAAGAAAAAAATACCGATTATGCCAACGTAGTTCAAGAAACTTACGCAGGCAGACTGAATCAACGATGGGAAATAACAAGGGCAGATAGTGGTGCTTATATATTAAGACCAAACACCGTTGGTACTGACGATTGGTGTATGGCAACCTCTTTAGACGCAAGCAACAATCCCGTTTATCAAACCGCATATACCAACGACGGTAACACTAACGACGAATGGCTTTTGGCTGAAATAGGTTATGCCTCCACGACGGCAATATTGGAAGGACAGCAGACCGAACATTGGTGTTGGGTCACTGCCGCAAGAATGTTTGCTAAGCATTACTCTACAACTTTTAATTCCAATATCACCTATGACGAAACTATACAAGCTATAATAGATAAATATTATCTGTATTGGAATCCTTCTATCACCGTTGAAACATTCGGTAGTGGAGGCATTTCGGACGCGTGGAGCGCGATAAACTACTTTTCGGGTTACGCTGTGGATTATATCGGCTTTGCACAATACCATCACCATCAAATATGCAGTGAACAAACTCTGGTTAACTTTTTGGATGCAGGTCACGTAATTTATATTTCGCGAGGAAAATATATAGAAAATCCAGCAAAGCCTACCGGATATGAGCGTGACAGTGGACACGCAACATTAATATACGGATACGTAACAATAGATTCTGAGATTTGGTTTTTAATAAGAGATCCCGACCCTAAAGATGTGGGAAGCACTCGCTTGATGTCATACGAAAAAATATACAACGGAAGAGAATGTAAAGCAAATGAATCATCGGACAATTATGTATGGGAAGGATTCACGGTAAAATCAAATACCAATGTTAATTATACCACGTTTGCTCCTGCCTCCCGCTTTATTGAATCTTAGGAGACATATCACTATGAAAAATTTATTATTCGTCCTACTGTGCGTTATTTTGTGCATGACAATAATTTCTTGCAATTCAGAATTACCAACCGGCAGCAAAGAATCAACAGAGAACACAGAGTCATCTCTTACTACCGCTTCATGCGAATCCTCAAAATCAACTGAAAATAGTTCCACCTCCACAGAAAACACCAAACCAACGGAAAGCACTCAAACCACGAATCCCATAGACACTAATGACCCAAACTATCTATATGTAAAAGAAATGGGGATAGAAAAAATAGTCATAACTCGTGACCATGGATATGGTGAAACTTCTATAGAATACTGTTTTCCAGCGGATAGTGAAAAAATAAAGTATGTACTTGATTTCTTAGACAGCCTCGTTTTTACTGACATACATAGAGATACTTCCGGTCTTATGGGGGGCGGTATAAAAATAGGAATTGTCTATGATAATCAAACTGTGAAAAATGTTTTCGCCCTTGGAGACTGCGTAAGGGTATCTGGAGATTATGACGGTAACTACCAAGAAATTTGGTATAGAATGATTGGTGGAAGTTATCCAACTTTTAAAGAATTTTTTGCCACATTAGAGTAACAATCCCCCGCGGCTCTGCCGCGGGGCGCGAAAAGCCTTCCCTAAAGCATAATCCCCCAACCAACGACAAAAGCGAGGAAATTTTCCTCGCTTTTGTTTATTCCCAATCCTCTTTTGGCTCGGGGATATCGTCTATGGCGTATTTTTTCATAGTGCCTCTGGCTCTTGCATCCGCAAGGGCAATTACTGTCATACCGTCAGCACCGTAATCCACGCTCTCTACGGTAGCCAATCTGTAAAGATTGTTTAGGGCTCCTCCGTCGGAATTGGGTATAAAATAGGTCACTCTTCTCTTTCCTTCGGTAACCAGCTGCTCTATCTTAGACACAAGCTGCTCTACGCCCTGCCCTGTCAGCGCCGAAATATACACCGTATCCTCGCGTGCAGTCTGACCTATCTGCGAAAGCCTTGCAAAGCCTCTGTCGCATTTATTAAAGACGTAAAGCGTGGGCTTTCCTCCTGCTCCAAGCTCCTCTAATAGACTCTCTGTCACCTTTACCTGCTCCTCAAACTCAGGGTCTGAGGCATCTATTATTATCAACAGAATATCCGCGCAGGATGCCTCCTCCAGCGTAGAATGAAAGGCGCTCACAAGATGGTGAGGAAGCTTTTTTATAAATCCTACCGTGTCGGTGAGAAGCACGGTTTCACCGCAGGGAAGCTCAAATTTTCTCGTTGTGGGGTCAAGGGTAGCAAAAAGCTTGTCCTCCGCAAGAATTCCCGCGTCTGTGAGATGGTTCAGCAGCGTGGATTTACCGGCGTTTGTATATCCCACGATAGCTATTGTGGGGATACCGCTTCTGTCCCTCGCCGCCCTCATGGTCTTGCGGTTTTTCGCTATCTCGTCTATCTGGTCCTCAAGCGCTCTTATGCGGCGTTGCAGATGCCGTCTGTCGGTTTCAAGCTGTGTCTCTCCGGGTCCTCTCGTGCCTATTCCTCCGCCAAGCTTTGAAAGCTCTGTTCCTCTTCCCATAAGCCTTGGCGCGGTATATTTAAGCTGAGCCAGCTCTACTTGCAGCTTTCCCTCGCCCGTTACGGCGTGGAGCGCAAAGATATCAAGTATGAGCATCGAGCGGTCTATCACCCGCACCTTATCGCCCATTATAGCCTCCAGATTTCGTATCTGCGAGGGGGATAGCTCGCAGTCAAACACTACAAGAGTAACGTCGTTGCAGGCGCAAAGGTAGGCAAGCTCTGCCGCCTTTCCGCTTCCTATCATAGTTCTGGGGTCGGGAGCCTCCTTGCTCTGGGTAAGTCTGGCGACGCACTCGCCTCCCGCCGTCTTAAGAAGTCCTTCAAGCTCGTCAAGACTGCTCTCAAGCTCCTCGGTGCTCTCTCCCTTTTTGACCATACCCACAAGGACGGTCTTATCGGGCAACGGTAATTCTTTTTCTATCATAAAACCTCCTTGATATATCTCTTAGTATAACCCTTTTACAAAAAATAATAAAGGCAGGTACGTTGCGTGACCTGCCTTTTTTGCCAAACAAACCGTAAAAACGATTACTTGCCTGCTCTCTCGAGTCTTCTCTTGAACTTATCAAGACGACCGCCGGCATCAACAAACTTCTGCTTACCGGTGAAGAAGGGATGGCACTTGGAGCAAATTTCAACTCTGATCTCTCCGCCCTTGGTGGACTTGGTAGTAGCTACCTCTCCGCAAGCGCAACGGATCACGCACTCTTCATAGTTAGGATGGATTCCCGATTTCATAACACATTTTACCTCGTTTCTAATATTCCGATGTTCTTTGACATCGTTTGCAAACGCAGTTATTATATCACACTTTTTTCCCGATTGCAATACCTTTTTTGAAATTTTTAACTTATTTTTTCAAAAGCCCGCTTCTATCTCAATTTTCAGCTTAGCAATTATCTTTTTTTCCAGACGTGATATGTAGGATTGAGATATGCCCAGCTTGTCGGCTACCTCCTTTTGGGTAAGCTCCCTTTTGCCGTTCATTCCGTACCTCAGCTCTATTATTTCTCTTTCTCTTTCGGAGAGGTCGGCAACCGCCCGTCTGATAGCCATTCTTTCCTCCATTACCTCTATCTCATAGGATATACTGTCCTCATCACTTCCCAATATATCCGACAAAAGCAGCTCGTTTCCGTCCCAATCAGTGTTCAGCGGCTCGTCTATGGATATTTCCGCCCTTGTGCCCGCATTTTTGCGGATATACATCAATATCTCGTTCTCTATGCATCTGGAGGCATAGGTAGCCAGCTTGATGTTCTTATCCGCTTTGAAGGTATTTATTGCCTTTATGAGTCCTATTGTGCCTATTGACACCAGATCCTCTATGCCGACCCCCGTGTTTTCAAAGCGCTTGGCTATGTACACCACAAGCCGTAAATTATGCTCTATAAGCCGCTGACGTGCGCTCTCGTCCTCGGCTATACGGCATATCATTTCGCTTTCCTCTTCCTTTTCAAGGGGCGGCGGCAGCACCTCGGTTCCGTTTATATAATAAATCCCGCCTCTTTTTTTGCCTAACCAGTCAACCAGCTTTTTCTTTATTTTAAAAAACCAAACAACGACAGCTCTCATATCTCCCCCAAAATCATACTGCACCAAAAACGACCGCGGAAGGTATCAAGGCTTTAGCTCCGTAGGCATTTTTACCTATCTCCCCAAAGGCTACAAGCGCATCGACTATGCTCCATCCCTTCCCCATATTTATTCGTATTTCATCCACCCTTACAGCGTAAAGCAGACTGCTTCCTCCCACCGTACCTGTGGGTATGATCCGTATACGTTTTATCTCCTCTGTGCTCAGCTCTTCCGTTTTTCCGCTCTTTATAGTTTTTGCCATATCGCAGGGCAATATCCTTTCCATTTCGCTCTTTTCAACTACTATACAGGGCTTTGCGCTTATAGGCTCAACAAGAAGATTACCGCTGTCGCAAAACGCCTTAAAGCGAGTATTTTTATTTCCGTAGCATATCTCTATCTCGCCCTCTGTCCTTGCGCTTTTTCTCTTAAAGAAGGCTCCTCCGAAAAGAGCAAGTCCTCCGCTTACCGCCGCAAGAATTGCAAACAGCCATACGGAAATTCCGTCCGCGTCCTCCTCTGTTCCCAGCATTCGGTCCAGACCAAGCTTATTAAACAGCGAAAACAAGACCGTCATAGCACCGCCGAGAACAATAGATACGGCGGCATATACCACTGTACACTGGCATATCTCTTTTAAATTTCCTTTTCTTTTATATGCCACGGTACACATTACCCCGCAAGCTAAAATGTCAAGAAGGGCAGAAAAAATCCCCCTCAAGGCTATAAACAGCGATACACAGGCGTACACCCCTCCCAAGAAAGCCGCGATCACCGTCCTTTTTAGCGACAGAGGATGTGTTAAAAGCTTTGAGGTAAGGAAAAAGCAAAGAAGGTCCATGCTGAAATTTATAAGAAAAAATATATCTATGTAAACAGTCTGTTCCATATACCGCCTCCTGTACCAATTATACTCCTCGGCGTCCGTATATTTTGTCTTATCTTGCGCCCTTTTTAAAAATATATCTTGCTTTATAGGGCAAACTATGTTATAATCTTGGAAGTAAACGACGAGAAAGGAGGCACTATGAAAACTTATAAAAGCTTAAGCTTCTGCGCTGAGGGTGAAACGGTTTGCGCCCTTGGTTGCTTTGACGGAGTCCATATAGGACACGTGTCTATAATAAACGAAGCTAAAAAAGTTTCAAGGCTTCTTTCCCTCCCCGCGGCTGTATGGAGCTTTGCCGAACCGCCGAAAAATTATTTCTCGGCAGACAAAATCCCTCTGCTTTCCTCTGCCGCAGAAAAGCGCTCGCTTATGCGGGGGCTCGGAGTAGATATATTCGTCAGCGTTAAATTTGACAAGAGCATAGCCTCTATGAGCGCCCCCGATTTCTTTGAAAATATCCTTCTTGGGCAAATGAAGGCAAAGCACCTTGTATGCGGCTTTAATTACCGCTTTGGAAAAGGCGGAGAGGGCGATACGGCTCTTCTTGAGCGTCTTTGCGCAAAGCATGGTATAGGCATTTCGGTAATGCCCCCCGTTGAGCTTAACGGAAAGGCGGTGAGCTCATCGGAAATACGAGCTCTGCTTCTTGAGGGCGATATCGCGCAAGCTAACCGCTATCTTGGCAGACCCTATTCTGTTCACGCTAAAGTAGTTGACGGTCAGCATCTCGGTCGCACTTTGGGCTTTCCCACTCTTAACCAAAGCTATCCCCCAAAAAAGCTTGTGGTCGCAAGAGGTGTTTATCTTAGCCGCGTCCATATAAACAAAAAAGCTTTTTACGGCATCACAAACGTAGGATACAGACCCACGGTAGGCGGAGCTGTCTTATACGCGGAAACAAACGTATTCGACTTTAATGACAACGCGTACGGAAAGACCGTGACCGTAGAGCTTTTGGAATTCATACGAGCGGAGAAAAAATTCAATTCCGTGGAGCTTCTGTCAGAGCAAGTGCATAAGGATATGGCTCTGGCTAAAGAAATGCTTAAAAAATAAAACTGTCTCATTAAAAATGAGACAGTTTCTTTTATTTTAGTTCTCTTTTCGTTTTATCAATACATCCGCTCCAAGGGCTATGAGAGCTATAATGCCCATGGCAGACACGCCTAACACCGAGCCACAGCCATCCTTGGCGGGGCTTTGGCTTTGCTCTGTCATCTTATCCTCTGTATCGGAGGAGGATGCTTCTGTGCTGACCTTATTTGCGGTGTTCTCCTCTTCCTGCTGTACCTTATCCTCCTCAGTGTCCTTTTCTTCTTCGGAGTCTTGCTCTTCCTGCTTGGGAGGAATGTCCGTATTAAGCTCAACAAGAGCCTTATATGCCGCATCAAGTGCCGCTATTTGCTCCGCAACGCTTGCCTGCGTCACTCTCGTGATATCGGTATCGCTCCCGAAAAGCTCTTCCGCCTGTTGGCACTCGGTCATAAGACCCGCATAGCTTTCAGCCGTATATTTGCTTGCGGAAAGTGCGCGATAATTTTTCACGTCCTCCTTAAGATCAGACATATCAAACGCCAATACAGACTGCGCCAAGGATGCGCTCATATCCTTTTGCGCCACACCTCTTCCGCAATTACCCAAGCCCTCCATGCTATCAAGAAATACGTTATTGCTTGCCGTTATATTTTTATCCGTTTTTATTATATGCACCAGACAAGGATCTTCGTTTACGGGCATATCAAGAGCTCCCACATTTACGCAATCCTTAACTGTCATACTCTTGTTAGTCCTTGCAACGATGCCCGCGGCTATTCGGGAGCAATCCTCGTTATCCTTGCCCGAGTTGCATATTACGTCACCTGCGTTTACACAAGCCTCAACCACCGTGGGCTTTGTTGAGTCACCGATCTTTTCTCCGATAGTCGTGCTGTTGACAGTGTTAGAAAGAATACCCTCGCCTTCCATAAAAGCGAATATTCCGGCAGCGCCCGTAACACCCTCCACGTCACCTAAATTCATACAATTCTTTACTACTACATCCGAAGTACCGCTGCTCCATCCGCTTCCTTCGCTGTTAGCCCAGCGACCGAGAATACCTCCCGCATAGCCTGCTCCGCTGAGGACACCCTCATTAACGCAGTTCTCTATCCTTAAACCAACCGTATCCTTATTAAATCCAAGCTGTGTGCCGGCGGCGACTATGCCGCCCACCTCAAGACCTTGAATATCCCCCTTATTTACACAGTTCTTAAAGGTATACGTGGCATCGTCAAAGCCCGCCCAGCTCCACGAAGAGCTTACGGTAATAAACATACCCGCCATACCCCCCGCAGCAGATGAGGACGTTCCCGTCTTTACGTTAATTATTCCTTTATTTACACAGTCGGTAATATTCAAAACACCTACCGAGTACACCTGTCCGATAATTCCTCCCGCGTATGCGTTTACCGCCTTTGGATTTACCGCCGCGGGATCTCCCGCTGAAATCTTGCCCTCATTTACACACCTCAGGGCATTAAGTGATTTAGTAGCCTCGCCTTTGTTGTACATACCGCCTATCATACCGCCTATACCGGTGTACCCCGTTGAAAGGGTATGCAGGTCGCCGCTGTTCAAGCAGTCCTCAAAGCTGACGTCCGCACCCTGTGACCATCCCATAAGACCACCTATATTCACATCGGGCTGTGCGGATATAATATTGCCCTCGTTAGCACAGCCTTTAAAGGAAATCGTATAGTTGCCCGACGCAAAGCCAACAATGCCTCCCGCCCAAACCTTGCGGGCGCCGCCCGTAGCCCTTGTGTCTATCCTTATATCACCCGTATTTTTGCAATCCTTAAAGGTAATGCTGCCATCCACGACCGATACAAGACCGCCTATTCTTCCCTTATTGGTATCAAATCCGAATATCCTTATATCAACGTTGGAGGTAACGTTTTCAAAGCTTCCCTTGGCGACCAGCGCAACTCCCGCCACGTCCGCGGAGGCCTTAAGCTCTATGCTTCCGTCCACCGTGAGATTTTTGACCGTACCCGCTACCTGCGTAAATACAGAGCGAATAGCACTGTTGCCAATGGTTATCTTTTTTCCGTTTCCGTCGAAGACACCCTTAAAGCAATCGGAATATGTCTCTGTAACGGTTATATCCTTGTTAAGATAATAGTTTCCATTTGCCTCCATTGCGAGAAACTCGCTCTCCGAATTTACGGCAATACCCGAAGGCGTGTTCGATTGAGCTCCCGCAGGAACAACCATACTCAAAAGCGCAAAAAGCATTCCCCACACTACGACTAAAGCTGCTGTTCTCTTCATTCTTAGTCTCCGTACATAATTATAAATTTCAATCTGCCTATCATTTTGCCAAAAGCCGCCTTTACTATCTTCACTGACAGCAAAAGCGGCTTTGTTGTTATTTATCCGTTATTGTGCGTAACGGAAGATCAGTCCTCTTTCCTACGTTTAGCAGTTCCCGTGGCAAGTGCTATTATAGCCGTCAGCACTATTGCGCCGCCGCCTACAAGACCCGTGCAGCCAAGCTCTATCTCTCCGCTCATATCCACCAGCGGTTCGCTGCTCTCGGTATTAGACGAGCTACCGCCGCCGGAGGGCGTTGTACCCTCGGGACGAAGGGTATCAAGGGTAAACTGACCCTTTTGATCCACATCTATACTTCCCTGAAGCGGGGGCTTCTCCAAGAGGACCTCTATTGCCTTGTATATCCTCTGCTCTGCCTTGTCAATGTCAGACTGCAGAACCTTTTCCATTTCTTCATCTTTCAGATTCATCAGTATTCTTGCGTCACGCATAGCAACGAAAAGCTCAAGCCAAGTAAATGAATACCACTCTTTTCCTGCTTCCTCACCCTTCAAGAGAGCGATCTCCAGCTTTTCAAAATTTCTCACTCCGTTGAGAACAAGACCATTTATAGCCGCCTTCAGCTCTGCCACTACGTTATCCATATCAGCTTGTGAAGCCTCGGGGTCATTGATAAGCTTAGTTGCCTTTTCGAATACCGTTGCCATAGGCACCCACGAGTCGGTCGTGTGGTCCTGAGGATATAATCCCTTTGCCTGCTCATATATCTTGCTAAGGTTGTAGGGATTGTTCTTTCTGTGGAAGACCATAGTAGCCACCAACTCGCCTATCTGAGTGGCATTCTTAGCCTCTCCGCCCTGTATAGCCGTGGCGGTAGCACATCCGCTGAGGTAATATCCGCTACCATCCTTAGAAAGAACGGTCATCTCGTGAGTTATAGGATATGCCGTTGTTGTTTCGGCAGAAGAAACAGCCCCCTTATTTATACTGTTCTTTATAGTGATCTCGCTCTTGGAATACGCCACTATTCCTCCTGCCATGCCGGGATTCTTAGAGGAAGCGTGAACGGTTCCCTCATTGTAGCAGTCCTCAAAAAGAACCTTTCCGTATTCGGGAAGCGAAGGCGTCTGGCTTACTCTGGAAGCAATACCGCCCGCGTTGTCTCCACCTACTATTGCTCCGCTGTTTTTAGACTTGGATATAGTAATAGAGCTGAACTGAGCACCCGTGCTTGCAATTATACCGCCCGAATTTTCGGACGTAACGCCGGTGTCTACAGAGGTTATATTACCCTCGTTAACACACCATACCATATTAAGATGTCCCTTAGCATTGGGATAAGCATAAATTCCTGCCGCGTCACCGCCGTTAGAGGATATAGCACCCTGATTCAGGCAGTTATAGATGGTCATATAAAGCTCTTCACCTGACATCTCCTCATTTCTTGCCAGAATACCTCCCGCATGCTCCAAGTTACTTATATTACCCGTATTGGTACAGCAGTAAATATCGAACTCACAGTAACGGTTTCTGTCTGTGTTCATAAGACTTCCGCCTATGGTTCCGAAGAAGCCACATATACCCGCCGTAGAGCTCCATGCAAACTTAGCGCTGCCCGATATAGTAATATTGCCCGAATTCTGAGATTCCTGAATGATAGTGTTTTCAACAGCACGGATTCCGCCTACGATTCCGCCGAGCATAGCGCCCTCACCGCGTTCCTCAATGCTTCCGCTGTTAGTACAGCCCTCTATGCTAAGCATTCTCTGTGCAAGCGTCTTGCAATACTGATATCCAAGTATTCCTCCGACGCCCACCTTTCCCTTGGAAATGGTAGTTATATTTTTGCTGTTTGAGCAATTCAGAAGCGACACGCTCTTTGTACGGGAAACACCAAGTATTCCTGCGATACCCATTCCGATATCACCAAGCTCGCTGGTAGCGGCACTGTTGCCCTCCTGACCCTCGGGAATAGCAAGCATAGCTATAATTCCCGAATTAGCGCAATCGGAAAGCTCAGCGCTCTCGCCCGATGTCATTCCTACAATTCCGCCCAAGCCCGTGACCTTACCGTTAGTGCCTACGGTAAGATTTCCGGAATTAGAGCAGCCTTCAAAGCTCGCACGTGTAGCAATATAAGCGGTAATTCCGCCTATGTACAGCTCATCCGTGCTTGCGGAGCTGCTTATAGCACCGCTGTTTACACAGTTGGTAAAGGTGCTGTCGGTAGCGTATCCGACTATTCCGCCGATAGCGGTCTTTGCCGAAAGCTTCGCCTCTCCCACAGTCAGAGTACCCTTGTTAACTACGTTGGTAAACGCCGTCTTGTTAGCGGTACCGAACATAGCGCCTATTGCATCAACCACAGTAGTTGCCGAATTTACCGTAACGTTACCCTCGTTAAGTACGTTCTTTACGGTAGAGCTGTTAACGTTAATGCTGAGAGCGCCCACGTTTTTGCCCTTTGTTTTATTCGTAACGTTAAAATCCACACTCGCTGTAATATTCTCAAGGTTGGTGTAGCCCTGAGCCTCCTGACTGTTGAGTATGTGGTAGTTGGAATTATTGTTAGCCGTTATTGCCCCGTCAAAGGTAATATTCTTTACGGTAATATTCTTAGTCCTTGAGAAGAGTGACGCATTGTTCAGCGTAAGCTTATATCCGCAGCCGTCAAGAGTTATACCTGTTATCACGCTGACTCCCGAGGCAAAGGTAGCAGTCTCATCCGCGCCCAGCGTAACGTCGGCGGTAAGGTAATAATACTTGTCGTTCTCCAAGTTCTTAAGCCCGTTTGCATCAGACACAGCGATAGCTCCGTCGGGAACGGTATATTGTGCTCTGTTAGCATCAGTAACCACGGTATTACCGACAGTTGACACGTCAAGTGGCGTGCCCGCCGCCGATGCGGGAATTACAGCTGCTATCATCGAAAGCATCATAACAGCTGTTAAAAATACGGAAATTATCTTCTTCATCAGTTTCCTCCTAAATCGTGCGTTATATAAGCATATTATAAAAAACATACAGTAACAGTATAATTTTATAATATTTTACCGATTTTGTCAAGGTTTATTGTAACTTTTAGCCGACCAAAGCAGGAAACTGTGCTTTTTCCTAAAAAAGCTCCTTGCAATTTAGGTATTTTGACAGTAGCCCTCTGCGGTTCGCCACTCTTGAAGCTACGTAAGGATGATATTCTCTTTTATCTATTTTCTTTTATCTATTTTCATTTATCTTTTATCTAAAAAAATCCGCTCCCCGAGGGGAGCGGATTCAATATTTAATTATTAGTCCTCTTTCTTTTTGAGAGAAACACCTGCGCCGATAGCAAGCACAGCAGTCACTACAACTGCGGCTCCGCCAATCAAGCCACCGCAGCCCTTCTTCTTAGCTGCAGTAGTAGCGGTAGTAGTTTCTTCTTCCGTAGGCTCGGGCTCAGTAGAAGCCGTTGTGGTCTTTGAAGTACGGAGAGGAGGAAGCGTAAGCTGTCCGTTCTGTTCAACGTCTATCGTACCGCCATTCTCGCCTCTTTCCTCAAGAGCATCAATTGCCGCAACAACAGCATCAAGAGCAGCGTCGAACTTAGACTGAAGCGCATTTGCATCTGCCTTTATATCCTCAACGACCTTAACTGCCTCGGTAACTACAAGGAAGGAGTTACCGCTCCAATCACCGGAATTGAGCTCGTCAAACTTACCCATTACCGCGTTGTACTCGGTAAGGTCAAGTGCCTTGGGATCAAGAGCAGCTATCTTAGCCTCAAGGTTTGCCTTAGCCTCGTCGATAGCAGCCTGAGTAGAGTAAATGTTCTTAATTATGCTTTCAGCAGCCGCGAGAGCGTTGGAGAAGTCAGTCCATGTAGCGGGCTCATAGTCACTCTGAACGAGTACAGCAGCAGCCTTAACAGCCTTATCAAGGTGTAAGGAGTCTCCTTTTACATCAAATACCATAGAAGCTATTCTTGAATCTACCGAAGCCTCAGCGGTACCGTGAGTGAACGTACCCGTTGCGCAGTCTGTGAGATAGTAGTTGGTTCCGCTTGCAAGCTTAGTCTGATTTGCAACGATAGGAGCCACAGCAGAGGTGGTAGCGCATTTAACCGTGCCCTTATTTACGTTTCCGTTCATGGTTGCGGTAACGTCTGCTATATTTCCTACGATACCGCCCGCAATTCCGTTAGACGTATCGCCCTTTGACTCAATCGCACCGGTATTAGCGCTATTGAGTATCTCTACCTTACCACCGTTAGCTACGGCAATTCTTGCAGCAAGACCGCCCGCACGGGGAGTTGTTGTAGCGTTTGCGGTAACAGCACCCTCGTTCTTGCAGTTAGTAACGAGGAAGTTTGTAAGCTTAGCCTCTACTACGGATACCAGACCGCCCGCAGAGGAATTAGAGCTGATAGCTCCGCTGTTTACGCAGTATTCAAAATTAATGGTTCCCAATGTGTTTGCAATACCGTACATACCGCCGGCACAAGCATTTCCTGTAGCCGTAACGTTACCCTGGTTTACACATCCGTAGAAGGTAGTTACCAGCTTGGTTGCAGCTATTTCGTTGTTTGCACCGAGCATACCGCCCGCATCAACGATAGAATTGATATTACCTGTGTTGGTACATCTACGAACGTCGAAGGTCGCTTCAATATTCGGGTTATCATTGCTCATCCAGTTACCGATACTTGCGTACTGTCCGACGATTCCACCTGTGGATGCCCATCCACCGCCCGAAGGCGCGGCAAGGTCGGAGCTGTTTGTACATTTATCGACAAGCACGTTCTTAACACCGCGGACACCGCCTATAACACCGCCGAGGAAGCGATCGTTGGTAGTTTCGCTGGAACGGGTAAGAGCACCCGTATTGTCACAGTCTATAAGGCTGAGTTCATCAGCACCTTTAACGTACTGATATCCCATTATGCCGCCGATGCCGCACACGCCGGTATGGAAGTTAAAATCTACTTCTTTATCTTCTTTATCAGTAGCCTTGATATTACCGCCTATAAGAGTATAGGTTACCTTAGCGCTGTTATCACAGTCTGTGAGCGCTATCTTGGATGCTCTGGATATACCGAGAACACCGCCAATACCCATTCCGTTGTCGGAGGGCTGGTTAAGCTTTGCGCCATTCTGGAGCTTTATCTCTCCGCTGTTATCACAGTTGGTAAGAGTATGACCCGTAGAGCCGCCCTCTACACAGCCTATAACACCGCCAAGACCTGCGGTAGCAGTCTTGTCAAGAGTTATAGCTCCGCTGTTAGAGCAATTCTCAAGAGCGATCTTATTAGAGCTGCCATATCCCGCAACACCGCCTATATAGGTCCAACGGTGCAAGGGAGTAGCACTCTTGAGCTCTTTGTCGCCCTGAGTTGTGGTACCCTCAAAGGATGCGTCAAACTTCATATCGAGCGCGCCTGTGTTAGCGCAGTTCGTCATGGTAACCTCGTTTTCGATCATACCTACGATACCGCCAACTGCGATTATTTTATCCTTAACGGTAACCTTACCGCCAAACTCTATCTTACCTGCGTTTACGCAGTTTTCTAGGGCAACGGACCCCTTAACCCTACCCACGATACCGCCTATACTGGTGTCGTAGGAAGCACTACCGTTGCCACCATTGTGATCTACCCAAGCATTCTGGAAAACGGTATCCGCGCTTATAATGATATTACGGTAGTTAGCGCAGTTCTTAAAGGTTGCTGTTCCGCTTTGAACCTTACCTACAAGACCGCCTATACCGCCGGTATTGTCGGCATGGGAGAGAGTCTTTGCCTCTATACGGAGAGTTCCTGTTGCCACGCATTTTTGGAATACGGTATTGCCGCCAACTCTACCTACGATAGCACCAGTATCATCAATTCTTGTCGCATCAGCACCAAGAGTATGGGTTCCGCCGACCTTTACGTTTATGAATTCGGAATTGTCTGCGTAAAGAGCAAGACCCACAAGGTGCTTAAGTTTATCCCTGTTTTTAGATGTAACATTAACTTCAGAGGTAACGTTGTAAAAGTTACAAGAGTCAAACTGATCCCACTGAGCAACCGCAGAGAATGATCCTTGATAGTTACTCATAGTTATATTACCCTTAAAGGTTACGTTCTTAAAGGTAACATCCTGCGTGGAATTGAGCAAGGGGGCAGAAACAGTGATGGAATATCCGCATCCATCAATAGTAAAGTTACTTGCAGCCACGCTATTTTTATAGGTCTTTATCTGACCGTGTATATCCTTGTACTGTCTTTCGTCCGTTATATTTTCAGCCTTATAGGTTTTTGTTGCTATTATATCCTCAGCAAGGTAAAAACTGCCACCATCTGCAATACCAACCTCATTAATGGGATTTTCACCATTAGCGAATATCGAAGAGAACGCCACAGCACCCTCGGGGTCGGGGCGTTCATCAGTCAGACTGTTAACAAGAGGGATATATTCCGATCCTAACTCTGCAACGTGTCCCGCTCTGTTAGAGTCGTTTACGACAGTGTTACCCACTGTGTCGGGATCGATTGCAGTAACAGGTGTCCCCTCTTCCGCGCCTGCGGGGATAGCCGCAATAGACAGAGAGAAGAGCATAGCTGCGACCAATAAAATTGAGATTGTCTTTTTCATTTTCTTTTCCTCCATAAAATTTATAAGTGATATCCGCAAAAAGTACACACGGACAGATTTACACTTTAATTTTACAATATTTAGCTATGTTTGTCAAGGCAATTTGTAAGTTTTGTCCAAAGCACACAAAAAATCGTCTTTTTTTCCAAAAGACAAACAATCTTTTTATACATTTTGACTCAAAAAACACCGCTTAACCAAAGCCTCTTTAAGGGTCGTCTGCCGCTTACAACCTGTGACACCTAAAATATAACGGCGGCGGGAGCAAGCCCCGCCGCAAAAATCAATTAATACGTACAAGCCTTTTCTCGCAAAAGCCTTTCCGTCAAATTCTCCGCAAAGGACGCGGTATAACGTCCTAAAGCATCAAAATCCATATACCTTTTATATATATCCTCCAATTCAAAATGCTTCTCGCCCGCCATAGCAAGAGCATCCGCGGCAGACTGTATCAAGCCTTGCATTATCCTCACGTTTGCTTTATATTCACCCCTTACCGCCTTTACATCCTCACCGCGCATGTGGACAAAACGCTTCATATTTATATATTTACCGCCCTCCCTTTTATCCTCGCAGAGAATAAATGCGGTCATTGACTCCTCAAAAAGCACTGCGTCGGGATAAGAGGGGTCAAGGGGGCTGAAAGACACCTGTATTCTGTTTTTCTTCGCCATCGCCTCATTGACGAGCATAGCGAGAAGCAGGCTCCCGCTTTTGTAAGCATCCACAACGTAATACACCTCACGGGCAACGCTTTCATAAGCCGCGGTGGAAGCTCTGCCCTTCATTCCAATAGAATCGCGTATACCTATACGAAGCGAATAACCATTTCCGTTGGGAATCCGAGAGGCTATGCGTCTTACCGCCGCCCTCATTTTTCCTTCATTTATATATGGGGCCGCTATTTCTCTGCACCGCTTCTCAACCTCCAGTGCCGCGGAAAGAAACCTGTACGCGCCCTTGTAGCACTCTTTTTTCTTGCCCGACAGTAGGTCTATCCTTTCAAGCTCTTCGCGAAGCCCCTCGGAGTCCCAAAACGCTCCTAAATTCACTATCTCGTCTCTCGCTCCCGCCAGCTCAGGTTCAACGCAATGAGGGGAGGTGGCGTCAAGCACCGCCACTCTCCCCTCTATCACTACGGCATCAAGAGAGGACGGGTCGGATGAGCATGCGTAATACTCCACGCTAAGCCCTGCGTCCTGCGCTTTTTTCGCTATGCTTCTCATAAAGGTGCTTTTGCCTGTACCCGGTCCGCCCTTTATGAGATAACGGCGCTCTATCTCTTCTCTGTCGAATATTTCGGAATAAAAGCTTTTAAACCCATCGCCGCTGTTTGCCGCCGCAAAAAGGATTTTTTTCCTGTCAAAGCCCGAATTATCGTAATTTTGTTGCATAATAAGTACACCTCCCGCAGTAATTCCGCAGTAAAGTGTATTCTTTTTCGGGCATTTTGGTGACTATCTCTGGATAATCTTTATGTTTACGGGAAGTATTCCAGCCTGCTCGTATACTATCTCGTTTATCTGAGCTATCTGGGCCGCCTGAAGCTCCTCGCTCTTTACCACCACGCTTGCGCTCTGGTCGCTTATTACGGCAACGCACTCCTCGAAGCCCTTTGCTACCACCAAGGTCTCGATGTTAGCCTCCGCCTCCATCACCTTTGCCAGCTTATTTATCTCCGCGAGAGCCTCCTCCTTGGCGGTAGCGGTGGATTGCTCGTTATCCACTACGCCCTGAAGCACCTCAAGCGCCTCGTCGCGGGTACGCTGACGGTTGACCTGAACGCTGGAGAAATATGTATCCGCGGCGCTTCCATTATTTCCCGTACCCTCGTTTTTACCTTGCTCACTGTCATTCGGCTGCATTCCTACACCCTGACTGTAATCGTAACCGTCCTTATCTCCGCCAAAGAACGCCACGCTTGCAATCAAAGTAACTGCCACGACTAAAAAGCAAGCGGCAATTATCATATTTCTTTTTCCTACCTTGCGGCAAAAGGATGTGAATTTTTCCTTCACTTTTTCCATTTTCATAACAATTCCCTCCGAAAATTTTGGTTTTACTACGCTACATTTATATTTGCAAAAAATTCGTTTTATGACATATCAGCTTCCCGCCACAAAAATTTTATTACTGCTTATGTTGAACGCCGAGGCTATTACAGAGATCACGTTTTTTCTTACGTTGCTGTCATCACCCCCAGAGCATACTATTCCTATGCCCGCTATCTCGGGGTTTTCGTAGCCTATAAGAAGCCCCTGCTCCGCCGAGCCGCTTCCTATTATAACGGTTTGATTTTTTTGATTATTGCTGCCGTACTGAAGGTCGGAGGCATAAAGCGCTTTATAGCCGCCCTTAAGAGTAACCACCGCATAAGTAGAGCTCACCCCGTCAATGCGGTTGCACAGCTCCTCCACACGCTCCTCTACCTCCTTGGCGTATTGAGCGGGGTCAAGACTGTCTACGTCGAACTCCTTTTCCTTATCTTCGCTTCCGCCGCCCGCAAAGATCATTAGCAGCACTCCTACCAAGGCTATAACAGCCCAAAAAAGGATTTTGGTCGAAAAATTGTTTTTAGTAATTGTATTTTTCACCATACTGTTCATTTTTTGTTCTCCAATATGTATAGCATTAAAGAAATATCATTGTATTTTTTAACTTTGCATTTTCAGGTCGTATATTATCTCACAGTCGCAGCCAAGCCTTGTTTTTATATATTTTTCCACACTGTGAGGGTCTATATCAATTCCCGAGGCATATATTATCAGTTCGGTTCGTAATATGGAATATTCATCACTGCTTTTATCTATTATAATTTTTATGTCAAAGCTGTCGTTTTTTAGGTCAAGCTCTTTTATTATGTCGTTTTTCAGGATTCCCTCTGCATTTTCCCCCTCAGCCATCACCAGAGAACAATTGTAAATTTCATCATAGTTTTTTGCTTCAGCCTCGCCCTGAGCAAACAGCTCTGTCCATTCACCGTCTATGTAAATTCCGTCACTTAAAAAAGATACAAGAGGAAACAGCACCGCCGCCACCGCGCAGAAGCCGCAAAGCAGCCGCAAATGCTTTTCAAACCCCGTGGGAGCGAGAGTGAGCAAGGTGCTTCCCAAAAAAGCAACCGCCATTATGCCTATAAAATATTCCTTCATCCTACGCCACCGCTACTACCGTCTGCATAAAAATACAAAGCGTAAGTATAAACGTCACGCAAACTCCCGAAATGACCGCCAGCATACTTCCGTATACCTCACCAAGATTATCAAGAAGCCGCGCCTCCCCCGTGCAGCCCAGCATATCCGCGATGCCTCCGCTCAAAAGGAAAACAAAGCGCGTAAGGAGCACCGACAGCGCAAGAGGAAGCACCAGAAGCACTATCAGGATTATACCGCCCACTCCAAACAGGCTTTTAAGATAGCCAACACCGCCAGCCAGCGTTCTGAGCGTTTCACCGACACTTCCGCCCACCACGGGTATGAGCGTTCCGCTCGCCAGCCGAGCCGCCTTAGCCGCAGCTGTATCGGCAGATGCGGCTATTGCCGTTTGTCCCGCGAGGGATGACACCAGCACCGTCATTACGGCTACCAGAACAAAATTGTATATCTTTTTCACGGCATTCATTACCCGCCCCATTCGCATCTCGTCCGACAGCGCATCGCAAAAGCCAAGCACCGACAGCACACAGCACACGGGTATCAGGCTGCCCGCAAGCAAGCCCTGGCAAACGTTTAACGTTACGTAAAACGTGGCGCTTCCCACAGACGCCGTGCTTACGTTGCCACCCATTGCCCATATTCCCGCGGTTACGGGTATCATCCCGTTCACGAGAGCGCCCAGCTTATCAAAAAACGCTTCAGCATCCGAAAAATGGGAGTAAAGAGAGCCCACCGTCACCGATATGACCGCCGCCGAGGAGCAAAATCGCATAGCCGAAACCAAAGCGGGATTGGCCATCCCCTGACTGACCGTGCCAAACACAGCCGATATCATAAGCACGGCAACAAGAGTAAGAAAAAGCTTTGCCGCTCCCCCGAGTTCAAGCCCCAATGAGTCTGCTATGGCGGCTATGATGTATTCGCTTTTGCTCATTTGCGATACATTGTCGGCAAAGCTGTCACCGTCCTCAAGACTCCCGTCGGGTAGCCTGTCTCTGAGCTCGTCGGGCACCAAGGCATTAAAATCCTCCCACTCGTCCTGAGGAAAGGACACCCCCGCCTCGGTCTCTGCCGCCGAGACAGGTAATACAAACACAAAAGCCAGCGCCACCAAAGCAAAAAGCAGCTTATATTTTTTCATTTTCTGTCCTTCCCTTTCTATACTCCCATATCCAATATTTCCGAGGCGCGGGATAATATCTCCAGAAGAAGGGGCAAGCACAAGGATATCATCGCTATCTTCCCCGCGCTCTCCACTCCTCCCGCAAGAGTGTTCTCTCCGCAGTCACGGCAAACCTCCGCGCAGAATTTACTCACAAAGGCTACACCCAGCGCCTTTATCATAAGCGAGAAGGTCTGTGCCGTGCCTTCGCCAAAGGACAGCACCCCCCGAAGCTCCTCTATACCCTCACTCAGTAGTGCCGCCACCATACCGAACATCAGCACTGCTCCGCCTATACGCAGTGCCGCGCTCAAAGCACCAAAATGCTTACCGAAGATGCAAAGCACAACAGCGCACAGCACCGCTACGCCGCATACGCGAAAAAACTCGGTCCACTGTTCCATAATCAAAGTCCAAAGACGGTCTGTATTGTTTCGAGCAGCTCGCCTATCTCCTCAACAAGCATAAGCATAACCACAACAATTCCGCCTATGCTTATCATCATAGCCTGCTCATCCCTGCCCGCCTTGGCAAGTATAGAGGATATTATTGACACCAGAATGCCCACACCCGCTATTTTCAGTATCAGTCCTATTTCCATATCCAAACCTTTCGTTTTCTCAGAGCAGCAGTATGATAATTATAAGCGTGAGGGAAACGCTTCCGCATATCAGCACCTTTTTTCTGCTCGGGAGCTGAGCCCGCGCTCGATCCTCCATACTCCGCAGCCGCCCTAAGGCTTCGGCACATTTCTCGGTCTGCATACCCCGATAGCTTTTCCCAAAATCCGCTGCGAACTCTCCAAACACCGAGGCTGCCTCCCTGTCGGGTATTCTGCATCCCTCGCTCAAACCAAGAAAGCTCTGCGGAATGTCCCCCATCTGGTATCCGCAGCGAAAAAGAAGCTCCGCGCCACACGAGTTCAATATTTCGGACGCGCTCATTGAATAATTTTCGACTCCTCTTTTCACTGTCTCCAGCAGCTCGGCAAGCGCCGATATTACAGAGAGTCTTTGCTCCTCGCGCCTGACAAGAAGCAATGCAACACCAAATCCGCTAAGACAAAGAAGAGCTATCCCCAATATTTTCAAGAGATATTTCCTCCCTTCGGCTGACACGGCAAGCAAAGCCGCCCGTTTTGTCTATGCGTATTCCCACGTATATTCCAAAGGCTCCCACCTCGTGCAGACGCCGCATTCCTCTTCGCCAAAGGATACTCTTTGCGTCACTTCCGTGGGCGGTAGCTATAAGCGGAACTCCGCAGTTCTGAGCCTCGGCTATGGCTTCGGCTTCCTCCTCGTCGCCTATCTCGTCACATATTACCACCTGAGGATTCATAAACGCGGTAGCTATCCTTATCCCCTCCGCCTTGGGATATCCGCTCAGAACATCCAAGGACAGCCTTTCATCCAAAGCAATAGTTCCAAGCTCGTCCCTCGTATCCACCACAGCCACCCGTAAGGGCTCGGCTCCGCCCGAGAGGGCAAGCCCCAAGGAACGCAGCATAGTGGTTTTTCCTTGCGCGGGAGGAGAATATATAAGAACACCTCTTCCATCCGACATCTCGGCTCTCACCGTTTCAAGAAAACAGGGCTCAAGCCTTGCCGTACCGCAAGGCAGTCTTATATTCAAGGCTGATATATTATAGACGCCCAGAACGCGCCCATTCTCTACCGAGGCACGTCCGCATACACCCACTCTGATGCCGCCGCCCAAGGAAACGTAGCCCCTTATTATGCTCTCGCTGTAAGCGTAAAGCGAACCGTCGCACATTCTGTTAAGTATCTCCGAAAGCTCTCGGGCAGACAGGACCGTGCTCAGAGCTACGTTGCGCTTTATGCCCTGCCCGCTTACAGTCAGATAAGCTCTGCGTCCGCTTCGTAACCGTATCTCTTCTACTCGCTCCGCACCATAGACGGACGTGTGTATATTTTTTAACTCGCTTAACACGCCCATAGGCAGTATATCGCTTATTCTCTCGGGTAGTATTTTAATCCCCGACCCACACGGGGTACACAATTTGCTTATTACGGTTGCCATTTTTCTTCCTGCCTTTTTTCGCTTTTTGTATCTGTAAAATACTATGCCTTCGCAAGAGAAAATATTACGGCGTCAAAAAAAGCGCAAGCGCTCTTTTCGGAGAAAAAACTTTTCAGCCTGCATAAACTTATCTAAATGCAGTGTTTTTTGACAAAAACAATCACAATATGTTGTGTGTTAACGATTTATTCATAGTTTTTTAATAATATAATGTTGTAAATTACGCGCGCGTGTGGTAAAATGAGTTATCATGCATAACTGTGTATATTTTCAATACTTCACGGAGGTAACTTATGCTTTTTAAAAACAATATGCGCCCGGCTTTTGCAACCTCAGGAGCAGCAGGTTCAGCAAAAGCAGACCGTTCAAAAATAAAAGACTTTTTCACAAGGTCCGAGCAATCTGCCGATGACGATTTCAACGCCTTTGGAAACACTCAGGACAAGCAGCAGAGAGCTTCCGCTCCCAAGCAGGAAAGACCTCAGCAGCCCAAAAGGCCCGCGCAAAAAAGAAAGAGAGCAAAGCCTCAGGTACAGTGGGTACCTATTCTGACCATAGCTGCCGCTGTGGTCGCGGTCATACTTTTGGTAGTGGTTCTTGTTGCTATCTTCTCTGCTCCGCAGAAGAACATAAAAGCCGAGGATGACGTATATTTCACCTTCGTTGACGGCAACGGTGATTACCGTGTCATGTCAAACGGTGACCTTTTGGACGAGACCTTTGGAGAGATAAAAGAGCTGCGCCCCGCGGCTGACCGCTCCTTCGCTTACATATTTGAAAGCGTATCCGACGAGGATACCGGAGAAACGGGAATAAAAATGTACGTGCTTGAGGGTAAAAAGCTCACCGAGATCGAGGCTGTTGCCACCAGCATGGATGATATAATAGATACAGCCGAATACGAGCCCGGAATAATCTACAAGGAAAATTCCAGCTTTACATACTACTCCTCCGACGAACACGCTCCCATTACCAGCAAGAGCAGCGCAAACAATTTTGTGATTTCGGGTGACGCAAAGGCGGTCGTATATACCACAGCTTCCACCGAGGACCCCGACAAGACCAGACTCAACTACTTCAGCGGCGGAATTTCTCTGGCTGTCGGTCCCACAAATATAGTTCCCCTTGACATGTCCATAGACGGCAGATACGTTTACGGCATTCATTACAGCGGCGCGCTCCACTCCCTCGCGTGCATCGAGGTAGAGGATGAGGGCGAGACTTATACAGACCATATAATCGCCCGCAGCAGCGATTACGGAACCATAAAGGGAATAACCGGAATGAACGTCAAGGGCAACGAGATAATCTTCTATGCCGAAAAGACAAAGCTTGACGAAAACAGCGGTGAGCAGGTTTCCGCAGGCGTTGTATCCTATATGTACAAGATAAAGGACTCCAAGCCCGAGGAAATAGCAGAGGGCAAGTTCACTCCCGTTTACGCGGGCAACTCGGTAGTATGCCCCGAGACCTTCCTTGACACCTACTTCATATGTGAGAAGAAGGTAGAAACCGTTACTGCCGAGGGAACCGATACCACGGATGTAACCTTGACCTACTTCCTCACAAAGAAGGGTGCTACCCTCGTGTCCAACACCGTTGGAACCTTCTCTCCCGACGGAAAATATTTCTACTATATCGACAATCAGGACCAGCACACCAAAAAGCTTATGCGCACAGCTCTTGACAGCAAGGACTTCCAGAAGGACACCGAGCTTATCATGGAGGATGTGGACAGCTTCTCTATCATTGAAAACGGTGACGTTTACGTAATGCGCGAGGAAGACGCTAAGCTTAAGAAGGGTCACATCTATTTCTGGGATTCCTCAACAGAAAAGCCTAACAGAGTTTCCTACAACGCAGTTCTCGGTTCTATGTCGGTTTGCGCTAACTCCATATTCTTTGCAGAAACGGTTGATGACGTAACCACAGTTTACATCTCCACCGAGGGCTCGGCTAAGGAAAAGACCGACTTCAAGTCCTCTACTCCTTCGGTTACGCCCACAGTTGAAATGGGCTTTGGCAAGAAGGGATACGCATACTTTGTAAACGAGGATGACACCGTTAAGCTCTTCTATACCTCTAACGGAAAGAAGTTCTCACCCAAGGCAAGCGACTGTACCATCCCCAACTATAACAACAGCACCGAAAGCACCACACCTCCCGCATCAAGCGATGAAAACGCGGTAGGCTAATGCACAAATAAAAAAGCAAACACTCCAAAAAAATTGGCGTGTTTGCTTTTTTTATAATCAATATTTATTTCAGGTCACGTGACATACCGTCACATTTTTCTATATCCTCAGCCTCCGCTATTATTCGTGCAAGTCTGCGATTAAGTCCCGATTTTGATATAGGCGGCTCGTGAATAAGAGCCAGCTCGGACAGAGACATAGAAGGATTTTCAAGTCTCAGACGGGCGGTATATTCAATCTCATCACCAAGCCTTGAAAGCTTTCCCGTCGAGGCCAACGTCTCTATGGCGCTTATGTGCTTTACAGCCGCATCCACCGCTCTGGATATGTTTTTTGCCACGCAGTTTGTAGCTCGGTTTTCTCCGTTCCGTATATCATGCTCGATACACATATTGGCAAAATCAAATCCGCTCTGAGTGCCTCCCAAATAGTACAGGATATCCGCGATCATCATATTTTTTTTGTAATATAAGCCTATCCTTGAGCCGCGGAGCACACTTTTCGCCACCCCCACCTCTTTTTCTAACAACGCCCCCAGCAAATGTGAGCGTGCCTCGCTCTGAAGAACGAATTCCAAATGATAGCCCTTTTGCGGGTCGGTCACCGTTCCCGATGACACAAACACGCCGCGCAGGAAGGCATGAGCGCACTCAGGGCATCTGAAGCCCACAAGCTCAGCAAGAGTTCCCTCCTCCCTATCGGCTTTTTTCAAAAAAACACACAGAGCTCTGGTAACCGCACTGACCGAATAAAAGCATCTTCCCGCCCTTCTGACCTCGGTTATCTCGGGAGAGGCAGAAAACTGCCTTTTCAATATTTCCGCAGCCCGCAGAGCTATGGCATAGCTGCGAAAATCGGCTCTTATTATGTTTTCGTTTTCGGGCTGAGCTCCAAAGAACAGCCCAAAGAGCATAGATTTTCGGCAGCAGGTCTTCTGAAGCTCCGCATCCATAAGCTCGGCTATAAGTTTCTCGGAAAAAGACATATCTTATTTTATGAGCCTCACTTCTCTCTCCAGCTCCACGCCGAAGCGGCTCATAACTATCTCCTTTATTTTTTCTTCAAGGGCCAAAACGTCTTCGTATGTAGCAGCGCCGCGATTTATTATAAATCCCGCGTGCTTTTGGGAGACCTCAGCGCCGCCCACTCTCATACCCTTAAGTCCGCAATCCTCTATAAGCTTACCCGCAAAATGTCCCTCCGGGCGCTTGAAATAGCTTCCCGCGCTTGGAAACTCAAGGGGCTGCTTCTCGCGTCTTGATGCCATATTGGCTTCCATCCGTGCCCTTATGTCCTCCTCGCTTCCTCTCTTCAAGCGAAAGCAAGCGCCAAGACACACAAGCGACGGACGGGTCATATAAACGCTCTGTCTGTACCCAAAGCCATGGTCGTATATCCTTACTCTTTCTCCCGACACGCGGTCATAGGCTTCACTGTATTCAAGCACGTCGGATATCTGTGAGCCGTACGCTCCCGCGTTCATATACACAGAGCCGCCCACAAGCCCAGGGATACCGTAGGCAAATTCAAGTCCCGAAAGAGAGCTCTCCGACGCCAATCTGGCAATGCGTGTAAGCGAAGCACCGCAAGCAGCCCTAACCTGCTCTCCCTCTGTGTAGAGCGCGCTTATTCTGTCGGTAAACACCAGCGCTCCGTCAAAGAAATCAAAGGCGAACAGTATATTTGAAGCGTTGCCTATGACCTCTGCGCGGATGCCCTCGTTGTCAAGCGCTCTCAGCACCTTTATAAGCTTCTCACAGCTATCGGGATGAACAGAAAGCCTCGCCTCTCCCCCTACCTTAAAGGCAGAACGTAGGGCAACGTTGGCGCACTCTGTATATGCTATATCTTCACTTTTAAAATATTCAAGCAACGAGTCAAGCAAAGCTTTTCCTCCTTATCCAAATATTATTTTTTGTACCTCGCCATAGCTTTTGGCAATATACGTAGGCAGGGCTATGGACGTGTCCGCCTCACCCGTAGGAGAATACAGACAGGTGTCAACCCCAAAATTATTTCCGCCCTTTATATCCGAGCTCAGCGAATCTCCCACAACAAGGGTAGCGCTTTTATCAAATTGAGGAATTTCCGCACCCACTCGCTCAAAATATCTGACGTCGGGCTTATTAAATCCCACCTCCTCGGAAATGAATACGCCGTCAAAATATTTACCTATTCCCGTTACGGCATATCTTCCGCGCTGTACGGTTGCGGCACCGTTTGTTATTATATACATTCTAACCCGCCCGTAAAGACCGTCCAGAAGCTCTGTAACCCCGTCAAGCAAATAGCCCTTTGTGGCAATAATAGACATATAATCCCTCGCCATTTCCTTTGCATCAAGCTCATATCCAAAATGCTCCGCAAGAAGCTCAAAGCGTCGGTAGACGAGCACCTGCCGCTCTATCTCCTTTTTCTCAAGCATCTTCCAAAGGCGGTCGTTTATTCTGCTATATACACCAACGACCTCATCGTCGGCATTTATTCCCCGCTGTTTGAGAGCATCCATTAGCGCCTCGCGCTCACTGCGCTCAAAATCAAGCAGTGTTCCGTCGGCATCAAAAAGCACAGTATTGTACCTCATAACTACTCCTTTTGTGTTTATATATACATTATACTATTTTTAAAGCCAAATTTCAACCGCTCTTTTAAATATTCTCCTCGCCTTTGTGTCATAATACCACACCGAAATACGTCACTTTAAAAAGCCAAGGCTGCTTCTGAATGAAGCAGCCTTTAATTTTTTAATTTTCTTTCTTCTTAATGAGCCCTATTCCCATTATGCTTATAAGCACCACAGCTCCGCTAAATACGCTTGCTCCGCATCCCGAGACCTCCACGTCAACGTCTACATCAGCGTCGATATTTTCCTTCGTCTCGGTATTTTCCTTTGTCTCGGTATTTTTCTCCGAGCTATCCTTGTTCTCGGTCTGTGAAGGCTTGCTTTCCTCGGGGTCTTCCTTCGCGGGAGGGGTTACTTCCGTATCTTCCTTTGATGGAGGTGTCACATCTTTATCTTCTTCTGCTGGTGGAGGTATTACCTCGAGGTCTTCATCTGCTGGTGGAGGTGTTACCTCAGGATCTTCTTCTGATGGTGGAACTATCTCTGCCGCCCCCTCTGCGACCACTACCACGGCATCAGGTGAAGCGTGACAGTTGTCAGTAGCCTTATAACGGACGTAATACGTTCCTGCCTCTACGGTCATACTATTAGCAGTCATATCCACGTATCCGCCACTACCCTTTCTGTACTCCAATCTCTTGTATTCCATAGCATCGGAATTGTCGGGCAAACTTATGGTTCCGTCGTTGGCTCCTTTTTTTGTTTCATCGGTCCAATTGACCTTTGGAGCACTCTGTAAAGCCTTATCTATTGTAAAGTTAAGAACGGCGTTGGCGCCAAAGAAGGTTGCCCTTGCCGTAGCATTTCCGGGATTTATATTGTTTTGGTATTCTATATCCAATATTTTTCCATTCTTCCAATTATCCGCATATTTTACCTCAACACAGCTTAATGCTTTTCCCGTGTACGAAGGCTCGGGATTGGAAAGAGTGAGCTTTGCCGTTTCCGAATGAGCGGCAGAGCAAAGCGAACAGACGGCGCTTACGGTATCTCCGCTTGCCGAATAGCTATAAAAGTGAGTTTCCTCTGCCACACTTGCGCTACCCATAATTTTCTTCATATTTTGACCTGCCAGGGAGAATATGAATCCGTCATCCTGCGCCCCAAGCTTATCCTTGTAGGAATCATACGCATACTGACTCGCAAATACAAGAATTGTATTTTCTCCGTTCAGTGTAGACGAGTATCTGCTTCTTGCGTAAATACTTTTATCCGGTTTTATTGGATAGTTTAACGTAATGTTGATATTTCCGCCAAGGGTAAGAACTATGTTCCCCTTAACACAGCATGAAGATTCCCAGCCGTTGTCATACTCATTGTAGCATCCGCCATAAATTCGTCGGACTATCGTTCCTCCCAACGCTCTGACGTCAACGTTTCCTGTCAGGTTTGAGCTCTGGCACCCGCCGAATACCTGCTCTAGCTTTCCACCTGTCATTATAAGCGTTGCGTCGCTCTTGGTATCAACGCCATTACTTGCCGCGTAAACACTCATGGACTGACCGCCCTGAAGATATGCGTAGGTTCCCTTGCCTATGGTGCTTCCAGCCCCACCGGAGCCTCCAAAAAGGTGCGTTGCTTTAGCGTTTCCCGTAAACGTAAGAGTAGTGCTTCCCGTTATAACGTTCTTGTTTCCGCCGCCGTAAATATATTTGCCACCGTCATGGTCAGCAACGTTAAGCCGCGAATTTACCGTTCCGCCAATATAAACGTTGGTGCTTCCGTTGATAGTACCGCCGTTGCTTCCGCCATATATTGTCTTATAAAAGCCCGAAAGCACCGTAAGGCTGGTATCTCCGTCAAGCGTCCCTCCGTTCCTTCCGCCGTAGAGAGTTATCTCGTTTGTCATGATAACATCTTCGCCGATAGTAAGGCTGTGTCCGTTGGCGTAGACCGTACTGTCCGCATTGAATGTCAATGTGATATCATCGAAAACAACGTTATCATTTATCTCAAAATCAGCTGTGCTGAAGGTCAGCGTGCCGCCCATCACTGTAACGCTCTTATTATGATCCTTCCACGAGGAAACGGCAACCGCATCTACTACGTTTATCTTTCCGTTATCATTTACTGACGAGATAGCCTTATCAAGAGTCAGAAATGGAGCCGTTGAGCTTCCGCTGTTGCTGTCGCTACCCGAAGCAGAGACCCAGACCTCATCTGCTGCCGCTGATGCCGTTAAGGAAAAAGCCCCCACCGTCATAGGCAACAGTAACAGTATTGTAAGCACAAACGCCAAGATACTATTTTTCATAAAACCGCCCTCTCATTTTTACAAGTCAGTAAAATAACACATATATAACTATTATATCATAAATTTGCTTATATGTCAAATGATGCATCGCCTGTGCCGATATGATGTTTTTCGCTTCGCTCAAAACGATGTTGCTCCACTACGTTCCGCAATGATGCGATGTTTGCCATAAAATGTGGCAAACATCGCATCATTCGCGTCAGCGTTCATCATTAGGCGAAGCCGTCATCATTTGCCGAAGGCAAACATCATTCAAAAGACGCACCTTTGTCGGTAGGCAAAAGTGCGTTTTTTGTTGGCTGGGATGGCCGGATTTGAACCGACGAATGCCAGAGTCAAAGTCTGGTGCCTTACCGCTTGGCGACATCCCAAAATAAAATTCCATCGGTTATTATACCATACATCTTTACCTATGTCAAGTTTTTTCTTGGATATTTTCTCTTCCGCTCTCCAATATTTCCTTGGCTACCAGCACCCCGATAGGCGCTATTACCATTCCCCAAAAGCCAAATGTCCTGAGTCCTACGTACATAGATATGAGAGATGCTAAGGGATGTATCCCTATGCTCTTTCCTATCAATCTGGGCTCAACTATCTGCCGCACTACTGTCATCACGAAGAACAGCACGAGCATGCCAGCTCCCGCCGCATAATTTTCGGATACAAGCAGTACTATCCCCCAAGGCACTAAAACTATTCCCGCACCGAAAAAGGGCAATAGGTCAAGAGCCGCCACAATTAAGGCTATCAGGAACGAATATTTTCTCCCAAGTATAAAAAACCCCGCGTACAGCTCGGAAAAGGTTATGAGAAACATCTTTCCGTAAGCTCCCAAATAGCTTCTGAGTCCTTCTCCTATGCGGTCAGCAAGTCTGTGCGCCCTTTTGCGCCCCGCGGGAGAGAAAAGTCCGAAAATATATTCCTTTATGTCCTCGTATTCAATAGTCAGATATATGCTTGAAAGAACCGCCACTGCTACCGACACCAGCACCCGCGGGGTTTTGAGTACAAGCCCCGCAAGGCTTGTGATAAGCACCGCTCCTCCCTTCCCCGCAATTTGCTGACCGAGAGATGCAGCGGCCTCCGAAATATACTCACCAAGCCCGTCAAGCAAATCTATTTCTGACAGCTTCTCAAAGAAGGGGATTTTTGAGGGGATTTCAAGAAAGCCTTTAACAGCTGTACGAAGGCTTTCTGCTATGGCTTCTCCATTTTCGGCAACATAGTCCAGCAGCTCCGCCGTCTCACTTAACAGCTTTCCCACAACCAGAGCCACGGCTAAAGCTATACCACCGAAAAAAACAGCAAGGTAAAACACCGCCCACGCCTTTTTCTTTCCGCCTAACCGCCGAGCGCATCTTCCCGACAGCGCGGATATGGGTATTGCCAATGCCCACGCGAAAAGAAAGGGGAGTAATAGCCCCAGCCCGTATTTGAGTATTATATATATCCCCCCAAGCACTATGGCAAGACACACAAGCTTCCCCGCTCTCGTCTGCCATCTGTCTTTTTCGAGCATTTTCCTCACCTCTTTCTTTAATTATATCCCATTCTCCCGCCTAATATGAAATTAAGCACTCTATGCCTTGACAAAGAAGCAAAAATTTGTTAAAATATAACGGCAAATAAAATAAAATAAAGAAAGTGAGAACAACGTGAAAAAAATCATTTCTGTTATAATACTCTGCGCTCTGCTTCTTCTTTGCTTCGCATCCTGTGAAAAGCATAATGCCCCCGCCCTTAAGGATATAAACCTTTCCACCACCTCCTCCATAGAGGGGCTGACCCTATCCGAAACGGCTACCGACTACGTGCTCATAGACGTGGCTGATTACGGCAAGATACTCATACGCCTATTCCCTAACGTAGCTCCCGAAACGGTTGAAAACTTCAAGAAGCTGGTGTCACAAAAATTCTATGACGGAATAATCTTTCACCGCGTTATCGAAGGCTTTATGATACAGGGCGGCGACCCCGAGGGCACGGGCTACGGCGGTTCAAAGGATACCATAAAGGGTGAGTTTACCTCCAACGGCTTTGAAAACAACCTTATACATCTCCGCGGAGTAGTATCTATGGCGCGCTCCAACGACCCCGATTCTGCATCCTCCCAGTTCTTTATAATGCACCAAACAACCTCAAGTCTTGATGAAAAATACGCAGCCTTCGGATACGTCGTTTACGGAATGGACGTGGTTGACGATATTGCCGAAACCGAGGTAACAGGCTCCTCACAATCCCCAAAGCCCGTCAAAGACGTAGTTATGACCTCGGTACGCTTTGCCGACGTGTCAGCTCTCACCTTTGAAAAATAAAAAAAGAGGTCAAAGACCTCTTTTTTTATTGCATTTTATCCACCCTGTGATGCAGCGACTTACTCTATATCCAGTTCGGGTGGAACGTCTATCTCGTCGGATACGTACTTTCCGTTCTTTTTACGCTGTCTTACACACTCGGAGAGCAGATATTCTATCTGTCCGTTAACCGAGCGGAAATCATCCTCTGCCCACGCCGCTATGGCGTTATACAGCTTGGGAGAGAGTCTGAGCGGTATCTGCTTTTTTTGTGAATCGTTCATATTCACCGCCGCATCAATACAGACTTCCCGAGTTTACTACGGGCTGTGCGTCACGGTTTCCGCAAAGAACTACCAACAGATTGGATACCATTGCCGCCTTACGCTCCTCGTCGAGCTTTATATTGTCATTCTCGGCAAGCTTCGCCAGAGCCATTTCTACCATTCCCACAGCGCCGTCAACTATCATCTTTCTCGCGTCGATAATAGCGGACGCCTGCTGACGCTGAAGCATTACCGCCGCTATCTCGGGAGCGTAAGCAAGATAGGTAATTCTCGCCTCAATTATCTCGATACCCGCCTCGTTTACTCTCTGCTGTATCTCCTTGCGTATCCTCTCCGCAACCACCTCGCTGGAGCCGCGAAGGCTTCCCTCGTCGGCAATTCCGTCACCCGTGGTATCCACGTTAGGCGCTACGTCGTAGGGATAGATGCGCACTACGTTACGAAGAGCGCTGTCACACTGAAGAGAAAGGAATTCCTTGTAGTTATCCACGTTGAATACAGCCTTAGCAGTATCCACTACACGCCACATAACCGCAATACCTATCTCAACGGGGTTACCCAGACAGTCGTTTATCTTCTGACGGTTGTTGTTGAGCGTCATTATCTTAAGAGATATCTTCTTACTCTCAAGCGTGATATTTACAGCCTCCGCGCTTCCCTCCTTAGCAAAGGCTACGCGCTTGGTGGTAACGTCTCCGCTCTGATTGAGCTTTGTATTAGCCGCGGGATTTACCGAGCTGCAAAAGGGATTTACAGCGTAAAAGCCCTCGCCCTTGATAGTACCTATATATTTACCGAAAAGCGTAAGCACCAGAGCCTCCTGAGGCTTGAGTATACGCAGACCGCAAAGCGGTATCCAGCCCACGCAAAGCACTGCCATAGCAACGCCGAAGAGCACCCATCCCATAGGATTTCCCTGCTCCTCGCCCAAAACGATACCTATCACCAGCGCGGGAATAGCCGCAATAAGAAGCAGAACGGTCACAATAAGGACCAGCATTCCGTTTTTCTTATTTGTTATTATTTTTTCGTTCATGATAAACCTCCATAGTTCATTTGATATTAAAATGATATCACATTGATTTGCGTTTGTCAATAGGTTTTCTTAATTTTTTCGCAATAATGGGGCTGCTTCATTTAGATGCAGAAGTCGTGATTTGGTTCTCGTCGGCGTACAAAGGTACGCCAGAGAGCCAAAGCGCGACTAAAAAACACACATAAAAATCGAAATTCGTAAGAATTTCTACCAAAAAAACACCGCTTTACTATCAAAAATTCCTGATAATAAAGCGGTATTTTTTATTATTTACTTTCGTGTGTTTTTGTTCTGCGCTAAATGAAGCAGTCCCACATTCTTTTATAAATTTCCTCAAGTATCTTTGCTTCAGCGTCAAGTATGCTGTCCGCCTCTACCGTGCAGCCTGCCGCACGCTTGTGCCCGCCGCCGCCAAAGATAGCACATATTTTCGCCACGTCAAATTCGATAGCCGAGCGCATAGACACTCTGAATACCCCTTCCGCGCTCTCCTGCCTTATAGCAAAGGCTATATCAACGCCAAACACGGAGCGCGGTATATCTATAAGCGTACCGAGATGCTCATCCTCAAGCTCCAAAGCCGCCTTTACCGAATAGGGCAAAAGCGTCGACGCTACCCGCCCGTCAGCGTGTAAGCGGAGCCGCCTTATCGCCTCTCCCTCGGCTTGTATCTGCTTGAGAGATTTGGAATCAAAGAGCTGTCTGTTTATCTCGGCGCTGTCCACGCCCGCCTCAATAAGCTTTGCCGCCAACCTCATAGCTCTCGGCGTTGCGTTAGCATAGCGGAAGCCGCCCGTATCCGAGCTGACCGCCGCATAAACGCAGTTTATCACCCGCGTCGGTATCCCGTCTATCTCGCCCATCTCGCACAGGCGCTCCGCGATATAATAGATTATCTCGCCGGTTGCCGCCGCCTCAGAGTCTATATAATTGTCAGCATAGACGCTTCCGCTTGCGTGGTGGTCTATCATTATATCAACGTCCCTGCGCAGACGTGTAAACAGCGCTCCAAGCTGTGAGGGCGACGCGCTGTCCACGCTTATGACTCGCTCGTAATCTATCGGCAAGTCCTCCTCAAGCAATACGCTTCCCTGAGTGCCGTCGGCAAGAAACTGCAATCTTTCGGGTATTTCATCACTGCAAGCGCAGTATGCGGGAATACCCATCATCCGAAGTAGCTCCTTCAGGGCAAATGCCGAGCCTACTGCGTCTGCATCCGAGCGGATGTGATATATTATCAGCGTTCGCTTGTTTTCGCAGAGCTTTTGGCAAAGCCCGTCAAGCGAGAGCACCTTAAACTGTGTCGTCACCGTTCTCGTCCTCCTCGGGAGTTATCTCTATTCCGTTAAGGAGCTTTGATATATGAGCGCCGTGCTCTATGGAGTGGTCCTCGTAGAAGCTGAATTCGGGAGTCATACGGAGATTGAGCCTTCTTGCCACCTCGCGGCGGATATATCCCGCAGAGGATCTTAGCCCCTTGGCTACCTCCTTTTTATCTCCCATCATGGCGGAATAATACACCTTGGCGAACTTCAGATCTCCGCTGACCTCCACCGCCGTCACACTGATAAAAGCGTCGCTTATTCTGGGGTCCTTAACCTCTCTGAGTATGAGAGAGAGCTCCTTTTTTACCTCGTCGTTTATTCTTCCGCGCCTGTAATTTGCCATATCCTATCCTTTCAAACAAGTAAAATAATCTTCTAAAGCATATTATACCACACTTTGGCACTTTTCGCAATAATATTTTACCTTTACAAATTATTCTTTATAAACTCCTCCACCTCTGCCCTTGTGGGAATAGAGGGCTGAGCGCCCTTTCTCGTGCAAGCAATGGACGCGGTCAAGGATGCCACCTGCGCCGCTGCGTCAAGCTCGCAGCGGGCAATATCTCGGTCAAGGGCTATGTGTATGCACTTGTCCCTTTTTATAACGCTCTCCGCATCCGTCTTTATTACCACGTGCATCTTGAAATTATTTGCAACGCCTATCTGAAATCCGTGGGTATATCCGCTTATACAGCCGTCATTCACCTCAAAGCCGCAATTTCCAAAGGGCATCTGGCAAAGATGCCATTTGAATATCTGTGCCAATTTCGAGAGCCCTGACGGGTGTTTACGTTATCTATAAGTCTGATATTTTCCTCCACGGTAAACGGTTGCAAAAAATATAGCACAAAAAGAATATCCCGTCAACGCCATAAGCAAAAAACCTCCTTAAAATAAGGAAGCTTTCTGCCTGTTATTATAGCTTTATATACTTAATATCACGACCGACAACAGCCCCAGAAGCACTCCTATATATTGAAGCTTTGAAAATTTCTCTTTATAGAACAAGAACGAAACGAGAAAGGTAGCCACAACGCCTCCCGCGGATATGGTGGGAAATAATATAGCGGCAGGCAGGGTGCATATCATTACCAGCAGATTTACGGCACCGTTGGCAAGACCGCAAAGTGAATACCATTTTGCGCCACATTTTATATTGCCCATAAGGTTCTCACGCTCACGCATCATCGCCACCAAGAGCATAGTAAGCGTCACTATTACAAGAGCTATTATCATAAATTCATTTTTATACCTTCCGTCAAATGCCCGCTGCTGCATCTTCTGCACTATGGAGCATCCGCCGTTTCCCACAAAGGCTATGGATATATATATAAGCCATTTGGGAGTTATTTTTTTTGCCTCACCCTTTTTCTCTGAGTTCACCAGCACCAAGGAGACCACCAAAAGAATAATTCCAATAATAAACAGAGGCGTCACGCCCTCGTCAAGAAAGATTATGCCGTAAAGCGTAGGTAAAATGAGCGAGTATGATATTATAAGAGAGGACAAAGAAAGCGAGCCCTCAAAAAAAGCCAGAACCGAGCACACGGTAGCCGCGGCGTATGATACCGCGAAGCCTATGGAATAGGGCACAAACTCAAATTTAAAATCAAGCCCCGAAAACGAGGTGCAGAGAAAGAACAGAGCCGCGAAAAATGCGCTGGCGGCAGAAAAGGTAAACGTACCGTTCACAGCCTTTTTGCCGTACGCCTTCTTTGCTATGTTCTGCAAGGTCAGGCACAGTGTTATGGATATAAGAATTGCAGTATTCATC
>CAJGCD010000006.1 GCA_904501715.1 uncultured Clostridia bacterium
ATGGAGTTCATAAAGGGTGTGTCCATTATCTCCATTGCCAGCATTACCTGCGCGTTTGCCGCTTTTTCTGCCGCCCACGCCATACCTTCCTCAAAGCGCTTCACGCTGTCTGGAGTGGAGTCCTCGTAATAAACGTCGTAGCCTGCCAGCTGAATGACACGTATTCCCAGCTCTCCCGCAAAGTCGATCGCTTTTTCCATAATATCGTGTGCCTCGCGTCGGATAGCTGCATCCTTGCTTCCAAAGGGAAATCTGTGGTGGGCGCTCAGGCACATTGAGCGGAGTGCTACCTGGGAATTCCATATAGCGTCCAACAGCTCCTTCTTTTGCGCTCTGCTCCAATCAAGGCGGGCTAAGCGCGCGTCGGTTTCGTCTATGCTTATCTCCACATAGTCAAATCCAAGCTCACCTGCTCGGTGTAATCTTTCCTCCCAGGTGATATTCGGGTCAAATGCTTTTTCGTAAATTCCAAGTGAATGTTTTCCTAACATTAAGACCGCCTCCTTTCGTGTAACTTCATTATATAATAAATAAGTAAAAACATCAATAGGAAATGACATTTTGATGATTGATATTGACAAATCAATCAAAAAATGTTATAATTCAATCATAAAATCAGGAAAAAGAGGGCTTTTATGAACGATCGTCAGGAAAAAATATATATGCTTCTCTGTAAGCAGGGAAGTATATCTATGGACCAATTGAAGAATGAAATATTCGCAAGTGAGGCGACCCTCCGCAGAGATCTTAGCAAAATGGAGCAGGAGGGCTTATTAAAGCGCACATGGGGAGGCGCGGTTGCGTCGGGAGGAAAAAACAGCGACCCTCCGTTTTTTCTTCGTTCCAATACCAACGTAGCCGAGAAGAATTCTATATCAAAGCTTGCGGTGGAATTTATGGAAAATAATATGACGGTGTTTCTCGCCTCGGGAACCACGGTAACACGACTTGCAAAGCGTTTTTATAAATACAGCAATCTTACGGTTATTACCAACGGGCTTGACGTGGCAGATGCGCTGAAAAATCATCCTTCCGCGAAGGTAATTATACTTGGAGGGGAGCTTTATGAAAACTATGACCTTGTGGGAAGCCTTACCGAAAACGCTATCGACAGCTTTAACGCGGACATATTTTTCTTTTCGTGCAGCGGTATCACGGCTCAGGGCTTTACCTCCTTGGATATGGCAAGGCTTGAGGTAATAAAGAAAATGAAAAATAACAGCTCCAAAACTGTTTTACTTACTGACAATTCAAAGGTAGGCAAAAAGTACAGCTACAACGGCTTTGGCTTTGAGTGTATCGACCACGTTGTAATGGATGCTATGCCAAGTGACGCGGAGCTAAGACGTGTGCTTGGCAGAAAAATGATAGTTCCCAAAAGCGTATGAGATAGTGCGCAGATAAACAAAAAGGGCTGAGTCAAATTTAAGCTTTTGACTCAGCCTTTTTTATACGTCAACGCATATGTATAGCCCATAGGGGTCGACGTCATGTCGCAAGCGACTACGTCCCTACAAAAATCAACGGAAAATCATCATTTCATACGGATAGATATGAATATTTCCTCTCCGTCTGCTTCGATAATAAGCGTACCCTTTACCTCCTCGCAGATAATGGCACATTTTGCCGCGGAGCGGACAAACAGCGTTCTTCTGTCCTCATCCCACGACGAAAAAGCGGGGAATTGCTCGGTGATACGCCTGAAGCCGAAGAAATCGTCCACGTCCTTGGGCTTGATCGAATAATCTCTTTCAAATAAAACTGTTTTCATTTTTTCCTCCTTAAAATAAAAAAGTGCGCCTCAAAGAGACGCACCGAAAAAGTGAATCTCTTATTTGCCGCGACGCAATTTCATATTACTCCAAAAGAGAAACAGAAGAAAGAGAAACACCTTTTACCAAGGTATAGTTTCTCTAGGGGAGTGAAAATATATGAAATTACGTCGCAAATAAATTATACCATTTTGCTGTATATTTGTCAACAGAAACACCGCAAAAAGCTTTTAATCAGAGGAATATAAAAAGCACAGAACCATAAAAGTTCTGTGCTTTTAATTTTGCTTATTCCTGAGGTTTGTTTCTTTCTTCCTTAAGATCAAAATATGCTTCAAATATTTTTGCCACTACCTTGGCGGCGTTGTTACCTACCTCGCCCTCCTCGAGAACGCAGGATGCCACTATTTCGGGGGAGTCAAGAGGCGCGAAGCCCGAAAACAGCGCGTTATCGTGTTGCGCTCCCGTCTGGGCAGTTCCCGTTTTTCCGCCTACCGCGGCGCTTACGTCGGCGAAATATCCTCTGAGGGCGTCGCTTGACGTTACTACCGCTCTCATTCCCTTGATAAGGGTGGAATAGGTGCTGTCCGAGAACACAAGGGTGTCGGCAACCTCGGGCTTTATCGCGGTGATGGCTTCCTTTTTGCCGTACTCGTGCAGAGAGTCCAGAAGGTGCGCGGAATATCGGGTTCCGTGATTTACTACCGAGGACATATAGACGCTAAGCTGAAGGGGAGTATAGGCGTGAAGCGACTGACCGATAGCTCCCGAGGCGTTGTCAAATTCTCTCCACACGTAGCTGTCAAGGGTGTCGGCGTAGGACGCGCTCGCCACTGTACCCGCAGCCTCGCCAAGCTCTATGCCCGTGGCTGCTCCAAGACCTAATTTCTTTGTGTAGGGCGTTATTTTGTCGAGCCCCATCTCAATTCCAAGATAATCGAAGAAAAGGTTGCAGGATACGGCTATTGCGTCGGTGACGCTGATGCTTCCGTGAAGCCCCAGACAGTCGGGGCCGAAGCTGCATTCCTTGGTACATACGTATTTGCTGAAGTCGCTGATGTGCTTTTCCTCCAGCGCTGCCAGAGCCGTTCCTATTTTGTAGGTCGAGCCCGGGGCAAAGAGCCCGTACAGGGCAAGATTTTGCTGTGTGTACGTGGAAAAGGATGCCATTGCCAGAACCTCTCCCGTGTTGGGGTCGATTACGGTGGCGGCGCCCGCCTCCGAGTGCGTAAGGCTCTCCACCTCGTCCTTGAGCGAGTCCTCGGCTATCTTCTGAAGCTCTATATCTATGGTAAGATACACATCGTAGCCGTCCGTGGGGGCGGGTTCGTAGTATTCCTCAAGGAGTGTTCCGTCCTTGTCGTATTTGGTAACCAGAGTTCCGTCCTTGCCGCGCAGATATTCCTCAAAGGCAAGCTCACAGCCCGATTTTCCTACCGTGGCGTTGAGTGAATAGCCAAGGTCGGTATATTTCTCCGCCTCCTCGGCGTATATCTTTCCAACGCTTCCAAGTATATGCTGCGCGTATCCCTCGTGGCAGATAACTCTCTCGGTGCGCTGTATAAAGGTAGCCCCCTCCACTCGCTTTTCCTTGACTGTGGTGAGGAGCGACATATCGTTTTCGTCCGAGGGCATCAGCCTTTCGGCTATGGTGTAGGACTGAAAGGCACCGAAGCCCACTCTGTCCATATCGTAGTATATGCGTATAAGCTCGGTTATCTGCTTGTCCGTATAGCCGTGCTTGTCCAGCTCGTATTTATCCACGAAGAAGCGGGCGAAATCCGCGGAGCTTATGTCCTTTGAAAGCTCGTGACGTATGAGAAATCTGTCGTAATAGTAGCCGAGATTTTTCGAGGTGTCGGATATACCCTCGGCGAAGGCGACGTTTGGATACGTGCCCTTCAAAACAAAGTAATCGGTCGCCCTCTTATCCGTATTGTCGGTTATCTCCAGTGCCCGAAGGCAGGTGAGCAGAGCGCTGTTTACCTCCTTGGGCGAATATGCCATAGCGCCGTATTCAAAGACAAAATCGTAGTAGGGGGAATTGTCTACTAAAAGCACGCCGTTTCTGTCATATATCTTTCCGCGCTTGCCCGAAACCGTTTCGGTTCGGATGTCGTAGCTTTCATATTCCTTTGTAGGCCCTCTGCTTTGTACCATTCCCATATACACGGTAAACGCTACGGCGAGGATAAGAAAGACTGCCGCGATAACGAAAAAGCGGTAGTCTTTTGTTGCTGCGCCGATTTTCTTTGGGCGCGAGAAGCTTTGACTGTTGCTCTTTTTCTTCACGGCAGTCCTCCTGAAGGGATTTTTTGCTTATATAAGCGACATAACCATTCTGAGTACGAAATAGGTTATTGCTGCTGCAACTCCTACGTTGCAGAAGAGGTTTGCTAATCTGTTCTTTTTTGGAGGAGGAAGTATTCCTTGCTCCAACGCCAGCATATTTTTCTTTTTCGCCTTGAAGAAGAACACTATGCCCACAACGGCGGCTACCATCATCAGTGTTTCGTAAATCGAAAGAATCAAGAGGGAGGTAAGCGCGGGGTCGCTTGGGTCTATGCTTCCCGACTCTATAATGGCGGTCAGCTTGTCAATATCTATCATTGAGAGTATCCACGGACCTATGACCGAGCCCATAAGATTTATAGCCATATGGTATATTACGGTATATATGAGCTTTCCTGTCTTGATGTATATGAAGGCGAAGAAGGCACCCAGAAGAAATCCGTAGGCAAACTGATAGAGGTTTCCGTGGAAAAGTCCGAATATAGCGCCTGAGAGCACTATTGCATAGCCCTCACCCAAGGGGAGAAGCTTGGCGCACAGCACCTTGCGGAACAGTATTTCCTCAAGCATAGGCGCGGCGATGACCATAAATATAACGGTAACTATTACAACCGCGGGGTCAGCGGGGGATATGGCGGAGGCGATAGGGTTTTCGGTGGTAGCGCCCAAAAAGGTCTCTACCCAAACAAGTATCACGTTGCTTATATAGTTGCCTGTCATCATTGCGGCAACGCATATGCAGAAGCCGATGACTCCGTCCTTGAAGCCCATACGCGACTTAAAGGGCTTGACCGAGGGCAGGGGCTTTATTAACAGGTTGAAAAAGGGAAAGGCTACGCAGTATATGGCTATGATGCTTACCAGATGATTGGCTGCGGCGGCTACGGCAGAGATGCTCAGAACGCTTGAAAGCGCGGTCTTTGCCAAAATAGCCAGAAGAGTAGCCGATGCTGTGGAAAGGATGCCAAGCACGAAAACTGCAATGCCTAAGCGTGAAAAATATGCCTTGGCGCTGTCATCGGTAAGACATCCCGTAGCAAGATTTGGGATAAAGCGGTATTTCTTTGAATTCATTCATAACTCCTTCTAAAAGGTAAATCGGCTGTGCGTTAACAACGCTCCCGAGCAGAGCTTGAGAATAAAATATACGGGGATACAAAGCAGTCCCGTGGCTATTGCCTCGGGGAGCAGTATGTCCACAAATACCCAAGGAGCGGGAAGGGTGCCCTCGGTGATGAGTATGCACAGATATGTAGCCGCGGCGCGGTACACAAGCATTGGCATAAGAAGTAGCAGATAGGACGCCAAGCTCTTAAGCACCTTTTTTGTGAAGATGCTTATAAATGCCACGAATACGAGATATATAAGGGGAGAGAGAGCGAGAAAGGAGGAGCCGAGGGCATCGATAAAGAAGCCCGCAGCCACGGCGCACACCGCGGCACTCTTTTCTCCGTCAAGAAGCGCTATTGCCAGAAGCATTCCCATAATAAGGTCGGGAGTCCTCGGGCATATATCGAGAATAGGGAAGAAGGCACACTGGGCAGAGGCAAGCACTAAGGTAATGATTCCGTATATGAGGATGCGCTTGACGGTGTTCTGGCTGAAAAGCGAGCGGCCCGTATCTCTTTTGTTCATATCAATCCGCCTCGCTCTCGTAGCCCGTAAGTATGAAAACTCCCGTAAGCTCATCAAGGTCGGTAAGGTCCACCGCGGGCTTGACTATGGCGAACATTTCTCCCGAGGCGGGGTCGCCCTCTATGGAGGAATCTACCGTTCCTATAAATATTCCGTGAGGGTATATACTGCCCTCTCCGCCCTTGGTGTATATTCTGTCGCCAAGCTGAAGGTCGGAGTTGCTCACGTAGGTTATCTTGCACAGTCCATCGCGGCGAAGCTCGGCACTGCCCTCAAGGACTCCGATAGCTCCGTTACGCTCAACGTACACGCCAATGGAATTTTTGGCTTCGGTAAGCACCGCCACGCGGCACCAATCCAGCCCAAGCTCGGTGACGTAGCCTACAAGACCGTCTGCGGCAAGCACGGACATATTTTTCTTTACGCCGTGAACGCTTCCGCGGTTAAGCGTAAGGACTGTTGAGTAGTTACCCGCCTCACGAGAAATGACTCTCGCGTCGGTGAATTTGAAGGAGGGATTCTGGCTGTGGAGATTAAGATAATCCTTAAGCCAGTCGTTTTGCTCCTTGAGTATAGCCTCGTTATATTCTTTGTCCTCGTATTCCTTAAGCTGTTCCTTAAGGCTCTCGTTTTCAGCCTTTAGCTCGTCATACTGGGTGAAAACGTCAACAAAGCCGTTAAAGGCGTTTGCCACGCCCGAGGCACACATAGTAAAGGGCTTAGCCACGGTACCAAGTGCCGCTCTGAGCAGGTCTGTTCCGCCGAATGCCGCCATAAGCGTGGGAACTAAGGTAAGAAGTATAGCGGCTATAAGGCAGAAGATGAAAAATTTTGACTTAAAAAAGCTCATTCCTCCGCGCCCTCCTCAAGGCTTTCGCTGACGGGCTGTTCTGTGCCCGCTTCTTGCTCCTCTCCGTCAAGGAAGATTATATCAAGGGCGCTAAGGTCGGTATGCTTTTCTATTGCCTCCCATTCCGCCTCGCTTCCTTCAAAGTATATGGAGGAGAGAGCCTCGCAGCCCTCAAACACGTTTTCGCCTATGACCTTAAGGGAGGAGGGAAGGTAGACACTTACTATTGTTGCCGAGGATTTGTGATTAAAGGCATTGTCGCCTATTTCGGTAACGTCAAGCATTATAAGACGGCTGGGTATCCATATCTCCTCGCGTCCCTTTCCGTAAAGATTGGTTACGGTAAGCTGACCCGTGGAGCTTTTGTAGGATATCCCGAGAAATTTATAGAGAAGATTAGAGGTGAGGGCTATATATATGAGTATGGCGGATATGCATACGAGCAGACCCACGAAGACGCTGCTTCCCACCGCCAGCAGGATGCCTCCCACCACTATGGCGCCGCATATTATAAGAGTGAAAAGATAAAAGTCGCTTACTGCCTTAAGGTCCTTGCGGTATTTTTCTTTTGGGGTAAGCTGTACGTCCTTGTCCTTCATTTTTCGACTCCTTTCCTTTATCTTCCTCTGTATTGTAGCAGATTGCCCATTTTTCCTTCGCTCTGTATTATGCGGAGTATTCCCGCGCAGACGCTTTCAAGAGGCTTTTGCGCTTTATGTACCTTGATTCCCGTTCTTTCGGTTATGAGCTTGTCAATTCCCCGCAAAAGCGCGCCGCCGCCCGTAAGCATTATGCCGAAATCGTATATATCGGCGGACAGCTCGGGGGGAGTCTGCTCAAGGGTCTTTTTGATGCCCACTATTATTTCTTCTATATTGGGGCTGATAGCCTCTCTTATCTCCGCTGAGCTTACGCTGACCACCGCCCCCAGACCGCTGTCAAGGTTGCGTCCCGCTACCTCCATATCCCCAAGGTCGCAGGAGGGATGGGCAGAGCCTATGCGTATCTTAAGCTGCTCCGCTGTGGCAGTGCCTATAAGCACCCCTCTTCGGCGGCGCATATAGGAAACTATGGCTTCGTCAAATTCGTCGCCTGCCACGCGTATGGAGTTGGAGGTGACGATGCCTCCAAGGCTTATAACCGCTACCTCGGTGGTGCCTCCGCCGATATCCACTATCATGCTTCCTCTGGCACCGCCCACACGAAGCCCCGTGCCGATAGCCGCCGCCAGCGGCTCCTCGATAAGAGCCACAGAGCGGGCTCCCGCCTCAAAGGTGGCGTCCTCCACGGCGCGCTTTTCCACCTCTGTAACTCCGTAGGGTATACAAACGATAGCCGACGGACGGGCAAAGAGCGATATGGAGTCGGTGTATTCGAAAAATGCGCGTATCATTTTTGCCGTGACCTCGGGGTCGGCGATAACGCCGTCCTTCAAGGGACGGAAGGCAAGTATTCCCTCGGGAGTCTTGCCCAGCATACGACGGGCTTCCTTGCCAAGCGCCACTACCTCGCGGTCTGTCTTGCTGATGGCGACCACCGACGGCGCGCGAAGAACTATTCCTTTTGCTTTGGTGCAGATAAGTGTATTGGCTGTACCAAGGTCTATTCCTACTATCTTAGCCATCGTATGCTCCTTTCTTTAAGATTTTATGTGTACTCTTATACGAGATATTCTCCCGTACATTCGTAAAAAAGCTTGTTAAGACAATTGACGGGCAGCCCCACTACGTTGAAGTAGCAGCCCTCGATAGAGTGTATCCATACCGAGAAATGCCCTTGTATGGCGTAAGCTCCTGCCTTGTCCCTCGGCTCGTCGCTCTCGGCGTAAGCCGCCAGCTCGTCCTCGGGAATAGGGTCAACGTTGACCCCGGTCACGCAGGAGGCGCTTTTTGTGACTCCGTCTACCGTTACGGCAACGCCCGATATCACCGAGTGCGACGCACCCGACAGGGAGCGGAGCATAGACAGGGCGTGGGCGGTGTCACGGGGCTTTCCGAGTATCTCGCCGTCCGCGTATACCACGGTGTCAGCCGATATTATCACCGAAGCCTTTGCCGTTTCGGGCGACTCTGACGCAAGCTTTGCCCATACCGCTCTGCCTTTTCGCGCCGCGAGCTCCTCGGTAAGAGCGCGGGGGTCGGAGATATCCGAGCTTTCGTCGGTATCCGCGGTGACCACCGAAAAATCAACGCCGAGGGTCGAAAGTATTTCTTTTCTTCTTGGGGATGCCGAAGCGAGAATTATCATTATTATGACCTCTTTTTTTATGTAAAAGGCAAAAATACCTCATCATACGATTATCCATTATAATTATATCACAAAAAAGCGGCTTTTGCAAGAAGAATAGAGGCTAAAGAGTAAAGATTTTTATAATAATTATTGAAAAATTTTTTTCGTTATAGTATAATAGGCTAAAGAAACCTCACGGGAGGATATATGTTCAAGGAGATAACGCTTCCAAAGAAAATACTCGGCAGCTTTGCTGACGAGAAAATAGATATATTTTGCTACGAAATCGTGGATTCCACCAACAAAAGGGCAAGACTCTATGCCACAGATACCGAGCTTGACGCAAGCCGAGCTATCCTTTTCGTTGCCGACGGGCAGACCGAGGGCAGAGGTCGCCTTGGCAGGAGCTTTTATTCCCCTCGGAGCACGGGGCTTTATATGACTCTTTTGCTTGTCGCTCCCGAGGATGAGCTCTTTACACGTATGACCGCGCTCTGCGCGGTGGCTGTGAGAAAGGCCGTATGGGATATGATGGGTGTTGAAACGGGGATAAAATGGGTAAACGACCTTTATCTCGGAGAGCGGAAGGTGGCGGGAATACTTGCCGAGTCCTTTGTGGCAGGGGAGCGCCGCTGCGTGGCTCTCGGTATAGGTATAAATATCTGCACCGAGGACTTTCCCGAGGAGCTTAGCGCTATTGCGGGCTCGCTGACAAAGAAGCGACGGGAGAGCGAGGAGGAGCAGAGAGCCGACAGACTTGCTCTTGCCTTCTCTGTGTGTAAGGAAATGAAGAAAGCCCTTCAGTGTCGCAATGTGGGCGAATATATGGATATATACCGAGCCGCCTCCTGCGTCATAGGCAGAGAGATAAGCTTTTTTGAAAACGGTCGGGAGAAGCGGGGCAGAGCTGCGGATATCAACGACCGAGGAGAGCTTGTGGTAGATACCGCCGATGGAAGAATAACGCTTTGCGGCGGAGAGATAAGCGTAAGACTCAGATAAGAAAAAGGGCACAGAAATGATTTCTGTGCCCTATTTGTATTTGCTTTTAGTCTTTAATAACCTTTGCGAAAACGAGTATCTGGATAACTATTCCTGCGAGAACGTAAACACCGATAAGGCTTCCTACAACACCGAGAGCCCAAGCTACGAGCCAACCGATAACGGGAATCCAACCGATAAGAAGTGTGGAAAGGGCGATAAGAGCGCCTGCTACTATTCCTACTACTACGTAAAGGATTATACCGATAACAAGATTAGCAACGTCCTTTGTGTACTTCCAGGAAAGGGGAAAGATCTTCTTCAAAGCTTCCATAATAAACCTCCAAAGTTAATTTTGATACGGTTTAATTTTATCACACAAATATAGTGTTGTCAAGGGAATTGCTCCAATTAGCCTTTGTTTTTTTCGATTTTATAAATATTGTAAAGCTCCTCGGTGGCAAGACGCACCTTTGCCACGAAATCTCCTTCTGTCTCGGGGAAGCAGTAGTATAGTGCCTTTTGGTTGCCGATACAGATTATGTCGCCCACCTCGTACCAGTTAAAGTCTGAGTAAAGGCTGTACGTAGCTTGGGGATTTTGCTTATAATCCAGCTTTCCGCCCGCTCCTGTCAGATGGAAGCCGTCCTTGCTGTGGGTCAGTCTGCCCTTGCCGATATAATATATTTTTTTCAGGTCGACACCCATGCATATACGGACGGGAGCCTCAAAGCTGTACGTGCCGTCCTCTATTTCTTTTCTTACACATTCCCGCTCCCAAGCGAACCAATCGGGGATGTGGTCAAATTTAGTATCACCCTCTGTTGCCTTGAGAAAGCCGTATTCGTCCAGCTCATATACCTTGCCGCAGGCGGAGCAGGTAAGGGATATACCCTTTCCCAAGGTCTTTCCCTCTCTGTTGCAATGGGGGCATTTGTAGAGCACGCGGTTAAGAAGGTCGGCGCGGTAGGGCTCGTCTATTTTTATCTTGTTTTCCTGCTGCCAGCGGAAATTGTCAAAATTAAATTCGGCGGCAAGGATATCATTTATCTCCTCGGCGCTCATTTTCTTTATTTCATCGCGGGAGAGAAGATATTTCATATCGGCGCTCACGTCAACCTTGCGCTTTTTAAGGTCGTTGTACAGAGGCTGGCGGGTGAAGGCTCCGTAGGTGCGAATCATAACCACGGGAACGTCGAGAAGCTTTACGAATTTGCCAAGAGAATCGGGCAGAGTGGTAGCCGTTCCGTCAAAGCTGTAGCTCGCCTCGGGGTACATTACCACCGAACTGCCCAGCTTGCGCACGGTGTGTGTCATATCGCGCACAAGACCTATATCGAAAACGAATTTTTTTGTGGGGATGCAGCCTATCTGGCGCATTAGCCAGGACTTTCCCACAAAGCTGTCGGTGGTGGCAACTATATTGAAGGGGCGGGGGTAGAGAATGCTAGCCACTATTTCAAGGTCGATAAAGCTGGAGTGGTTCATAAGATAAAGGCAGGGCTCTTTTTTACCGAGCTCCTCCATTCCTATTTTGGTGCATTTGAAATTGACTCCCATAAGCCCGGGGATGGACACGAGCTTCAGTAGAGTTCTGAAAAAGATATTGGGCTTTTTTGGTCTTAGGTGCTTTTCGGGTGGAAGAGCCAGTACGTCTTCATACTTTTTAGGTGTTATCTTTATCTTCATAATGTCCGCCTTTCGACCTTTATTTGATCTCTCGGTCTCAGTATACTATTTTTTAACATTTTTGTCAACATATTTTGCAAAAGTATGAACGAAAATCAACTTTGTGTGAGCTTTTGGCGCACCTTGCTTGTCATAGGACAAGATAAAACTACCGATTTCTGTTGACCTTGCGGAATTTATATGCTATAATATCTGCGAGGTGATAAAATGAGATACTGTAATATGCATACGCATACCGATTTCTCCGACGGTGCGGATACGGTAGAGGCGAATGTAAAGAGCGCTATTGAAAAAAATATGGTTTCCTTGGGTATATCCGACCATTGCTATACCTATTTTGATACCAGCTATTGCATTCAGGCAGACAGGCTTGAGGAGTATAAGAGAGAGGTCAGAAGGCTGCAAGAGCTCTATAAGGATAAAATAGAGGTATATCTCGGAATAGAGCTTGACGGCTTTGCCAGACTTCCCGACAGAGGCGATTACGATTACGTAATCGGCGATATCCATTACGTACAGACGCCCGACGGATACAGAGCGGTGGACCTTGACAAAAACGAGTTTATAGAGATATCAAAAAGGTATTTCGGCGGGGATACCGTGGCTATGGCAGAGTCCTATTACCGCTCCTACGCCGAGACCGTATGTCCTATGCGCCCCGATATACTCGGACATATAGACCTTATAACCAAGTACAGTCTGGTAGATGAGAGCGACCCTCGCTACGTAAGAGCAGCCAAGGAGGCTTTAGCAGCCGCTCTTGAGGTGACTTCCATAATAGAGCTGAACTCGGGAGCCATATCAAGAGGATACAGAAGCGACCCTTATCCATCGGTGTTTTTGCTTGACGAGATAAAGGCAAGGGGAGGCAGGATACTGCTTTCTGCCGACAGTCACGCCGCAAGGGATATTACCTGCTGGTTTGAGAATGCCCGAGAGCTGCTGAAGAGCAGAGGCATTTGCAGTACGGTAGTATACAAGGGCGGAAGCTTTGAGGAAGTGGGGATATAAAATGAAAAGGGTAGTAGTATTTATTTGTGCGCTGTGTATTATAGCTATTGCCGCGGGAATATGCGTCTCGGCGGCGGAGAGCCATTACTACCGCAACGATTGCGACCCTACCTGCGAGTATTGCGGAGCGGAGAGGGAGATAGACGGTCACGTATATGATAACGATTGTGACACTCTTTGTAACAAATGCAGCGGTATACGCCTTGTAGATGAACACGTATACAGCAGTGATTGCGATGTGGATTGTGATATCTGTGGATATCGGAGAGCGTCCTTGGTCCATACCTATGACAATCTGTGCGACATAGAATGTAACCTTTGCGGATATAGGCGTGTAATGCTTGAGCACGTTGACTCAAGCCGCGACGGCAGATGCGATAATTGCTCTGCAAGCGTGAGAAGCGTAGTGTTGGGTGGGATAGGTATAGTTGTTATATGCGTACTGTCAGCAGCTATACTCGGTAGCCTTGCCGCGGTATGGATAATAAAGCGCAAGAAAATGATGTAATCATAATTGAATAAAGTAATTAAAACCCCGCAGTAAATCGATCTGCGGGGTTTTGATGGTTAAGGTCAGTCCTTTACAGCCATAAAGTTTGAGAGTATCTCAGCGGCATCTCCTCTTGTAACAACGGCGGAGGCGCTTATGCTGCCCCCCGAGCTTTCAAGCACTCCCAAGGAGGAGAGAGAGTACACAGACGCCTGAGCCCAAGATGGAATACTATCAGAGTCGGAAAAGACGGGAGTGACGGTAGGTGCGGCGGCATCCAGTATATTGGCTAGCATCACAGCCGCCTCGGCACGGGTTATCTCTCTGTTGGGCTCAAAATAAAGCTTTCCGTCCTTTTGAGCTCCGTTTATATAGCCAAGCTCGTAGGCTGTGGCAATATATTTTTTCATATCCGAGCTGATATCCGAGTCATCGGCAAATACGGTCTGGGAGGAGGGAAGCACCTCTGAGATACCCGCGGCGTTCATTGCCATTACGGTAAATTCAGCGCGGCTTACGGTCTTGTCGGGATAAAAATAGGTTGATGAGCCTACCTGCGTTCCGCTCATTATTCCTTCCTTTGTCATGGTAAGGGCGGCGTTGTGGTAGGGTGACTCCGCAAGGTCAACGTAGCTTACCGAGGTTTCCTTTTTGTTTATGGAGAGGCTTACCTCGGCACCGGCGCTGTAATTTCCGTATTTGTCGCGGGCTACGTAGCAGAAGCTGTCCTTGCCCGTTTTGCCCTCGTAGGGAAGATATCTGTACGCGCCCGTAGCTCTGTCCTCAAGTATAAGTACTCCCTTTTCGGGGTAGGAAACTATTTCTATATAGGTTTCATCTCCGTCGGGGTCATAGCAGGGGAGAGTGCCGAAAAGAGTTACGTTCTGGTGGGTGCTGACCTCAAGGGCGGTCTTTGGGGCTGTGCTGAGAGTGGGGGCGTAGTTCTGCTTGTCGAGCATATAAAGCTTACAGCACATCTCGTATTGGCTGTCATCCACGCGGAAGCGGAACTCCGAGGAGGTCACGCTTGATGCGGGGTGATAGGTCATAAGAGCTACGCTGGCGGCGCTCAGGGTCTGGGGAGAGCTCAGAACGGTAGAGCCTACCCGAAGCTCTCCGTCGGTGACGGGAGGCAGAGAGGTTATGGTCAGCTTTTCTATTTTGCTTACGTTTACCGCTCTTGCAAAATCATCGGCGGAAAAGGTGATGGACTGCCCTGTAAGAGCGGATTTTGCCATAGAGCTTTCCTCGGCTATACATCCAAGGGCGGGGGATAAGAGCTTTTGTTCATCCACCTTTTGTGAGCAAGAAGCGAAGCAGCCGATACATAGAAGCAGAGTTAATATAAGTATCCCTAAGGTTTTTTTCTTCATGGTTTGCGGTCCCTCCTGTAAATCTTCATTTGTTCTCACCACATTTTATCTTTTTTGGCGTATTTTTATGACAGAAAGTGAAAAAAGTGAAAAAACTTTTTTCAAAGTCCTTTCTTTGACACACTAAAAGTTGTATAATATATGTAGCGACAGGGAAAGGAGGAGCATATGGAAAGTAAGATATGTATGTTTACGGGACATAGGACGATAAACGCTAAGCATCTGTCCGAGATGCCCCAAAAAATAGACGCGCTTTTAGAGAAGCTCATAAGCGAGGGATATACGGAATTCCGCGCGGGCGGAGCGGTAGGCTTTGATACTCTTGCCGCGCTGAAGGTGCTTGAAAAGAAAAAGAAGTACGGCTTTGTCAGGCTTCACCTTTATCTGCCCTGTCACGGTCAGGAAAACGGATGGAGTGAAAATCTGAAAAAAGCGTACTACTACGTTATTGAGAATGCCGATTCGGTGCGCTACGCATACGATAGCTACGTTAACGGCTGTATGCAGAAGCGAAACAGAGATATGGTAGACGGAAGCGCGCTGTGTGTGGCATATTGCGGCAGAAGCAGGGGCGGAAGCGCCTATACGGTGGCTTACGCCGAGAAAAAGGGCGTAAGGGTAATAAATATGTTTGAATAAAGGGCTTGTCATTGGCGGAATGACAAGCCTTTTATGTTATACTAAGGAATACGCGTCCTCGTCGCAAATGACGGTTACGTCGGGATGTAAACAGAGAAGAGACGCGGGGCAGGAGGTGGTTATTCCGCCCGTTATTACCTGACGTATGGCATCTGCCTTGCTCTTGCCCGATGCCAGAAGGATTATTTTTTTCGCCTTGAAAACGCTGCCTATACCCATAGTTATGGCGTGGGTAGGCACTTCGGATACAGACGCGAAAAATCTTGCGTTGGCACTGATGGTGTCGGGGGTGAGAGCGGTGAGGTGAGTTCCGCGGTGCAGCTCATCCTCGGGCTCGTTGAAGCCTATGTGTCCGTTTCTTCCTATTCCCAAAAGCTGAACGTCAATGCCCATTCGGTCTATAAGCTCATCGTACTTTTTACATTCGGCGAGCACGTCCTCCGCCGACCCGTTGGGCGCAAAGGTATTGGCTTTATCTATATCCACTCTGTCAAAGAGCTTTTTGTTCATAAAATATCGGTAGCTTTGACTGTTGCTTGAGGATATGGGATAGTATTCGTCAAGATTTACAGAGCTTGTCCTCGCAAAGCTCAGCTCGCCTCTCTCGAACAGGTCTGTCAGATAATCGTACACTCCCACGGGAGTACCTCCCGTTGCCAGACCGAGAACGCAATCGGGCTTGCTTTTTATTATTTCAGCCAGAAGTTTTCCCGCTTGGGCTGACATTTCCTCATAGTTTTTTGTTACTATTATTTTCATTGGTCATACCTCCTCTGATTTACTCATCATATTGTATCACTTTTTTTGTTGTTTGTCTGCATCTTTTTACAATTTTTTAATGGATAATGACAATTTTAGTTTACACCCGCCTTTGCATAGTATTGTAAAAATGAGGTAAACTAAAAATATATGTAAGAGGAGGTGGCGGATGGTATCGCGTATCTTGTTACCCTTTGAGAGGGCAGAGGAAAAGGTATTTAAAGGCATCTCGGGCTTTGGGGGAGGAAGCCTTGCGGTTGGCAGGGTTGATATTACATCTGGGAAAGGAGAGACGGTCAAGGGAGAAGCATCGATGCTTTGCTTTTTTGATGGGAGCGGCGGAGAAGGCACTGTGGAGAAGCTGTGCGGCAACGCGCCCGCGGGGGTCATAGTGTCCTCGGAAGCCATATCCTCGCGGCTCATAAATCTCCTTATATGCAGAAGGATACCCTATCTTATACTCAAGGACGGATTTTCTCGCCAATATCAAGGGAAGGTAGCTCTTCTTGATACCGAAAAAGACGTGCTTATAATAGACCCCTGCCTTGAGACGCTCAATTCCTATCCCGCGGCGAGAGTGGCACTTGAAGCGTGCCGATTGACCGAGCCCTCCCACAGACTGCTTATGAGGTCGCGCGACGGAGAAGCCATAATGCTTGATGCCGAGGAAGCAAGGCGAGAGGGAGAGCTGTTTGACGTTCTTGCGGGTATAGCGGAGGAGTATTGCGGCAAAAAAATCACCGTAGGTCAAAAGCTTCCATTGGAGGAGGGCGACCGAGAGCGCTTTTGTGAGGATACCGAGGCGCTGTTCAGAGCGGCTGTGTACGGGAGCTTTTCGGTACAGCTTGAAGGTTATTCCCGCCCCGAGGACATAAGAGTAGGGCTCGAGCTTATGCACAGGGTGTTTTGCAGACTTGAGGCAGAGGGGAGAGAATTCAACGGCTATCTGCCCCGTGGAGTTTTGCTCAGTGCACCCGTGTGGCTGCTTGGCGCTCCTCCCTTTGCCAAGGCGGATTTTCTCACGGTGGACCTTGACGCGGCGGCGGCAGGTCTATTGGGGCTGTCAGCGGAGGAGCTTGGAGAAGCAAGGCTTCCCGAGGAAACCTTGGAGCTTGTATGGAAAGAGCTGATACCCCGTTTTTCTCGGGGCTGTCCGCTGAGAGCAAAAAGCAGGATATTGGCGGGCAAAGAGGTACTGTATGATTGGATCTCTCTTATGGGAATTGACGAGCTGTATATCCCGTAAGGAGCAGAAAAGTATTGACAAGAAAAGGAAAATGGTATATAATAACTGTGATTGTTTATCCTTGTCTAAATTTTAAAGAGGTGAAAAATATGGTAAAAAACGTTCCCGAAATATTTGGGTGTATGGTGTTTAACGAAGACGTTATGAGAGAAAAGCTTCCCGAGGACGTGTTTAAGTCCCTGAGCAAGACTATTGCTACGGGAAAGACTATTGACGCGTCTATCGCTGCTCCCGTTGCGGCGGCTATGAAGGAATGGGCGATAGAGAAGGGCGCTACTCACTACACTCATTGGTTCCAGCCCCTAACGGGACTTACGGCGGAAAAGCACGACTCCTTCCTTTCCCCCGACGGCAGCAGTAAGGTAGTAATGGAATTTTCGGGTAAGGAGCTTATAAAGGGTGAATCCGACGCATCCTCCTTCCCCTCGGGCGGACTTCGCGCTACCTTTGAGGCAAGAGGCTATACCGCTTGGGACCCCGGCTCTTATGCCTTCGTAAAGGACGGTACGCTCTACATACCTACGGCGTTCTGCTCCTATACGGGCGAGGCACTTGATACAAAGACTCCCTTGCTTCGCTCTATGGATGCTATAAGCATTCAGGGCTTGCGTGTCCTCCGTCTTTTCGGAGATACCGAAGCCAAGCGTCTTACCACCACCGTGGGCGCGGAGCAGGAATATTTTATAATAGACAAGAAGCTTTACGATAAGAGAAAGGACCTGCTCTATACGGGAAGGACCCTCTTTGGCGCCCACTCTCCCAAGGGACAGGAGCTTGAGGACCACTATTTCGGACCGCTGAAAACAAGAATAAGCGCCTATATGGCTGACCTTGACGAGGCGCTCTGGAAAATGGGCATACACGCCAAGACCAAGCACAACGAGGCGGCTCCCGCTCAGCACGAGCTTGCTCCCGTATACGTAAAGACAAATCTTGCCGTTGACCATAATCTTCTTATTATGGAATATATGAAGAAGATAGCCGAGAAGCACGGACTTGTATGTCTGCTTCACGAAAAGCCCTATGCGGGTGTTAACGGCTCGGGTAAGCACAATAACTGGTCGCTTTCTACCGATACGGGAAAGAATCTCTTAAAGCCCGGCAAGACCCCTGCCGACAACGTGCTCTTCCTGCTGGTTCTTGCGGCTATTATCAAGGCGGTTGACGATTATCAGGACCTTCTGCGAGTATCGGTTGCTCATGCGGGCAACGACCACCGTCTGGGTGCGGCGGAAGCTCCCCCCGCTATACTTTCGGTATTTGTAGGCGAGGAGCTTGACCAGATAATAGACTCCATAGTCAAGGGCACACATTACGAGGGCGCAAAGGCGGGAATGATGGATCTGGGAATACCCTCCATACCTACCTTCCGCAAGGATACCACCGACCGAAACCGTACCTCTCCCTTTGCCTTCACAGGTAACAAATTCGAGTTCCGTATGCTTGGCTCATCCCAGAATATCGCTCTGCCCAACGTGGTTCTTAACACCGCCGTTGCCGAGAGCTTCCGTCAGTTTGCCGACGAGCTTGAGGGTGCGGAGGATTTCAAGAGCGCGGTAGCTAAGCTTATAAAGGATACCTTTGCTAAGCACAGAAGAATAATCTTTGACGGAAACGGATATTCCTACGAGTGGGAGGCAGAGGCGGCGCGACGCGGTCTGCTTAATCTTAAAAATTCGGTTGACGCCTTCAAGTGCTTCAATCTTCCCAAGAATGTGGAGCTTTTCTCCCGCCACGGAGTTATGAGCGAGGTTGAGATAAACTCCCGTGAGGAGATCTTCTTTGAAAATTACGCCAAGGTCATAAATATCGAGGCGCTGACTATGATAGAAATGGCGAGCAGGGATATAATCCCCGCGGTGAACGCTTATATGTCCGAGGTGGCTCAGGGGGCAAACGCAAAGGAAAAGCTCATTCCCGGCTCCTGCGCTGTGGAGAGAGATATCATAGAGAAGCTTTCGGGGCTCTGCTACAAGGCATATCACGTTCTCGAAAAGCTTGAGAGGGCTGAAAAGATGGCGGCACTCATACCCGATTGCGTGGCTCGCGCCGAAGCATACAGGGATAACGTCATCCCCGCTATGGTCTCTCTGCGCGAATCGGTAGACGAGATGGAGAAGCTTACCTCCTCCGAATATTGGCCGCTTCCTACCTACGGTGATATGATGTTTAAGGTTTAATAAATACCGCGAATAAACGAAAAAGCGCGTACAGCAGAGAAAGCTCTGCTGTACGCGCTTTTTGCATAACGAAAATCCTTTGAGACATAGCGTGACTCAGGAAAGGTCAATCTCAAAATAGCGCCAAACCGTAGGGACAGGCGTCCTCGACTGTCCGAGCAAACAAACGATAATCACAAAACCAAATGGCGGCTGTAAAATAACGAAGTCTTCTCAATTACGGGGTTGATGCTCATATTTTTGCAAAATTAACTTTATGCGGGAACGGACAGTCGAGGACGCCTGTCCCTACAAGCCGAAAAAAGCTAACAAAATGTATTTAGAAAAAATTAAATACTACCGAAAGCCGAGAGAAATTCGTGCAGACGCTTGTTATCGCTGGCGAATATCTCCTCGGGGCTACCCTCGGCGGCTACTACTCCGTCGTCCATAAATACTATCTTATCGGACACCTCGTGGGCGAAATTCATTTCGTGGGTGATTATGACCATAGTCATATTTTGCGCGGCGAGGCTCTTTATGACCTTAAGCACCTCTCCCGTTATCTCGGGGTCGAGGGCGCTGGTGGGCTCGTCAAAAAACAGAATATCGGGCTTCATCATAAGTGCACGTGCGATAGAAACTCGTTGCTGCTGACCGCCCGAAAGCTGACAGGGGTAATAATCTCTCTTATCCGAGAGTCCCACGGAAGCCAGAAGCTCCTCAGCGTTCTTTTCTATTTTTTTGTACTCCTCTGCAAGCCATTCCTTGCCCAGCTTTTCGCTCTTTGCCTTGTCCTTTGCGCGGAGCTCGGGGGCGAGAGTGAGATTTTTCAGAGCCGTGTATTGAGGAAAGAGGTGAAAGGACTGGAAGACCAGACCGAAATTACATTCGCTTACGGCCTTGGAGTTGCTTTTTTCCTCTGCCTCTGCGTCAAAGCAGAGCTTCCCGCCAACCGTAACAGTGCCCTCGTCGGCTACCTCAAGGGCGTTAAGACAGCGCAAAAGCGTAGTCTTTCCGCTTCCCGACGAGCCGATTATAGACATTACCTGTCCCTGCTCCAAGGAGAGGTCGACTCCCTTAAGCACCTCAAGCTTACCAAAGCTTTTTTTAATATTTCTTGCTTCAAAAAATGCCATTGTTATACCTTAAAGTAGTCAAGTTTCTTTTCAAGCTTTCCAAGTCCCACGGTAAGCAATCCGTTTATTATCAGGTAGAATACTCCCGCATAGAAGAGGGGGAACAGGGTTACCTGAGTATTTACCAGATTTTTAGCTACCGTAAACAGGTCTACGGATATTATGACGCTTGCCAGAGCAGTGTCCTTGACCAGAGTAATTATTTCGTTTGACATGGGGGGAATGACTCTTTTTACTACCTGCAAAAAGATGACCTTAAAAAAGGTCTGTGAACGGCTCATACCCAATACCTGAGCCGCCTCGTACTGTCCCTTTGATATGCTCTGGATCCCGCCTCTGTATATTTCCGAGAAATAGCAGGCGTAATTTATGGAGAAGGCTATAATGACAAGCATAAGCTTTGCGGTAGCCCCTCTTACGTAAAAATTCCAGCCGAACATACCCGACAGTGTTGAGGGAATGAACAGATAAGCAATAAGCTGGAGCATCAGAGGAGTTCCTCTGATGACCCAGACAAATGCTTTAACTATTGCGCTTATTATTTTTATCTTCGACTTTGAGCCCATTGCTATGAGCAATCCCAGTGGGAGAGCGGCGGCAAGGGTGGCGGCGAAGATAAGAAAGGTATAGAGCAATCCCTCGAGTAATTCAAGATTTATTTGCCCAAAAGACATATTTGCCGTGTACCTTTGATAAAGAATTACTCAGCGTCAGCCTTCTTTATGCAGGACTCGCCCGCGGAGCCTTCCTCAGCCGCTACGATAGCATCGGACATATCCTCGGTGGTCTTGTACTTCTCCTTGTCTTCCTTGCGGATAACGGCTACCTGCTTGTTGTTGAGGTAGGGGATGGAGATCTCCATAGCCGCGAGTCTTTCCTCGGTGATGGTCATACCGTTCCAGATGCAGTCGATAGATTTAGCCTCGAGAAGAGCCTCCTTGGAGTTCCACTCGATAACCTCGAATTTTACGTTGATGCCAAGCTTCTGGGCAACTGCCTTTGCAAGCTCTATATCAAAGCCGATAAGCTCGCCGTCCTTTTCGTACGCGATGGGAGCGAAAACGGTGTAGCCTACGATAAACTCGCCCTTGCCTGCTATGTAGTCCCAGTCAGCCTGCTCGGAAGCTGTGAGCTCGGCAACAGTCTTGGTGGTGTCTATGCAAAGCTCGGACTTGATTCCGTACTTTTCTGCGAGAGTGTCAACCGTTCCTGCCTTTGCGAGGTCGATAAGAGCCTGGTTTATCTTCTTGATAAGACCGCTGCCCTTTCTTGCCGCGATACCGTACTGCTCGGTAGAGAGAGCAAGGTTCTCAACTATCATAAGGCTGTTTGCGTAGGTGGTATCCTGGCTCATATAGTAGCCTGCCATGATACTGTCCATAACGCCAACGTCTACTGACTTGGTGTTGAGCTGAAGGAGTACGTCCATCTGTGCCTTGAGAGGAGAATATTCCTTACCGAAGTTTAAGTCGTTTGCACCGCAGGATGCGAAGGTGAAGAGTGCGCCTGCCATCATAAGGAGGGCGAGGACGAGAGAAATAATTTTTTTCATAACGTGTGTCTCTTTTCTTTCTAAAATGTTTTATCACTTTACCTTGATAAAGTGACTGTAATATGATACCACATTTCTCTCCCTTTGTCAAGAGCTTTTCGAGATTTTCTTCAATATGTATATACTATTTGACTTTGCCCGCTTCTTGTGGTATAATGATAAGGTAAAAAATTGGAGGTGTAAAATGGAGAAAATAAAGAAAAAACGTTCTTGGTTCTGGCTGGCGCTTACGGTGTTCAGCCTTATGGGGCAGATAGCATGGGTCGTGGAGAATATGTATCTCAACGTCTTTATCTACAAGACCTTTAACGCTTCGGCGGGAGATATATCCGCAATGGTCGCGGCTTCCGCTGTTACGGCGACGCTTACCACGGTGTTTATGGGGGCGCTGTCCGATAAGATAGGAAAAGGAAGCTGTTTATATGCGGAGGATATATCCTTTGGGGAGTGTCCATATTCAGCTTCGTGCTTTTGCGTACCGATATAATAGGAAGCTTTATTCCCGCCACCGTGTCTGCTATGGCGGTTGGTGTGTCGCTGACAATTGTTCTTGACTGCCTTATGACCTTTTTTGGTTCTACGGCTAACGACGCGGCGTTTAACGCGTGGATGACCGATATGACCACCTCTGAAAACAGAGGTAAGGCAGAGGGAATAAACGCTATGATGCCCTTGGTGGCGGTGCTTGCCGTTTTCGGCGGATTTATGGCGTTCAGCCTTGACGACCCCTCCAGCTGGACGGTGATATTTACTATTATCGGGCTCTTGACTCTTGCGGTGGGTGTGCTTGGAATGTTTATTATTAAGGAGCCTAAAATCGCTCCTGCCGATGGCGGATACCTTGAGGGTATTCTCTATGGCTTCAAGCCGAGCACTGTGAAAAAGAACCTTACTTTGTATGTGACTCTTGCTGCATTTGTAATTTTTAACATATCGATACAGATATTTATGCCCTACCTTATAATATACTATGAGGTATCATTGGGTATGACGAATTATGTAATTATAATGGCGCCCGCCATTATTCTTGCTTCGGCTGTCACGGCTTTGTGGGGAAAGGTCTATGACAAAAAAGGCTTCAATCTGTCGGGTATTTTGGCGCTGATTATGCTCTTGTTAGGCTATGCGGTGCTCTATTTCACCAAGACGATGATCCCTGTTTTTCTCGGCTCATTTTTGATGATGAGCGGTTATTTGTCGGGCATGGCGGTGTTTGGCGCTATGATACGCGACAACACTCCCGCGGGCAAGGCGGGTAGACTTCAGGGAATACGGATATTTTCTCAGGTGCTTGTTCCGGGAGTTGTGGGACCTGCTATCGGAAAGGCTGTTCTTGAAAATGCGGCGGTTATAACCAACAATGATGGTACTACATCCTTTGTGCCGAATAATAATATTTTTCTCGCGGCGGGAATCGTGGCTATATTTGTGCTATTTGTATTTTTCACCATAAGGTCAAAAAAGACTCCAAGACTTGTGAAGCTTCCTACCGAGTATATGGAAGAGCTTTCAAAGGAAGAAATTCCCTACGGAGAATATCCCCGCCCTCAAATGCGCAGAGAAAGCTATCTCTGCCTTAACGGCAAAGGGAGCTTTTCTGTGATAAATAAGGACAGGACTGTCTACTCGGGTGAGATACTCGTGCCATTTGCTCCCGAAAGCATAGCGTCCGGTGTGGATATAGACATAAAGAAGAACGACCTACTTGTGTATGAAAGGAGCGTTATTCTTCCCGAGGGATTTAACAGAGGGCGGATATTGCTTCATATAGATGCCTGCGACCAGACCGCCGCCGTTTTTGTGAATCAAAAGAAAGCGGGGCAGAACGTAGGGGGCTATTTGCCCTTTGAGCTTGATATCACGGAGCTTTTGCGCGAGGGTGAGAACATTTTGCGTATAGAAGCCCGCGACCCTCTTGACCTTGACCTTCCTTACGGAAAGCAGACCGTCAAGCGCGGTGGAATGTGGTACACCAAGGTCAGCGGAATATGGCAGAGCGTGTGGCTTGAGAGCGTTCCCGAGAGCTATATCAGGAGCATAAAAATCACTCCTGACTTAAAGGGCGTAGACCTTGAAATCAGCGGCGGAGAAAAGAAAAAGGTGCTTGTTTTTGAGGGGCGCGAATACTTCTTTTTTGAGGGAGAGAAATTCCGTCTTGATATTGCCGAGCCTATACTGTGGACACCCGAAAATCCGCATCTCTATAACATTGAGATAAGGGCGGGGGAGGACAGGGTTTTCTCCTACTTCGGACTCCGCACGGTGAGTGTGACCGAAAAGGATGGGAAATCCTTCATAGCCCTCAACGGCAATCCTTATTTTTGCCACGGACTCCTTGACCAAGGGTACTTCAGTGACGGTATTTTCCTCCCTGCCTCACCTCGTGGATTTGCCGACGATATACTGCGTATGAAAAAGTGCGGCTTTAATATGCTTCGCAAGCATATCAAGCTTGAGCCCCGTCTCTTTTACTACTACTGCGACAAATACGGTATGCTCGTTTTTCAGGATATGATAAATAGCGGAAAATACAATTTCCTTGTGGATACCGCTCTGCCCACGGTTGGCTTGAAAAAGGGTATAACTCACCGCGCAAGCAAGAAACGGAGGGAAGAATTCGAAAAGACATCAAGGGGTATAATCAATAGCCTATACAATAATCCGTCTGTGGTATATTTTACAATTTTCAACGAGGGCTGGGGACAGTTCGACGCAGATGGATACTACACTTTTTTCAAGGAGCTTGACCCTACGCGTATCTACGATACCACCTCGGGCTGGTTTAAGACGAGGATGAGCGACGTTGAGAGCGAGCACGTCTACTTCAAGCCCGTGAAGCTGAAGTCGGTAAAGGGCAGACCCTTGGTGCTCTCGGAGTTTGGCGGGTATTCCTGCAAGATAGAGGGGCATAGCTTCAATTTGGATAAGACCTACGGATACAGATTTTTTGAGAAGCGCGAAAAATTTGAGGATGCCCTTTGCGCTCTTTACGAAAATGAACTCGTTCCTGCTATCAAGGAGAGCGGGCTTTGCGCCGCGGTGCTGACGCAGGTCAGCGACGTTGAGGACGAGACCAATGGATTGCTTACCTACGACAGACGAGTCCTTAAGGTCAGCGAGGAGCGTATGCGGGCTCTGTCAGAGAGTCTAAAGCGAGAATTTGACATACTTTACAGCTGAATCATGCCGCCCGCGGAGCTCCGCGGGCGGTTTTTCTGTAAATATTACGAAATTTATACCGAATATCATAAAAAATATCCCGAAATCACTTGCAATTTTCAGAAAAATGTGAGATAATATGTGTGTATTTTTGTTTTTTATAATATATTAATATATTTTGAGGAGTTTTGATTTATGGAACAAAAAAGAAGCAGCTTTACCGGTAAGATCGGCTTCGTTTTGGCGGCGGCGGGATCTGCGGTAGGACTTGGCAATATATGGCGTTTTCCCTATCTTGCCGCAAAATACGGCGGAGGAATATTTTTACTTGTTTACATCCTCCTTTCGGTGACCTTTGGATTCTCGCTGATGGTAGCGGAGATAGCTATAGGAAGAAAGACAGGTCTTAGCGCAATCGGCGCTTATGAAAAGCTTAACAAGAAATACGCCTTTGTGGGATATCTGGGTGCAATTATTCCCGCGCTTATCCTGCCTTACTATTCGGTTATTGGCGGATGGGTCACAAAGTATCTTACACTCTATGCCACGGGCGGCGGCTCGGCGGCAGCATCCCCCGATTATTTCGGCGGCTTTATATCCTCTACGTGGGAGCCCATAGGCTGGTTTCTCCTCTTTATCGGCGCTACCGCTCTTATAGTGCTTTTTGGCGTTGAGAAGGGTGTAGAGAAGGTAAGCAAGATAATGATGCCCGTGCTGGTGGTGCTTTCCATATTCATCGCGGTGTACGTATGCTGTATGCCCGGAGCGGGTGCGGGACTTGCATATTACCTTATCCCCAATTTTGAGAATTTCTCTATAATGACAGTAGTGGCGGCAATGGGACAGCTATTTTATTCAATGTCCTTGGCTATGGGTATAATGATAACCTACGGCTCGTATATGAAAAAGGAAGTGAGCATTGAGTCCTCGGTGCATCAGATAGAGATATTCGATACGGGTATAGCTTTCCTTGCGGGACTTATGGTGATCCCCGCGGTGTTCGCATCTACGGGCGCAGCCCCCGAGGCTCCAGGAGCGGGACTTATGTTTCAGGTGCTTCCCACAGTATTTGAGAATATGTGGGGAGGACATATCATAGGTGCTATATTCTTCCTTTTGGTTCTGTTGGCGGCTCTTACCTCCTCTATTTCCCTTATGGAAACGGTGGTATCCATACTTCAGGATAAGCTCAGATGGAACAGACGTCTGACCTGTCTTGTGGTCTTCGCGGCGTGTCTGCTTCTGGGACTGCCATCAACCCTTGGCTACGGAGTATGGGCAAACGTGAAGGTAATAGGAATGCAGTTCCTTGACCTCTTTGACTTTATAAGCAACAGTGTTCTTATGCCTATCGCCGCGTTCTTTACCGCTATACTTGTGGGATACGTGATAAAGCCTCAGTCGGTTATAGACGAGGTAGAGCTTTCGGGTAAGTTCAGATTTAAGAAGCTCTTTGTTGTGATGATAAAGTACGTTGCCCCCGTATGTATGATAATCATTCTGCTGTCATCTGTTCTCAGCGCATTTAACGTTATAAAAATCTAAAGGAAAAAGAAGGACCTAATTATGCCGATTACAGATTTTTTAGAGCGAAACGCTAAAATATATCCCAATGACGTGGCTCTGGTGGAGATAAATCCCGAGAAGCAGCCCGAAAAAAACACCACGTGGCGTGAATATAATCTTATAGAAACCGCCTCCGAGTCGGATAAATACCGCAGAGAGCTTACCTGGAAGGAGTTTGACGTTAAGGCAAACCGCTTTGCCAATCTGCTCTTTACCCGCGGCATCAAGAGGGGGGATAAGGTTGCTATCCTTATGATGAACTGCCTTGAATGGCTTCCCATATACTTCGGTATTCTTAAAACGGGCGCTCTTGTTGTGCCTATGAATTACCGCTATTCCTCGGACGAGATAAAGTACTGTCTTGACCTTGCGGACGTGCGTATGCTGGTTTTTGGCCCCGAATTTATCGAGCGCATAAACAACATACAGGACGATATGGGCGGAGTTGACAATCTTTTCTTCGTGGGTGACAAAAAGGATACCCCCCGCTACGCGGATAACTACGCCGAAATGACATACTATTGCTCTACCACCGTTCCCCCCGTGGAGATAAAGGACAGCGACGACGGAGCTATATACTTCTCCTCGGGAACGACGGGCTTCCCCAAGGCGATACTTCACCGCCACGCGGCTCTGGTGGCTTCCTGCTATACCGAGCAGAAGCACCACAGCCAGACCAAGGAGGACGTGTTCCTTTGTATTCCGCCTCTTTATCATACGGGCGCGAAGATGCACTGGTTCGGCTCGCTGCTCAGCGGCGGAAAGTCGGTTCTTCTGCGCGGCGTAAAGCCTGAGTGGGTGCTCCAGACGGCATCTGACGAAAAGGCTACTATCGTGTGGCTTCTCGTTCCGTGGGTTCAGGATATACTTGACTCTATTGACAGAGGCGACCTTAAGCTGGAGGATTATACTCTTGCTCAGTGGCGACTTATGCACGTAGGCGCACAGCCCGTACCGCCCTCGCTCATCAAGCGTTGGAAGGCGATGTTCCCCGACCACGATTACGATACCAACTACGGACTTTCCGAGTCCATAGGACCGGGGTGCGTACATCTGGGTGTGGAGAATATACATAAGGTGGGCGCTATCGGAAAGGCGGGATATCTGTGGGAAACCATGATAGTTGACGAAAAGGGTAACCCCGTAGAGCGCGGCGAGGTAGGCGAGCTTGCGGTCAAGGGCGCGGGTGTTATGAAGTGCTACTACAAGAACCCAGAGGCTACAAACGAGATACTCAAGGGCGAATGGCTGCTCACGGGAGATATGGCAAAGGAGGACGAGGACGGATTTATCTACCTCGTTGACCGAAAGAAGGACGTTATCATCAGCGGCGGTGAAAATCTCTACCCCGTACAGATAGAGGATCACCTCAGAGCCCACGGCAAGATAAAGGACGTGGCGGTCATAGGACTTCCCGATAAGCGTCTTGGCGAGATAGCTGCGGCTATTATCGAGATAAAGGAGGGAATGGAGTGTACTGAAGAGGAGATAGACGAATTTTGCCTGTCGCTCCCCAAGTACAAGCGTCCCAGAAGAATAATATTCGCAAAGGTACCCCGTAATCCCACGGGCAAGATAGAAAAGCCCAAGCTCCGCGAAAAATACTGCGGAGGAAGTCTGGTTGAAGCCCAGATAACGGGCTGACAGACAGGAGAAACTTTAAAATGACGGCTCAAATTTTTACTGCTGTGTTGGTGGTATGCTTTTTTGCCTTGATGATAGGCGTAGGACTGTATTGCAGAAAGGGTGCGAAGAACGTTGACGGCTTTGTGCTGGGAGGACGTGCGGTAGGCCCTTGGCTTACGGCATTTGCCTTTGGAACGTCGTACTTTTCGGCGGTAATATTCGTAGGCTACGCGGGACAGTTCGGCTGGAACTTCGGGGTTGCTTCCACCTGGGTAGGACTTGGAAACGCCTTTATCGGCTCGCTTCTGGCGTGGAATATCCTCGGCAGACGCACCCGCGTTATGACACAGCATCTTAATTCAAAGACTATGCCCGACTTCTTCGAGAAGCGATTTGACTCAGGGAAGCTCAAGGTAGTGGCATCTGCCATAGTCTTCGTATTTCTTATACCCTATACGGCGTCACTCTACAACGGACTTTCGAGTCTGTTCAATATAGCCTTTGAGATACCCTATTGGGTATGCATACTGGCAATGGCTCTGCTTACGGGCATTTACGTGGTGTTCGGCGGTTATATGGCAACGGCGATAAACGATTTTATTCAGGGTATTATAATGCTTGGCGGTATCGTTGCGGTTGTTGCCGCGGTGCTTAATTACAACGGAGGCTTTATGGCATCTATGGAGATGCTTGCCACCTCAGAGGGCGGCGGATGGGAATATACCGCTATGTTCGGTCCCGACCCCATTTCCTTGCTTGTTGTGGTTCTGTTGACTTCGCTTGGTACTTGGGGACTTCCTCAGATGATAGGAAAATTTTATTCCATATCCAACGAGGCGGCAATACGCAAGGGAACGCTTATATCCACCGTGTTCGCTATAATCGTAGCGGGAGGCTGCTATTTCCTTGGCGGCTTCGGACGTTTGTTTATGACAGGGGCTGAGGTGAGCGCCAAGGGCTACGACGCTATAATTCCCGCTATGCTCTCAAATCTCTCGCCCTACATAATAGGAATAGTAATAGTGCTTGTACTTTCGGCATCTATGTCAACTCTTTCCTCGCTGGTTCTCACCTCAGCGTCAACCCTCGCTCTTGACGTTATAGTTCCCGCGTCAAGGAAGGAGATGAGCGAGAGAAAGAAGATTTTCATTCTCAGAGTTCTTATAGTGTTCTTTATACTTCTTTCGGCGACCATAGCCATACTTAAGGATACTGTGTGGAGCGACTTCGTGTTTATCGCTCAGATGATGGGTATATCCTGGGGCGCTCTTGCGGGAGCATTTCTCGCCCCCTTCCTTTACGGACTTTATTGGAAAAAGGTCACACGCCCCGCCGTATGGTGCTCCTTTGCCTTCGGCGTAGGGCTTATGATAGTACAGCTCGTGCTCTCGCTTAGCGGCGTGACACTCGGCGGAGTTCTGGGCTTCGTATTTAAAAACTCTCTCTATGCGGGAGTGTTCGCGATGCTGGGAGGACTTATAATAGTTCCCTCGGTCAGCTTGCTTACGCAGAAGAGAAAGCCACAAAATACAGACGAGATATTCAAGTGCTACGATACGGTAATAAGCGTACCCGCAAGCAGCTCACTTGAAGAAAAATAAATTACCAAAGGCGGTTTGAAATATTATGAAAAAGCTTATGTTAGGAAACGAGGCGGTAGCCCGCGGAATGCTTGAGGCAGGCTGTGGCGTGGTATCCAGCTATCCGGGCACTCCCTCAACCGAAATAACCGAATACGCGGCGAAATACGATGAGATATACTGCGAATGGGCGCCCAATGAGAAGGTAGCCTGCGAGGTGGCGTTTGGTGCGTCGCTGGCAGGCGTCAGAAGCGCCTGCTGTATGAAGCACGTGGGTCTTAACGTCGCTGCTGACCCACTGTTTACAATGTCTTACACGGGTGTCAACGGCGGACTTGTTGTCTGTGTTGCCGATGACCCCGGTATGCACTCCTCTCAGAACGAGCAGGACTCCAGACACTACGCAAAGGCATCGAAGATTCCTATGCTTGAGCCTGCCGACTCGGTGGAGGCAAAGGAATTTACAAAGCTCGCATTTGAGCTTTCCGAGGAGTACGATACACCTGTTCTTCTCCGTATGTGCACCAGAATTGCTCATTCTCAGTGCGCGGTTGAGCTTTGTGAGCCTGCGATAATTGAGAAAAAAGAATACGTTAAAAATCCTCAGAAATACATAATGGCACCTGCAAACGCCATAAAGAAGCATCCCGTAGTGGAGGCGAGAACCGCTGCTCTGACCGCTCTTGCTGAGAAGACAGGGCTTAACAGAGTGGAGCTGACAGAGGATAAGAGTCTTGGTATTATTACCTCGGGTACCTGTTATCAGTACGTCAAAGAGGTCTTTGGCGACAGCGTTTCGGTACTCAAGCTGGGACTCGTTTACCCCCTCCCCGAAAAGCTTATACTTGACTTTGCTGCGCGGTTTGACAGAGTAGTGGTAATAGAGGAGCTTGACCCTGTTATTGAAAATCACTGCAGGGCAATGGGACTTGAGGTTGACGGCAAAAATATATTCCCCATGTGCGGAGAGTTTTCTCAGAGCCTTATAGCTAAGACTATGGGCGTTGAAGCCAAGGAGTTTACGGCTTCCGAGGACATAATTCCCGTGCGTCCTCCCGTTATGTGCGCGGGATGTCCTCACAGAGGTCTGTTCTACGTGCTTTCAAAGAAGAAAATAACCGTTCTTGGAGATATCGGCTGTTATACCCTTGGCTCGGCAGCGCCCCTTAACGCTATCGACTCGGTGCTCTGTATGGGAGCGTCGGTATCGGGAGTTCACGGCTTCAATAAGGCATCGGGCAAGGACGCTGAAGGCAAGACTGTTGCGGTTATCGGCGACTCTACCTTTATGCATTCGGGTATGACCGGACTTGCGAATATCGCTTACAACGGAACGAACTCAACGGTTATTATCGTTGATAACTCCATCACGGGTATGACGGGACATCAGCAGAACCCCACCACGGGATATAATATCAAGGGTGACCCCGCTACTAAAATTGACCTTGCGGCTCTATGCAGAGCTTTGGGTATCAACCGTGTGCGCGTTGTGGACCCCTACGACCTTAAGGCTACCGAGCAGGTGGTTATGGAGGAGCTTGCGGCTGACGAGCCCTCGGTAATAATCTCCCGCAGACCCTGTGCGCTGCTTAAGTACGTAAAGGCAAAGCCCGCTCTTAAGGTTGACGCAGATAAGTGCCGCGCTTGCAATGCTTGTATGAGGATAGGCTGTCCCGCTATAACCAAGAAGGACAAGAAGGCGTTTATCGACAGCACCCTTTGCGTGGGCTGCGGAGTTTGTGAGCAGCTTTGCGCGTTTGACGCCATAGGAGGTGGAGAGCAATGAAAACCACAAATATAATGATAGTAGGCGTAGGAGGTCAGGGCTCGCTGCTTGCAAGCAAGCTTCTTGGCAGACTTTTGCTTAACGAGGGCTATGACGTAAAGGTATCAGAGGTCCACGGAATGAGCCAGAGAGGCGGAAGCGTCGTTACCTACGTGCGCTACGGAGAAAAGGTATATTCTCCTATAATCGATAAGGGAGAGGCTGATTTCATAGTTTCCTTTGAGAAGCTTGAGGCGGCAAGATATGCGGCATTCCTTAAGAAGGACGGAAAGATAATAGTCAACTCGCAGGAGGTAGACCCAATGCCCGTTATCACGGGAGCGGCGGAATACCCCCACGAGGCGCTTGATAATCTCTGTGCCAAGGGAATGGACATAGACGCTATGGACGCGCTTGCTCCCGCTCTTGAGGCAGGCTCGGCAAAGGCTGTAAATATCGTTCTTATGGGCAGACTTTCAAAGAGCCTTCCCATTGAAAAGGATAAATGGATTGAGGCGATAAAGCAGACGGTAGCGCCTAAATTCGTGGAAATGAACGTCAAGGCGTTTGAGCTTGGAAGAAAGTAATCCTAACAAAGAGAGAAGGCGAACAAATTTTATGGAGAAAAGAAAGTATTATCAGCCCGAAATCGAAACAATGCCCCGAGAGGAGCTGAAGAAGCTTCAGTCCGAAAAGCTGGTAAAGCAGGTAAAGCACGTTTACGATAACGTAGCCTACTACCGCGAGAAGATGGATAAAATGGGTGTAAAGCCTGAGGATATCCACGGCATAGAGGACCTTCATAAGCTTCCCTTTATAGAAAAGAGCGACCTGCGCGACACATACCCCGACGGTATGCTTGCAGTACCCCGTGAGGAGGTAGTAAGAATACACTCCACCTCGGGAACTACGGGCAGACGTGTAATCGCGTACTACACCCAGCACGATATAGACCTCTGGGAGGACTGCTGCGCCAGAGCAATCGTTGCCGTGGGCGCAGATAAAGAGGACATAATTCAGGTAAGCTACGGATACGGACTTTTTACGGGAGGCTCAGGACTTCACGGCGGCTCTCATAAGGTCGGATGTATGACCATACCTATGTCCTCGGGTAACACCGAGCGTCAGATACAGTTTATGACCGACCTGGGCGCAACCGTCCTTTGCTGTACCCCCTCTTACGCGGCGTACCTTGGAGAGTCCTTGAAGGAAATGGGCTATACCCCCGATACCATACCCCTTAAAGCGGGTATTTTCGGCGCTGAGCCCTGGACTGCGTCAATGAGAAAAAGTATAGAGGAAACTCTCGGAATAAAGGCATACGATATTTACGGTCTGACCGAGATATCGGGTCCCGGCGTATCCTTCGAGTGCGCGGAGCAGGGAGGAATGCACGTAAACGAGGACCACTTCATAGCCGAGATAATCAATCCCGAAACGGGAGAGCCTCTGCCTTACGGAGAAAAGGGAGAGCTTGTATTTACCTGCCTTGATAAGGAGGCGTTCCCTATGCTGCGTTACCGCACCAGAGATATCTGCGTCCTCAACGCGGAGCCTTGTCCTTGCGGAAGAACGCATATAAGAATGTCAAAGCCTATGGGCAGAAGCGATGATATGATGATAATCCGCGGCGTAAACGTATTCCCCTCGCAGATAGAGTCGGTATTGCTCAACGAGGGCTTCTCGCCTAACTATCAGATAAAGCTGGGCAGAGTCAACAATAACGACACCTTCGACGTATACGTAGAGCTTCCCGCGGAGCAGTTTGACGATTCGGTTAAGACTATCGCCGAAAAGGAAAGAACGCTGAAGGACGCAATGCGCAATATGCTGGGAATAGGTCCGTCGGTTCATCTGGTGCCCCCCAAGACCATCGCGCGAAGCGAGGGCAAGGCGGTGCGTATAATAGATGAAAGAAAGCTTCACGATTAAGGAGGAGAAAATGGGAATCAGACAGTTATCCGTATTTGTAGAGAACAAAAAGGGCTCGCTTCACGACATAACCGACACCCTTGCAAAGGCAGGTATTGACCTCCGTTCAATGTGCATCGCCGACACCAGCGATTACGGTATAGTCAGAATAATCGCCGATGACCCCGAGAAGGCAAAGGCGGCATTGGCAGAAGAGGGACATATTGCTAACATCCGTATAGTGACCGCTTTCGCGGTACCCGACAGTCCGGGAGGACTTGCGCAGGTGCTTAGCCTTCTTGAGGCAAAGGGCGTAAATATCGAGTATCTGTACGCTCTCGTTACCTCCTGTCCTGACAAGGCATACGCTGTAATGCGTACCGATGACCGCGACAGAGCAGAGGAGATACTTGCCGCGAACGGTATCGAGCTGCTTGAGGAAAAGGATATCTAAATAACGCAAAATAAAAACGAGCATCGGAGGTCCCGATGCTCGTTTTACTTAATGAAAAACAGAAGTATAAGAAACAGGATAAGGTCGTCGTTTATCTCGCTGTCGGAGAGAAGCAGGATAAGGGCGAAAATGAGAAGCTCCTCTGAGCCTATGCCCTTGCCGCCGAAAAGGGAGCTCAGAGGAGAGCTCTTTGGTGTAAGCAATGCCGCTGTATCCTCTGTGCTTTGCGATGAGACCTCCGCTGCCGCTTCTTGTGTCTTTTCTTCTGCCTCGGTGACAGGTGCTTCTTCCTCGGCGGGAAGTGGCTCACGGAAGGTATTTCCGCTGTAATTCTTAGGCAGGCGCACTCCCTCGGGGTATCTGTAATTTTGCGGACGCACGTACATATATGTAGCTCACCTCCTACGAATGGCTTTTAAATAGATAGGATAGCTTTGAGATGGTTATGATGTGGTCTATGGCGTCACATCTGTTTTTGCTGAGATAGGGTTTCAGAGCGCGCAGCAGACAAGCGCGGTTATCGTCGCCTCCCGCACCCTTGAAAAGCCCACCCAGCATAGGAGAGAGAGCACCTAAAGCCCCCGACAGCTCGCTCATAGCGGGGAGAGAGGGTGCTTCCTCGGGCGTCTTGGCGGTGTGTATCTCCTCGGCAGGAGGCGAGGGGGGCTGCTCGGTCGGCGCCGAGCCCCCTTTCAGCTTATCCGCCATAGAGGATATCATAGACATCATTTCGGGATTTGAAAGTATTCCGTTAAGAGCGGAGGAAAAAGCGTCGTTCTCCGTGGCGACTCTGTCCTTCTCTTCCATAGGCTTACCTCTTCTTTCCCAGAGTGCCGTTCTCGTATTGCTCGGCTATGCGGGAGATATCCTCGTCGGTGGCACTTCCGAGTACCCTGCGAATGCTTTGTATATTATTGGCGTCAATATTGAACTGCGCCGGGTCTATACCTCCCTGAGCTGCTATTTTGGTTATCATCATTTTTAGCTGTCTGTCGTTGAGGGAAAGAAGCTTGTCGAGATTTTCTCTGTTTATCTGCATTAGGGTTACCTCCGTATATTTATGTAAATGACCTATCAAAAGTATATGCAAAAAAATAGAAAGTGTTAAAATTTAGTTTGCAACGGATTTTTATAGACAAAAGCAGAAAAATATGTTATAATAATTAAGTTAAATCTAATTTATTTTATGACGGCGCGCATTACTGTATGCTTGTCCGCCGAAAGGAAGGGGTGTCAGTATGAAATATTGTTTCATAATAAATCCAAACGCGGGAAAGGGTCAGTTTACGGCAGAGGTCGAAAAGAACATCAGAGAGATTTGTGAAGCGAAAAATGCCGATTACGACGTTTTCCTGTCCGAGGACTTCAACGCCACTAAGGCTTATGTTGAAGGTATGGCACAGGATGGTAAGAGTGTAAGCTTTATCGCCTGCGGAGGTGACGGCACTCTTTGCAAGACAGTGGTTGCCGTAATGGCTCTGCCCGCAAAGATGAGAGAGGGTGTATCCGTAGGAGTTATTCCTATGGGCACGGGCAACGATTTTGTCAGCAACTTTGAGAACAAGGAGCTGTTTTTCGATATAGACGCTCAGCTTGAGGCTACTCCCTACGAGATAGACCTGCTCAGGTGTAACGATATGTACTCCGTAAATATGATAAATATCGGCTTTGACAGCCACGTTGTATGCAAAAAGGAGCAGATAGGGCAAAAGGCGTGGGTCCCCCGCAAGCTTGCGTACATAATATCGCTTCTCATAACTCTTATCCGCAAGCCCGGAGTAAGGGTAAGCTTTGCCTCTGACGGAGGCGAGGAGGTAAGAAAGGAGCTTTTGCTCACTACTCTCGCTAACGGCGCGTTTTGCGGCGGAGGCTTTAATTCTAACCCTAAGGCTTCTCTGACCGACGGTGCCATAGATTGTATAGCGGTAAAGAACGTCGGAAGAATTAAGTTCCTGTCACTGGTGGGGGATTACAAAAAAGGCTTGCACCTTGGTGAAAAATTCAAGGATATAGTAGAGCATTTTAAGTGTAAGGGTGCGGATATGTATCTTGACGAGGAAACTCCCGTCAGCGTGGACGGAGAGATAGTCCATACCAAGGAGCTTCACATATCCGTAGAGCCAAAGGCGCTGACAATTATGCTTCCCCGCGGAGTAGTTGCCAAGGTCAAGGAGATAAAGGATACCGTGGAGGAGGCTTTGAGAGAGCCGGTCCTTCAATGAAGCTGATAGTAGTATCGGATATACACGGACGCTACGAGCGGCTGTCGGCATTGCTTGATATGCACAGAGATGCCGATGCCCTGATATTTTTGGGTGACGGACTGCGTGACCTTGGCAGGGCAGACGTCTATTCAATAGGAATTAGCGTTATCTCGGTGAGGGGCAACTGTGACGGATATTCATTTTTCGGGGAGCAGGGTACCCCCGAGGAGCTATGCCAAAGCTTTGAGGGCTTCAGATTTTTGATAATGCACGGTCATACCAAGGGAGTCAAGAGTTCTCTTGAGCCTGCCATAGCGGCAGCGGCGGCGCGTGACGCCGACGTGCTGCTTTACGGACATACTCACGCAGCCGAGGAGCGGTATCTTCCCGAGGGGAGCGAGCACGCCTTAGGCGTACTTACGAAGCCCTTGAGGATATTCAATCCCGGAAGCCTTGGAGCGTCGGGAGACGGAAGAGCACATTTTGGTCTTATTGAGATAAGGAACGGTGGCATACTTATGTCCCACGGTACGCTCTAAATAAAAAAGAGGCTGTAAAAAACAGCCTCGGCTCGGTATTGATTTTTAAACGGTAGCGGTGAGCTCCTCTGCCTGTGCGGCAGCCTCGCACTCTGCCTTATAGGCGGCGATGACCTCCTCCTCAAGCATACCTCTGAACTGAGCGTTGATGGGGTGGACGATGTCGCGGTAGGTCTCGTCGGGATTCTTTCTGCTGGGCATAACTATAAAGAATTTGTCGCGTGCGTTGATGACCTTGATATCATGTACTGCCAGCTGACCGTCGAAGGTTACCGAAACGATAGCCTTCATAGGGCCGTCATCAAAAAGCTTTCTTACTTTAATGTCTGTGATCTGCATTTTAATACCTCCAAAATGAACTGATTTTATTTTATGCGTCATAAATATCGCGCTTTGTACTTACAATTATATTATACAGCCTTTTTTTGACAGTTATACAATGAAAATAAGTTTTTTATGTGAATAATAAAAAAATTATTAAGAGAATTTTATTTTATAAATGAAGATTTAAGTAAAAATGAGCGGGAGTCCGTTGCTTTTTGGAAAGGAGAGATATGTCTGTACCAAATACTCACTTTGGCGCTATGCAGATAAACGAGCTGGTTAAAAGAGCTCCGCGGAAAAGTATATTTTTCGTGGGTATCGGCGGGATAAATATGTCCTCGCTGGCGCATATCTCTCATATCAGAGGAATGAAGGTTGGGGGCTCCGACAGAACGCCCTCCACACTGACCCGCAGACTTGAGGGCGAGGGAATAGACGTGTTCTACGCCCACGATGCCTCGAATATAGAGGGCTACGATATGCTTGTATATACCGTGGCTATCGCGGAGGATAATCCCGAGTACGTAGCCGCCAGACAGAGAGGCATACCCTGCATATCGCGGTCGGACTATATGGGATATCTTATGACGGGCTATGAGCGGCGCATAGGTATTTCGGGTATGCACGGAAAGAGCACCTGCACCTCTATGTGCGCCGAGGCTCTTATGCTTTCGGGAGTAGACCCCACGGTGCTTTCGGGGGCTCAGCTTCCATCTATGGGCGGGGCGTACCGCGTGGGCAGAGAGGAATATTTCCTTTTCGAGGCGTGCGAATATATGGATTCCTTCCTCGACTTTAACCCCACCGTGTCGGTCATACTGAATATCGAAATGGACCACGTGGATTATTTTGAGAGTATGGAGCATATAAAGCGCTCCTTCCTTGAATTCGCGCGGCTTTCGGGCGAGGACGGCGTATGCGTTGCCAATATTGACAGCAAGAACGTAAAGGACGCGCTGGCGGAATATAAGGGGCTTACGGTGTGGTTCGGACTTAGCGACAAGGCAGACTTCAGAGCGGTCAATATAGAGCAGGAGCAGGGGGCATACTCCTTTGACATAGTAGCTTACGGCGAGCCTTTTTGCTCTGTAAAGCTTCGTGTGGGCGGATACCACAATATATATAACGCTCTCGCCTGCGCGGCGGCGCTGGCGGTGTCGGGCATATCGGCGTCGAATATAAAACGGGGTCTTGAGGTATTCTTCGGCGCGGAGCGCAGAATGGAGTATAAGGGAATGCTCAACGGAGCGCGAGTCTTTGACGACTACGGTCATCATCCCACCGAGGTGAGAGCTACTCTTGCGGGAGCGAGAGATATGGTAAGCGGAGAGGGCAGACTGTTTTGCGTCTTTCAGTCACATACCTATTCGCGCACGGCGGCACTGCTTGGAGATTTCTCCTCGGCGCTGGACATTGCCGACAGAGTGGTGATAACAGACATATACGCGGCGCGCGAGACCGATACTATGGGTATCACACCCGAGCTTTTTGCCGAGTGTATAGGAGAGAAGGCGACCGCCTGCCACGGCTTCCACAAGGCGGCTGAGGTGCTCCGTAAGGAGCTTGCCCAGGGCGACGTGGCGATAGTTATGGGAGCGGGCGACGTGTGGCATACCTTTGAGTATCTTGACCTTGAAAAGTAAGGAGAGAAAAAATGAGCGGATGCGAGGGATATTCCGCAATAGTGGGAGTATATGATAAGCTCAATAAGGATATAGACTATTCGGCGTGGGCATCCTTTCTTGAGGAATGCTTCGGGCGTTTTGGCGCCGTGAAGCCCGAGATAGTCCTTGACCTTGCCTGCGGAACGGGAAGGATGACCCGTGAGCTGGCGGCGAGGGGATACGATATGATAGGCGTGGACGGAAGCGCCGATATGCTGGGAGAGGCTTACTCCGCGGGCGGAGAGGGCATACTTTATCTTCTTCAGGATATGAGGGAGCTTGAGCTCTACGGAACGGTGGGCGCAACGGTCTGCTGTCTTGACAGCCTTAACTATCTGCTCGGAGATGGGGAGCTGAGCAAGGTCGCGTCTCTGGTGCATAATTACTCCGACCCCGACGGACTGTTTATATTCGATATGAACAGCGAGTACAAGTTTGAGAATATATACGCGGATAACGCCTACGTACTTGAGGACGAGGGCGACGACGGCGCGGCAATATACTGCGGATGGCAGAATTTCTATGACAAAGAAACAGGGCTGTGCGATTTCTATCTGTCGGTATTTACCGAGGATGAGGGCGGCGCGTATATCCGCGCGGACGAGCATCAGAGAGAAAGATGCTATACCCTTGAAGAGGTGAAAAAGACGCTGACGGATAGCGGCTTTGAGCTTGTAGGAGTATATTCGGGCTTTGGCTTTGAGAATATAGATGATAACACGGAGCGCTGGTACTTTGTTGCCAAGGCTAAAAAATAAAGGAAGAGAAAAATGGAAAAACAGATGTCAAGTATATTCCGCGGAATGACCGCCGACGGAAGCGCAAGAATACACGTAATAAATTCTACCGAGATAGTCAACGAGGCTATCAGATGCCATAATACCGCGCCTACGGCTACGGCAACCCTTGGCAGATTGCTTACAGCGTCATCTATGATGGGCTGTATGCTCGGAGAGAAGGAGAATACCATTACCGTAACGCTCGGGGGCG
>CAJGCD010000007.1 GCA_904501715.1 uncultured Clostridia bacterium
AAGACAGGCGATATGCCCCTCGTTCTTCACGGCGGTACAGGTATCCCCGAGGATATGATAAAGAAGGCAATTTCCCTTGGTGTTGCAAAGATAAACGTAAATACCGAGTGCCAGCTCGCATTTGCTGCTGCTACAAGAAAATATATTGAGGATGGTAAGGATCTTCAGGGTAAGGGCTTTGACCCCAGAAAGGTTCTCGCTCCCGGCTTCGAAGCTATCAAGGCAACTGTTAAGGAGAAGATGGAGCTTTTCGGCTCTGTTGGCAAGGCTTAATCCAATAATGTCAAACAAGGGTTGCGGCTTTATGGCGGCAACCTTTGTTGCATAAGATACGTTACATTATTTAATTTATTGATTTGAGGTGATTTTGGTGACAAAAATAGATATTATTTCGGGATTTCTGGGAGCGGGAAAGACGACTCTCATAAACAGACTTATACATGAAGCGTATAAAGGGGAAAAAATAGTTCTTATCGAAAATGAATTCGGAGAAATAGGCATTGACGGCGGATTTCTTAAGGATGCGGGTATTGAAATCTCCGAGATGAATTCGGGTTGCATATGCTGTTCCTTGGTTGGAGATTTCAGTCAGGCTCTTGTTAAGGTGGTAGAGGAGTATTCCCCTGACCGTATTCTTATCGAGCCATCTGGGGTTGGAAAGCTCAGCGATGTTACGCAGGCTGTGTTATCCTCAAAAATCCATGATGCGGAGCTTAATAGTTCTGTGGTTGTTGTGGACGTAAACAAATGCAAAATGTATATGAAAAATTTTGGAGAATTTTTTAACGACCAAATTTCAAACGCAGGCTGTATTTTGTTCAGTCATACCGATAAAACTACCGATTCGAAGCTCGCGGAGGCTTTGACACTTGTAAGAGAGAAGAATCCCGACGCTACTATAATAACGACACCGGCAGATAAATTGGATATCAATTCAATTATTGATGCCATTGAGAAAAGATCTACGCTTGAGGCTCACGTTAAAGAGTTGATGGCCGAGGAGGCTTGTCCCGTTTGCGGTCACCACCATCACAATGAGCACTGCTGCGATGAGCATCACGAGCATCACCATCATCACGATGAACACTGCTGCGACGAACATCACGAGCATCACCATCATCATGACGAGCACTGCTGCGAGGATCACCACGAACATCACCACCATCACCATGCCGATGATGTATTTACAAGCTGGGGAAGAGAAACGGTAAAGAAATATACAAAGGAAGATATAACTAATATTCTCCGCGCATTTGACAACGAAGAAAAATATGGAATGATTTTACGTGCAAAGGGAATGGTCGCGTGTCCTTGCGGAAAATGGATATACTTTGATTACGTCCCCGGTGAGCCCGATGTAAGAGAAGGAAGTCCCGCATCCATCGGAAAGCTTTGTGTTATAGGCTCTAAAATTGATGAGAAAGCAATTTCGGATTTGTTTGGAGTATAATATATGAAACAGTTACCCGTATATCTTTTTACAGGTTTTTTGGAAGGCGGAAAAACCTCTATCATTCAGGAATCCATGAATGACCAAAATTTTAACAGTGGAGAGAAAACTCTTATAATTCTTTGTGAGGAGGGAATTGAGGAGCTTGATATTTCGAAATTTTGGGGAAAGAACGTTTCAATAATATCTATCGAAAGCGAAGATATGCTTACCCAAGAATATCTTATCGGACTTACAAAAAATAAAATAATAGATAGAATTATTATAGAGTATAATGGTATGTGGAAATTGCAAACGTTATACGATAACATTCCCGACAATTGGGGATTTTATCAGAATATGATGTTTGCCGATGCAAATACTTTCATTGCGTACAATAACAATATGCGTCAGCTCGTATTTGATAAAGTCAAGGACGCGGAAATGGTTGTGCTGAACCGTACTCCTGATAATATTGATAAAGAAGAAATACACAAAATAATAAGAGGAATTTCCCGTAGGGCAGCCATTGTTTATGATTATCCCGATGGACACGTAGAATACGACGATATAGAGGATCCTCTGCCTTTTGATGTTGACGCCCCCATTATAGAGCTTGCCGATGATGATTACGCGCTTTGGTACAGAGATATGACCGAGGACCTGACAAAGTATCACGGTAAGGCTATGAAATTCAAAGGAATAATTGCTAACGACCCCAGATTGCCCAAAAATTCGGCAATAATAGGAAGGCACGTTATGACCTGTTGTGTAGATGATATCCAATATAGCGGTATGATATGTATATTCAAAAATAACGTAAAGCTCAATACGCGAGATTGGATAACAGTAAAGGGAACACTGAAAATAGAACCGCATAAGCTGTACCGAAACAAGGGTCCCGTTCTTTATGTGGAGTCCACTGAATTTGCAGTTCCTCCAAAGCAAGAGGTCGCAACCTTTTATTAAAATGAAAATACCGTAGGTTTTATCCTACGGTATTTTTTAATTCAGTTTGCCGCTTATTTTCGGTTCTCCAAGCTCTACGGTTTCCTTTAACAGATAGGTAGGCTCAGCCTTTTTCGTTACGCATTCTGGTGTAATCAAAAGACCTGCAACGTCTGCTCGCGAAGGAATTTTATACATCAGCGGCATCATCAGCATTTCCATTATGGAACGTAAACCTCTTGCACCGGTGTTCCGTTCTATTGCCATTGCGGCAATTTCTTCAAGCGCCGCACCCTCAAAATGGAGTTCAACGCCGTCGAGTGCGAAAAGCTTTTCGTATTGCTTTACTATAGAATTTTTAGGTTCTTTAAGAATTCTTACAAGCGCCTCCTTGTCAAGATCATCCAAGGTAACGATGACAGGAATTCTTCCGACAAGCTCGGGAATAAGTCCAAATTTTACAATATCGTGGGGAAGAGCGTCCCTGAAAATGCCTTTAGCCTTGCGCTCTACCTTTTTCTTTATCTCACTTGAAAATCCTATGCTCTGATTGCCCTGGCGCTTTTCTATGAGCTTTTCAAGCCCATCAAACGCACCGCCGCAAATGAAAAGGATATTCTTTGTATTTATCTGGATAAATTCCTGATTAGGATGCTTTCTTCCTCCTTGAGGAGGAACGTTAGCTACGGTGCCCTCAAGAATTTTTAATAGTGCCTGCTGAACGCCTTCACCCGATACGTCACGGGTAATAGAGCGATTCTCACTTTTTCTTGCGATCTTGTCTATCTCGTCGATATAAATTATTCCTCTTTCAGCAAGCTCGACATCATAGTCAGCAGCCTGAATAAGACGGAGAAGTATATTCTCGACGTCTTCACCCACATATCCCGCCTCTGTAAGAGTGGTAGCGTCGGCAATTGCAAAGGGAACCTTTAACGCCTTGGCAAGAGTCTGCGCAAGATAGGTCTTTCCCACACCCGTTGGACCAATAAGCAGCACGTTGCTTTTTTGAAGATCGACAGTATCGTCATCCTCAAGCGCGCCCTTATTCTTTTTCTCAACCTTTGCGTCTTGGTAAAGAATGCGCTTGTAATGGTTATAGACTGCTACTGCCAAAGCAACCTTTGCGTCGTCCTGACCTATTACGTACTCATCAAGCATCTCCTTGATCTGGATAGGCTTTGAAAGTGTGTCAAACGACAAATCGTCTATATTATTAGCTGCAACTGTGTTTTCGTAAATGAGCTTTTGACACTCGTCTACGCAATAGTTGCAAATATAAGCACCGGTCGTGGAGGGAATTAAAAAATTAACCTGATTTTCCATTCTTCCGCAAAAGGAGCAAAAACGGAGTCCGGACTGTGAATTGTTTGAAGCCATTATCTATCCTTTCAGCTTAAGCTCTTTTTGCAAAGATCTTGTCTATAAGACCGTACTCAAGAGCCTGCTGAGCGGTCATAAAATTATCTCTTTCTGTGTCACGTGCTATTTCTTCAATAGAACGTCCTGTATTTTCAGCCAGAATTCTGTTAAGATTATCTCTTGTACGCAGTATAAGGTCGGCTTGTATCTTTATATCGGTTGCCTGACCCTTTGCACCGCCAAGAGGCTGGTGTATCATTATTTCACTGTTAGGCAGAGCGATACGCTTTCCCTTGGCGCCTGCCGAAAGGAGAAAAGCTCCCATACTTGCGGCCATACCGATACAAATGGTAGAAACGTCACATTTAACGTAATTCATTGTATCATATATTGCCATTCCTGCTGTTACAGAACCACCGGGGCTATTGATATAAAAGTATATATCCTTGTCGGGGTCTTCTGCCTCAAGAAAGAGAAGCTGAGCAACAACTAAGGAGGCTGTGGTATCGTTTACTTCATCGGACAGAAATATAATTCTGTCGTTCAGCAGACGCGAGAAAATGTCGTAAGAGCGTTCACCCTTTCCGGTTTGCTCAATTACCATAGGTACAAGAGCATTATACATTTTGTTTTCTTTATCAAACATAGTTCCAAACCTCCAAATTTGTTGCGCAGTATTTTATGTTGGTTAAATCACTTAACGGTAACAACCGCCTTTTCCTTAACGAATTCCATAGCCTTCTGAACCTTCATATCGGCTGCGATTGCATCAGAATCAATGCTGGATTTTACCTGCTCAAGCTCAATGCCGTAAGCGGAAGCTATTTTTTCGTATTCAGCGTTTATATCTTCCTCGGTAGCTTCGATATTTTCAAGCGCAGCTATCTTTTCAAGAGCAAGTCTTGCCTTTACCTGACGCTCTGCTTGAGGTCTCATCTGCTCACGGAGAGAATCAAGGGTAAGACCGGTGTACTTGAAGTAGGTGTTAAGATCAAGTCCCTGAGAGCGAAGTCTTGTGTCGTAGTCACGAACGAAGTTTTCGGTTTCAGCTACGAACATGGGCTCGGGAATATCAGCCTCGAGCTTTTCGATGAGAGCCTCTACGAGCTTCTCCTCAACAGCGTTATCTGCCGCGCTTTCGTTTCTCTTTTCGAGTTTTGCCTTCAAATCTGCTTTATATTCATCAAAAGTGTCAAATTCAGAAACATCCTTAGCAAAATCATCGTCAAGCTCAGGAAGCTCTACTTTAGTGATAGCGTGGATCTTTACCTTGAAAGTAGCATCCTTGCCCGCAAGATCAGCTGCGTGATACTCAGCGGGGAAAGTAACGTTAACGTCAAATTCCTCGTCTATGCTCTTGCCAACGATCTGCTCCTCAAAACCGGGAATAAAGGATCCCGAGCCGAGCTTAAGAGCGTAGTCGGTACCCTTGCCGCCCTCAAATGCAACTCCGTCGCAGAAACCTTCGAAATCGATAACGGTGGTATCACCCATCTCAGCTGCTCTGTCGGTTACTTCGATCTCTCTGGAGTTTCTCTCGCGGATCATAGAGATCTCGCGGTCGATAGCTTCGTCGTCAACGGGAGCAACTTCTTTTTCTACTTCGATTCCAACGTAATCCTTAATCTCTACCTCGGGCTTTACGTATACCTTTGCGGAGAGAACAAGACCGTTCTCGTCGATGGATACAACGTCAAATTCGGGCTGACCTACAGCATCGATTTTTGCCTCAGCAAGAGCCTCAGCGTATGCTGAGGGGATAAGGTCGTTTATAGCGTCCTCGTAGAAAACGCCTGTTCCGTACATCTTTTCGATGATAGAACGGGGAGCCTTGCCTTTTCTGAAGCCGGGAACTGTGATGTTCTTTACCTGCTTGCGATATACGCTGCTTACGGCTGCATCAAAGGTAGCTTTGTCGACAGAAATTTGTAATTCATATCTGTTCTTTTCAATTACTTCAGACTTTGTTAAACTCATTATAGTTTAAACCTCCGGATGAATAAAATATTTTTTTACATACATTGTATATTGTACGTTTTTTTGCCTCATTTGTCAATAGTTTTCTTAAAATTAAACTATTATCTGCGGTATAAAATCTATAAAATCAGCCGAAATCATCCTGAATTCAATATTATCCCAGTTAAACACGTCACTTTGCGTATAGCAACCGTGTATGTGACCGAAATAACATCTGCTGATATTATATTGTTTTAGCAGTTCCAATATTTCCTTACATTCAAAATCTCTCCAAACAGGAGGGAAGTGAAAAAACACAATTATTTCCTTCTTGGTAGTTTCCTGCATTGCTTTTGCGCATTCCAAGGAAAGCTTAAGACGGATCACTTCTCGATTTATTATCTTTTCAAAGTCGGCAGTAACCGATTTGGACGGCTGTACCGATTTATCAACAAACCAACCTCTTGACCCAGCAACTATAAAATTTTCGACTTCGATAGCATTATTATGCAAAATATCAATGGTGGTTATATTATTTTCAGCAAAGAATCGCTTGAGCTTTGATACCGTTGACCACCAAAAATCGTGGTTTCCCTTCATAATTATTTTCTTTCCAGGAAGAGAATCGATCCATTTTAGGTCGGCAATGCTGTCTTCGGTAGCAAGTGCCCATGAAATATCCCCGGGAATGATTACGGTGTCATTATCACCAACCACACGCATCCAATTGTTTTTTATTTTTTTTAGATACCCTTGCCATTTGTTGCCAAATATCTCCATGGATTTTTCATTGGTTACGGTATCAAGATGGAGATCGGCGATAACAAAAACAGACATCCTTGCTCCTTTCTTATGCGGAAAGTTATCGCATAAAAATTTTTATTGTGCAAATAATATAAGTATCACCCTATAAGGAGGATTGAAAAATGAATCAAAATGGAAATTGCGGCACTTCAAAAAAGTGCGGAACCAAAGAGCATATCAAGGGTATATGCTGTAACGTAAAAAACTGTGTACACCATGATTGTGACACCTACTGCACCGCGGAGCAGATAGCTGTAGGTCCCAGCAGCGCTACTACCAGCTCCGAAACAGTTTGTGCTACTTTTAAGGAAAGAAAATAAGGAATAGCTTTTTTAGAAAGGGTTGCCTATCGAACACGGTTGGCAACCCTTTCTGTTTTTACATAAACTTGTAGACCTCGTTAAGCATATCTTCCTTAACTATTACCTTGTCGAAGTTTACTTTTCTCTTATCTAAATCTTTAAGAGGATACGATATTTCCGTATTGGTAAGAGCAGAGAGCTCATCAAGTGCGGCGGTTCCGTCGGAAGCCTCTTTACCTGTCAAGGACTTGTAAACGTCTGCCGCAAATTTATAAGGGCTGGCGGTAGATGCTACTATCATCTTCTTATTGTCGTTTGTTTCAGCGATATATTTATCGGCACAGTTTAGCGCAACCGAAGTATGAGTGTCAGCGAGATATCCATACTCCTCATAGAATTTACGAAGTGTATCTGCGGTTTCTGCTTCGTCAGCAAAATATCCCGCAAAATTTTCATCAATCACAGCCTTTGTTTTCGCGTTTATCTTGTAGCAACCCTTAGTGTTAAGCTGACGCATATATTCTGCTGTTTCCTCTGTTCCCGCTATGAAATAGAGAAGTCTCTCGAGATTACTTGATATGAGGATATCCATAGAGGGTGACATAGTGAGATGGAAATCACGGTTTCTATCGTAGATTCCCGTTCTTATGAAATCGGTGAGAATGTTGTTTGAGTTGGAAGCACATACGAGCTTGTCAATGGGTAATCCCATTTGCTTTGCAAGGTAAGCGGCAAAAATATTACCGAAATTACCCGTAGGTACACAGACATTTACCTTTTCTCCCAATGCTATCTCGTTACTCTTTAAAAGCTCACAGTATGCGTGAAAATAATATACTATCTGCGGTGCAAGACGCCCCCAGTTGATTGAATTAGCGCTGGAGAGAATATAAGAATTTTCAAGCAATTTAGCCTTTGCCTCGGTATCCGAGAAAATTTTCTTGACACCTGTCTGAGCATCATCGAAATTACCTTCGATAGCGCAGACATTTACGTTGCTGCCCGTCTGAGTTACCATTTGAAGCTTTTGTACTTTGCTTACGCCGTCAACGGGATAGAATACCATAATCTTGACCTTGTCAACATCCTTGTGACCTTCAAGGGCAGCCTTACCGGTATCACCTGATGTAGCTACAAGAATGAGGGCGGTATTTGTTTCTCCTGTCTTTACGAGCGCGCGTGAAAGAAGGCGGGGCATTATCTGAAGTGCCATATCCTTAAACGCGGCAGTAGGACCTCTCCAAAGCTCTAAAGAGTACATATTGTCCGTTACTTTTTTAAGGGGTGCGGCACCGTCGGGGAAAGAGCTTTGACAATATGCCTTCTCGGCATCTTCAAGTAATTCATCATATGTATAATCAGATAAAAACTTTGAAAGTATATCAGCAGCTATCTCGGGATAACTCTTTTTTGTGAGCTCCTGTATCTCCTCTAAGGATACAGAGGGTATACTTTCGGGAACGAAAAGTCCGCCGTCGGAAGCAAGACCTTGCTTTATGACCTCCGAGGCTTTAAACATTTTCTTTTCGGAATCTCTTGTGCTGAAAAACATCATAATAGTGGTACCTCTTTTTGATAAGTTATTTATACGCCGAAAGCGTTTTCTATGTGATTGATATTCAAGAGCTTTTTGTTATCTCTTTGAAGATATATCTCTATAACATCTAAACGCGGTTGAAGCGCCTTGAATTTTTTGCTTTGTGCAAGATAAGCTCTTGTGGCTGTTATTGTTCTTTCTTGCTTTGCCTTAGTTACCGAAGACGAGGGAGTGCCAAATTTTGAATACATATCCTCATCAACGCTTCTCGTTTTGACCTCGACAAAAGCAATTATTCCGCTTCTTTTTTTTACGGCGATTATATCGAGCTCATTACGCGAAATATGTAAGTTTCTGGCAACTATCTTGTACTTGTTGCTTTTCAGATATTTAGCCGCAATTTTTTCTCCTAAAGCACCTATATCCTTAGTTTTCATAGTTAATTATCCAGAAAACGAATGAATTTGGTTCTGTATATTTCGGGAGCTGCTCCGTGTTTCCTCAACGCATCCATATGCTCCTTTGTGCCGTATCCCTTGTGCTTTGCTATGCCATACATAGGAAATCGCTTGTCCATTTCAATACATAATCTATCACGCGTTACCTTTGCTAAAATTGAAGCGGCGGCAATAGACGGAGATATTGCATCTCCGTGTATCACGGGACTTGCGGGAATAGGGAAGTCTTTGGCAACATTTCCGTCAACCAAAGCATAATCTGCCGATATGCTAAGCGATTTTATTGCTTTCTTCATAGCATTCATAGTAGCGGCAAGAATGTTGGTAGCATTTATTTCTTCCACCGAGCCTTCCGCGATCGAATAAGCCACAGCCGATTCCTTGATTATGTCAAAAAGCTGCTCACGCTTTTTCTCGCTTATTTTTTTTGAATCGTTCAATCCCTCGATTATAAGTCCGCGCGGAAGTATTACCGCTGCCGCGACAACAGGACCGCATAAAGGACCTCTGCCAGCCTCATCAACTCCACACACGTGCTCATAACCCTTGTCCCAGAATTCTTGTTCTATATTATACTCAAGCATATTGTCACCTTTAAAAATTCGGTATATCCAGGGATATCCTGCCTATTTTACCCATACGAAATTCATCAATGAGCATATTGGCTGTTCTTTCGGTATCTATTTCTCCACCTGAGATACAAAATCCGCGTTTCTTGCCTATGAGAGACAGCAGGTCATAGTTATCCATATCCTCAGGAGAGGGAAGTGTATCGATCTTGTATCTGGCACATAGCTCCTTGGGATAATATTGGCGAAGTCTGCCGCAGAGCGCCATTGCAATGCTTTCGATGTCAAGAATATCATCCTTTATAGCGCCCGTAATGGCAAGATTTTCTCCTACGGTTGCGTCCTCGAATTTTGGCCAAAGAACGCCTGGCATATCAAGAAGCATAATACCTATATTAGTATCTACCCATTGCTTATTAAGCGTTACGCCTGGGCGATTTTCTACCTTTGCCTTCTTATTTCCAGCTATTTTGTTTATAAGGGAGGATTTTCCCACGTTTGGAATTCCTACCACCATAGCCTTAAGCGAGCGTCCTGACATACCTTTTTCTTCGTATCTATTGAGCTTTTCCTCACATAAAGCTCGTATTGCGGGAGCTATTTTTTGCAACCCATATCCACTGATACAGTCTGTTTCTATGCAGACAGTATTTTTGTTGGTGTAGTGCTCCGAAAAAGCCTTGGTTACTCTTTGGTCAGCCAAGGATGCTTTATTTAAGAGAATTATAAAAGGCTTTCCTTCACAAAGACGTCTTATTTCGGGATTTTGGGAGCTGTACGGTATTCTTGCGTCAAGAATTTCTATAACAGCATCTACGTTTTTTAGATTTTCTGAGATAAGGCGTCTGGTCTTTGCCATATGACCGGGAAACCACTGTATCGTTTGTGATGGCATATAAAACCTCTTAATTTATTTTTCCGAATTTTGAAAAGGGAGTCAGTCTGACAACAACCCTTCCGAGAATCCTTCGGGTATCTACAAGACCTATGTCCTCAGACCTACTGTCAGCGGAAATTCTTCGGTTATCTCCCATAACAAATACGGTATCTTCTTCTACGTACGTTACAGAGTTCGTATAATAACCGCGGTCTTCATATTTGATGTAGTCCTCGTTTAACACAGTTGATTCACCGTTGGAATCGGTAACTGTTACTTTCATAGAGCTTTCAAAATATTCTATTTTCACCGTATCTCCCGGAAGACCTATGACTCTTTTTACAATAGGCTCGTTATATTTGCCTGTTTGATGGAAAACTATGATATCATTCCTTTTAGGAGAATAAAATACGTTTGATATAAGAACGGTTTCAGTGTCATAAAGTGTATTTTCCATAGATGCTCCGCTGACCTCGCAGGTTCGGAACATAAACGAAAATACGACTATTATTATGGCAAAAGCGACTACGATCAGCTCGATCTGCTCTACCAGTCCTTTGATAAATCCGGACTTTTTCTTAGGGGAAGCGGTAGGAGTTTCAGGGATGTCAGCAGTGGTATCTGCACCGTTTTCGACGGGCTCTTTATCAATTTTATCAACATCAAATTCCGACATTAAGAAGCCCTTCCTTTCTTGTATCTTGATTATTTTACAAGGATATTCATAAGTGTATATCCGTCAGAGATGTAGTTCCCGATCTCTTTGGCGGAGAATTCGTTAAATCCGTCAACACCGCTCTGCTCGTTATCAGAAGAGTAAATGAAGAAGGGAACAGGTGTCATTGTATGAGTTCTTAAGCGTAAGGGGGTTGGGTGGTCGGGAAGAACCATTATTTTGAACTCCTCACCGCAGGAAGATAAATACTCATATACAGGCTTAAGTATTTTTTCGTCTATAAGCTCAATAGAGAGAACCTTGTTGTCTGTTTCGGCACGGTGACCGCACTCATCGGGAGCTTCAACGTGTATGTATACGTAATCGGAGCCGTTTTTAAATGCGTCTATTGCGGCATTAGCTTTTCCCGTATAATTCGTGTGAACGTTGGCTGTAACACCTTCAACGTCAATTGAATTCATACCCGCACATATAGCAATGCCCTTGATAAGGTCGGTTGCCGAGATTACAGAAGCGTTAAGTCCCCATTTTTCTTTAAAGGAGGGAAGCTGAGGCTTTTTGCCTGGACCCCACAGCCAAAGAGAGTTGCCCGGCTTCAAGCCCCTCGCTCTGCGCGCTATATTTACAGGGTGATTGTTGAGTATATCATAGCTTGCCTTCATTACCTCAAGGAAGGCAACGCCGCCGTCGGATTCCTTGGGAAGATAGTCTCCAATACGTTGGTTTATTATGTCGTGAGGGCGTGTGAAATTATAACGGTCCTTATCGGTCTTCCACATAAAGCAATGCTTATAGCTCATTCCCGTATAAAGGCGTCTTATGTCATTAGCCATTTTTTCGTTTATCGCCTTTACAAGCTCATCTGCTTCCTCGGTGGATATCTCATCAGCACTGTTATCAAGAAGAATTTTATCCTCGTAAGCCTCCTGCTCCTCGGATACTGTAATAATGTTGCATCTTATTGCCACATCGTCATCTGCCATATCAAGTCCCATGCTAAGTGCTTCAAGAGGGGAACGCCCCTTAGAATACACCTTGGGGTCGAAGGAGAGAATAGCCATATTAGCGGTATCGCTCTCGGGTATCATCCCCTGCGGTACGTTTGATGCGGTCCCTACAAATGCCTTTTTGGCAAGCATATCCATATAGGGCTTTTTTGCTTTTTCCATCGGCGATAGATTGCCAAGCTCTGCTATTTTTTCATCAGCCATTCCGTCGGGGACGAGTACAAGATATTTCATAAAATAACCTCGCATAAATTATTAAAGGATGTTTATTATACAAAATCGAATTTGCGATTTTAACATACATATAATTATAACACAATTATTGAAATTTTACAATATTATTTGTAAAAAAAACGATAAATCGTGATAGTTTAGGTTGAAAAAAACTTACATTTGTGGTATATTATTTGTATAGGTTTCAGTGAGGTGATTGACGTGGAAAAAAATGGTAATGCCACAAGCAGAAAAAAATTACTAATAATACTTTTTATTGTTTTGGGTGTACTTTTGCTTATGTACGGATTAACGCTTATAATTCCAAAGCTTTTTGTTGAGAGTGAGCCCGAAAGCACAAAGGAAATCATAGCAGATTTCAGCTTTTATCCCGCTGATTATGATGAGGATATATTTGAAGATGAGGACTATCTTTCGCTGATTTTTGAAGGTATTATTGAGTATGATGACAATATAAATTCCATAACCGTATTAGATAAGGACACGGCGGCATCCAGCGGCAAACCTGTAAAGCTTATGGTGGATATGATATATTCTATAATTAACGGTAACGCGGAGGAATATAACTCATATTTCAGTGAACTGTATTATAGGACCAATAAGCCGAAGGAAACTTTTACCAAGCAGAAGATATACGATGCAAGGCTTACATATTTTTCTACCGAAAGTGTTACAAAGGATAAAGTTACGTATACAGAGTATACCTATAAATTGAGATATAGAATATATGAGAATAACGGAACCTTCAGAAAAGATATCGGAGACGGGTACAGAGTTCAGTACATTACGGTTTCTGACCGAGAAGGCGATCTCAAAATAGATTCTATTATAAATCCCACATATAAATAAAAAATAGCTATATCCAGTAATAGATATAGCTAAAACTATTCTCCTAATTATACAAAATTTGCATTTTGTATAATTTATTATATTTCTGTATATGAGGTTAAAAATGTTGACTTCCCTTGGATTTGATACAGTAATTATAAATAATTGTGATTATGACTCTCAAAGTCTCACTTTCCTTTTTGAGCTTCTTTCTAAGTCGGATGTGAAGAATTTTGTATTTGCTTCCGATTTTGATTTTGCCCAAAATTCTTTTTCTTTAGAAAATCAAAAAATCGATAATTTTAAATCCTACTTAAAAAATATATCATTCAGAGGCATACACCAAAAAGTTTTCTATAATTTAATTCTTTCTCAAGGTTCTATATTCAATGATGAATTCAAACGTGTGTATGCGGTAAAAAAATATAATTCACTTTTTATTACGCTACCTTTGTTCACGCATACTTATTACGAGAGCTTGGCTACGGATATAAATCATATGATTTATCGTCATAAAGCTTTTCCTGTGATCATGAATTTTGACAAGATACTTGATACGGCATCTGAGGATTTCTGTGATATGCTTATCAATACTTCCCAGATGGGGTTTGGCTTGGATGTAAATTATATTTTCGCCCCCGCAAAGCTTACACATATTGAAAAGCTTTTGCGCAAGGGTTCTTTGATATTTCCAACTATTTCCCACCACGCATCAAATTATGTCGGAATTATGAACGAAGCGGAAGCCTTTATGGAAAATATAGGAAAAAGAAATTATTATCAGCTTTGCACACAGATAAGACGCTGTGCCGCAAAATTCAATTGTTGATTTACCCTAGGATATATTTTCTTCGTGTTGCTTCCCCGCCCCTTATGTGTCTCTCTTTTTTATTTATCTCAAGAACTTCTTTGGCTTGTTCGTATAGGCCGATGTCTACTTTTTTTAGAGCCTGAGTTATATCCTTGTGAACAGTGCTTTTGCTTATGTTGAAATCCGCAGCGACAGCTCTTACCGTGGATTTGTTATCAATTAAATGTCTGGCAAATATTACGCATCTTTCCTTGATTGAGTCTTTATGTACAGTTTTCACGTTACACTCCATTTATATTTTTATTAAAATCTATGTTTGTGACGCAAAAAATATTATCATTTTGGAGATTTTTATGATTAAAGAAGCAGAAAAAATGAATAATTCAGATATTATGGAGGGCATGCCTTCGATTTCTTCTGTAATTAAGGCTATTGAAAACAGGTCGACCGACAGAAAAATAATAACAGTTTTTGTTGATTCGGATAAAAAACGTTCAAAGAGCCGAGAAATATCATTTTTAAAAAGAAAATCAGAAGCTTTGGGATTCTCACTTGAATTTGTTCATAGCTCACAGATAGAAGAATTTGCCGTTGGAAATTCTCATGGCGGAATAATAGCATTTTGCTCTGCACGAAATATTAAAGAGCTCTCAGATGAAAGCATAAAGGACAATGGAATATACTATATGCTTGAAGGTGTGGAGGACCCGTATAATTTTGGATATGCGGTGCGCTCAATTTACGCTTCGGGCGGAGATGGAATCATTCTTACTCCCCGAAATTGGATGGGAGTAGCGGGCGTGGTGGCACGCTCATCCGCGGGAAGCTCGGAGATTATCGATATGTATGTCAGTGACGCTGAGAAAGCCATAGAGCTTTTCAAACAACGTGGATACAGGATAGTGTGCGCGGGGATAAGAGACTCAATTTCACTATTTGATGCCGATTTGAAAAAACCGTTGTTCGTTGTACTCGGTGGCGAGAAACGAGGAATTTCCAGAAGTGTACTTGACAGCGCCGATACCATAGTCCGTATTGATTACGGAAACGACTTTAACGGTTCCCTTTCGACAGCCGCGGCAACTGCTGTTTTTGCCTTTGAGATACTAAGAAAAAATAAATAAAATTATTTATTACTTTACTTTCTGTCTAAATTATGTTAGAATATATGTGTTAAAATTATCCTATAATTGTGATTTTGGAGGCTTTTATGAATCGTAAGCTCGCCGTTATCGGTGTAGGAAATATGGCAAGAGCTATAATAAACGGAATAATTTTTTCTGATATAAGTGTTGAAAAAATATTCCTTTATGATAAGAATAAGGATTGTTGCAACAGCTTTTTACAAAATCCTAAATTCTATGTGTCTGATAGCATAGAGGATGCCATTGTAAATGCTGATTGTATTTTAATATCGGTAAAACCTCAAAATTATGCGGAGGTGCTTGATTGTATATCCTCTGCTCCCTCCCATGAGAAGAAGCTTTACATCTCCATAGGCGCGGGCGTAACGGTTAAGAGTGTTTCAGATGCTTTGAACGGAGCCGGTGTGGTACGAGTATTGCCCAATCTCCCTATGACGATTGGCAAGGGCGTATCTGCAATATGCAGGAATGATTCCATATGTGAAAAAGATCTGCAATTTGTTGAGTCGGTATTCGCCTGTGCGGGAAGCACCTTTCTGATAGACGAATGCGAAATGAATAGGATAATCGGTGTGACGTCATCTTCCCCCGCATATGTTTTTAAGTTTATTGATGCTATATGCAAAGGCGCAAAAAGCCAAGGTCTTGACGAAAAAAATTTACTTAATGCGGTATGCGACATGGTAATTGGAGCCGCCGAATTACTGAAAAATTCTTCCGATTCCCCTTCCGAGCTTATAGCTAAAGTGGCATCAAAAGGCGGAACTACCGAAAGGGCGCTTTTGAGGTTAGACGAATTTGATTTTGACAGCTCCATAGAGTCCGCTATGATAGCATGCACGGAGCGTGCAGATGAGCTTGGAAAGCAATAATAACTTGAAAGGTAACCGTTATTTTGGAAAACAAGAATAATAAAAAGAAAAAATTTAAGCTTTTTGATATGAACAGAGACGGTAAAGGAGCGGTTGAGGAAAATAGGAAGCCGACCTTTGCGTTCTTCTTCAAATCAATATTCAGAAAATTCCCTCAGCTTCTGCGTCTTAATATTTTGATGCTCTTACAGGTAATCCCACTAATAGTTACTTTAGCGGTCATAATTCCAGAAATATCCACTATGCTGGTGTATTTTTTCGGTGATCTTATAGGAGAAACATCTCCTACTGTGACCGATGTTGCCTTTGCACCCTTATACGGAATGAGTCAAATATCAAATATACCCGATATAGTACCGTTGTTTGATATGTCTTCGCTTTTGATGGGTGTTCCCGTATTCAGTCCTACGGTAATATACATAGCTATTGCACTGTTGATATTTTACGCAATTACCTGGGGATGGCAAAACGTTGGAGCTACGTATGTTCTTCGCGGTTTAGTAAGAGGAGATGCCGTATTTGTGTTCTCGGATTTCTTTTATGCTGTTAAAAGGAATTTTAAGCAAGGCTTTTTACTCGGTATTTTAGATTTCGCGATTTGTGTGATCCTTGGAGTTGATTATTCTTTCTTTCTTGCTCAAACGGGAACATCTTTTGGAACCAACTTTATGTTCTTTATGACCCTCGCTTTAATGATAATATATTTCGTTATGAGGTTTTATCTCTACCTGCTGTTAGTGACATTTGATTTGAAAACTTTTAAGATAATCAAAAATGCGTTTATATTTTCTATATTGGGAATAAAGCGAAATATTTTGGCTGTATTAGGCATCTTCCTTCTGGTAGGACTACACTTAGCTCTTATCTTTGCGTTGGTGCCCGCGGGTATTTCTCTACCGATAATTCTTCCTGTGGTTTACATTATGGCTGCAACTGCTTTTATGAGCGCATACGCTGCATATCCTGTCATAGATAGATATATGATAGAGCCTTACGCAAAGGAACAGGATAGTAATACGGAAGAATTTCTTTACCTTAAGGATCCCGAGGAAGAATCGGAAGAAAATACAGTTGAAGCGACTGATGATAATTTTAGAGAGGACGTATAAGTATGAAAAGAATAATTGTTTTTGTAATAACAGTTTGCCTTTTTACCGCTATATGCGCCAATCTGACCGCCTGCGATAACGTTTTGGGAGAGACCGAAGGCTCCTCGAGCACAACGACTATCGTTTCAACGACCAAAGGTAGTACAGGCACCAGTAACAAGAATAGCTCTGTCGGAAATAACGAAAACAACAGCAATAACCAAAACAATAATTCGAATAACGATAATGAGGAGAATAATTCAGTGAACGGAGACGATCATAACCAAGTAAATGAATTGGATCTTATTAGATATGATCTTCAAAAATTTGTATATCCCATTTGGAAATCTGATGTTTGCTTTGCTGAGGCATCCTTTGTAAGAGAAAATGCGGATGGTGTTGTGGAGCCGCTTCGGTTGCTCTACCCAATAAAAAGCATAGTTTCTGTACGCAGTGCTGATCTTAAAACTCTCTATAAAGAAGGTGTTGACTATAATATAACATCAGATGGAAATATTGAGATTATAAGAACAGGCTCTATTCCTGTTCTGTCGTACAGTGATTACCATTTCCCAAATTACAGTGCGGTTGCGGACAAGCTGAAAACCAAGTTCCCTGCCGCTGATAATTCGGGCTGGGGATATATACGTGCAGAGATTGATACCAACAATCCCGGAATGTCCCGTTGGACCATAGCTGTTACCTATGAACATGAGGGAGAAAGCGTTGTAAATGTACCTGCCGATAAGAGTGCCAAATTCTCTAAGCTCATAACAAAGCTTGAGTCAGGTGAAGATATTACGGTGGTTTCAATGGGTGACAGTATAACCTACGGTTGGTCTTCATCCTCATTGGTTGATATTGCTCCCTTCTCTCCTTCATATAATAGAATGGTGTGTAAATTTATTGAAAAGAAATATAACGTAGACGTAACTCATAAAAATATAGCTGTAAGCGGATCTGCGTCGGGCGCTGGTGAAAATGGAGGCTTAACGAAAGTAAATGCGGCTTGTGAGGCTTCGCCTGACCTTGTTATTGTAGCATACGGCATGAACGACGGTACCTCTGTGGAGCCTGCTACGTATATAAATAATATCAATACAATAGTAAGTACCATAGAGCAAAGATGTCCTGACGCTTGTATTGTAGTTGTAGGTACTTGCCTTCCAAATGCTGAGGTGGGATACAGTGCGGGAGTAACCCTATTGAGGCATCATATTACCTATGCTGAGTATCTTGCCGAGGCTGAGAAAAACACTTGGGGAAATGCGGCGTTTGCTGATGTTACCACCGCGAATGTTGAACTGTTCGAACGGAAGGTATATCAAGATGTTGCGGGCTCTAATTCCAACCACCCCAACGATTATATGCATAGAATCTATGCGCAGGTCGTCCTTCAAACTATGTTCGGAGATTATGTGGACTGATAGAAAAGTCACCCCGTGACGGGGTGACTTTTCTATCTTTTTAGTAGCTCTGATACCGTTACAAATTCATAGCCTTTTTCTTGAAGAGCGGGTATAATAATCTCAAGAGCATCACACGTTGTGTTTTTTCCTGAAACATAGTCATGCATCAAGATAATATCTCCCCCGCTTATATTTTTAATAACCGTTTCTGCTATATTGCTTGGAGAAGCGTGTTCCCAGTCGCGTGTATCAATGCTCCAAAGTATAACCGAATATCCTTTTTTGGCGGTTATTTGGGTTAGCATTTCATCAAATTTTCCTTGTGGAGGTCTGAATAGTGTGGGTTTTGTTCCAATACTGTTATAAATAAGCTCCTCACACGTTTCTATTTCTTTACAGAGTTCTTCTTTATTTAGACCCAACGTGCTGTGGTGGTCATAGGAATGATTTCCTATTTCATGCCCCGACTCATATATTTTTTTAAGCTCCTGCGGATAATTTTGAATATTAACTCCTATAACAAAAAATGTCGCTTTAATATTATATTTTTCAAGAATACTCAAAATTTTTTTGGTATATCTCGGATGCGGTCCGTCATCAAAGGTAAGCGCAATCTTTTTTTCTGCTGCCGAGCCTTTTGAAAATACACTGTTTGCCTCTTCGCTGCTTATAGAATTTGAAAAGAAGGAAAAGCAAAGCAGTACACTCACAACACATAATAATTTTTTTATCATTTTGTTAATCCATCTAATGTCCCGAAAGAATAGCCATCCGACTTTGCTTTGCGGATGATATCCTTCATAATGGCAGCGTTGGTTGATGATGTTGGATGAAGTAACATTATTTCTCCGTTGTGAATGTTATCAAATATTTTTTTCTTGGCGGCTTCCTCTGACATTTGTGCATTGTTGTCCCAATCAGCGTAAGCAAAGCTCCAGAAAATTGTTTTATAACCAAGTTCATTTAAATATATCATGCTTTGCTCATTGAATTTTCCTTCAGGAGGTCTGAAATATTTTGCCATAGGCTTTCCCGTTATTTCAAAATAGAGCTTTTCAAGAGTAGCTAATTCCGACTTCAATTCCTCGATGCTTTTAAATTTCGTTATATCGGGATGTTTGCTTGTGTGATTGCATACGGTGTGTCCCTCTTTTTCCATTCGCTGTATCAGCTCAGGATTTTTTTCTAAAAGGTTGCTCAGAACAAAGAACGCGGCTTTTACGTTTTCTTCTTTCAAAACATTTAAAATTTTTTCAATATTTCCGTTTTCATATCCTGCGTCAAAGGTAAGGTAGATAACCTTACTCTCGCTGCTATCTGAGTGCTTGTGGTCAATATAATAGCCGTTATAATTTTCGACAAATCTCATATTTGAGTCTGCAATAGGTTGCTTGTGTTCTTTGTTTCGAGTGCAGTACCAGCTAAAAGATTCAGCAAAAACGCTTATCGGACACAGAGAGATGATACAAATACAAGCCGTTAAAATTAGTATAATTTTTTTCATAAATTCACCTCCCAAATATATTTTGCATTAGTTATTTGCTCAATAAACATTGTATAGTTTTACGGTTATGGTGAAAAATGAAAATAAAAAAATGCCAAGTTTTAACTTGAAATTTTTTATTTGCGATTATTCGTAATCAACAACATTAGTCCAAGAAAGAAGGAATTCTCTCTCTTCAGGCCTTCCCTTTACAGACTGAGAAGCTGATAAAGAAGCACCGTCTTTGCGGTGCTTCTTTATTTTCATTTTGCCATGCATTTTACAAGGACAGCCTTTTGTGCGTGAAGTCTGTTCTCTGCTTCATCAAATATTTCGTTTGCGTGAGCTTCAAGAACGTCTTCTGTTATTTCTTCTCCTCTGTGCGCGGGTAAACAGTGCATTACCATAGCGTCCGAATGTGCAACTGCCATAACTTCGGAGTTTATCTGGTAGGATTTGAATATTTTCTTTCTTGCCTCAGCCTCTGCTTCCTGTCCCATTGATGCCCATACATCTGTATAAAGAACATCAGCATCCTTGGCAGCCTCAAATACATTGTCCGTACAAATAAACGTGCCATTCTCATTAGCCCATTTCATAAGCTCCGCATCAGGCTCATATCCCTTAGGACATGCCACGGATACGGTCATACCCATTTTTATGCCTCCTACTATCAGTGAGTTTGTCATGTTATTTCCGTCACCTATGTAGCAGAGCTTCTTACCTGCAAGTATGCCTTTATGCTCTCTTATTGTCATAAGGTCTGCGAGAACCTGACAAGGATGGCAATAATCGGTAAGTCCGTTTATTATCGGTATACTTCCGTATTTTGCGAGATCCTCGACCTCTTCTTGAGCAAACGTACGAATCATAATTCCGTCAAGATATCTTGAAAGAACTCGCGCTGTATCCTGAACAGGTTCTCCTCTGCCTATCTGGAGGTCACGAGAACTGAGGAATAGAGCGTTTCCGCCAAGGTCATACATACCTACCTCGAAGGAAACACGTGTTCTGGTAGAAGATTTCTCGAATATAAGACCAAGAGTCTTTCCTTTTAATATATGATGCTCTATACCGTTTTTCTTTTCGTATTTTAATTGGTCAGCGAGATTTAGTATTTCGATTATCTCCTGCTGAGAAAGGTCCATAAGCTTTAAAAGATGTTTCATTTTGCACAAGCCTCCAAAATTACATTTATTGCTTTTTCTAACAAATTCATATCAATATTAAGCGCGGGCAAAAGTCTGATTTTATTTTTTGCTTTGATTACGAGAACACCATTTTTAATACATTCATTGATGATATCTCCCGTGGGGCGTACAGTTTCAATACCTATCATAAGTCCCATACCGCTCACGCTTATAACGCCCTTTGAATTCTTAAATGACGAAAATATAAATTCGCTTCGTTCCGTTACACCTGCTAAAAGCTTATCATCTATTCTTGAGATGATATTCAAAGCTCCTGCTGCGCACACCGGGTTTCCACCAAAGGTGGAGCCGTGCATTCCCGCACCGAGAATGTTTTGTACCTTTTCTCCAAGTATGGTAGCTCCCATAGGAAGTCCGCCCGCCAATCCCTTTGCTGTGCTTATGATGTCAGGAGTAATGCCGTAATTCATATATCCGTAAAGCTCTCCTGTACGTCCGTTGCCTGTTTGTACCTCGTCCACAATGAGCAGGATATCCTCTTTCTTTGCGAGCTCTGCGAGAGCTAAGACGAAATCCTTGTCGAGCGGAAGAACTCCACCTTCGCCTTGGACCACCTCAAACATAACGGCACAGCATTTGTTTTCTTTAAGAAGCTCTTTTACACTGTCAATATCATTAGCCGTGGCATATACGAAGCCCTCGGTCAAGGGTAGAAAATCCTTATGAAATACATCCTGCCCAGTTGCGGCGAGTGTAGTAAGCGTTCTTCCGTGAAAGCTGTTTTTTAGAGTTATGATTGTCGTATAATCTGCGCCCTTATTGTTCTCCCCGTACTTTCTGGCAACCTTTATGGCACATTCATTTGCCTCAGCGCCTGAGTTTGAGAAAAACACCTTTTTCATATTCGTTCTTTCACAGAGCATCTGGGCAAGCTTAGCGCATGGTTCACTGTAATAAAGATTGGAAGTATGCTGTATTACAGAAAGCTGCTGTTGTACGGCGGTTACCCATTCTTCGTCAGCATATCCAAAGGTATTGACTGCGATTCCCGTGCTAAGATCTATATATTCTTTTCCGTTTTCATCATAAACGAGAGATCCCTTACCATGAGTAAGGCAGACAGGAAATCTTGCATATGTATTTGCTATATATTGATTATCGATCTCTTTGATAGTCATTATAATTATCTCCGGTTACAAACATAGTACCGATTCCTTCATCGGTAAGAGTTTCTATAAGTATTGCGTGAGGAATACGTCCGTCAATGACGAACACCTTTTTTACTCCGCGTCTGATAGCTTCAATACAGCATTCTATCTTGGGTATCATTCCGCCTGAAATAATGCCCTCCGAAATAAGCTGAGGCGCTTCGCTTACGTATATCTTTGGAATAAGCGTAGAAGGATCGTCCTTGTCACGAAGAATACCCGCTATATCTGTCATAGATATAAGGCTTTCACACTTAAGCTGACCCGCAATCTTTGCTGCCGCGGTGTCCGCGTTGATATTGTAGCTATTTCCATCCTCGTCGTATCCAATGGTCGATATAACGGGGATATATCCCTTTTCAAGCACGTCGAGTATTGGTTCAACGTTTACGTCGGTTATCTCACCAACGTAGCCAAGCTCCTTCTTCTTAGGCTCAGCCTTTATCATATTTCCGTCAATTCCGCAAAGACCAATAGCCTTTCCGCCCTTGCTCTGGAGGAGATTTACGAGATTCTTGTTTACCTTTCCCGCAAGAACCATCTGCACTATTTCCACGGTTTCCTTGTCTGTCACACGAAGACCGTCTACAAACTCGCTTTTTTTGCCAACCTTCTGGAGCATATCTGTAATTTCGGGACCGCCTCCGTGAACGAGAACTACCTTTATTCCAATAAGTGAAAGGAGTACGATATCGCCCATCACGGCTTCCTTGAGCTCCTCGTTTATCATAGCGTTTCCGCCGTATTTTACAACGATTATTTTATTGTAATATTTTTGAATATAAGGGAGTGCCTGAATAAGTACGTTAGCTCTTTGAGCATTGCTTAATTCCATAATATCCTCCTTGCATTAAGTGCGATAATCGCCGTTTATCTTTACGTAATCGTAGGTAAGATCACAGCCCCACGCCACGGCAGTACCGACACCGTCTCCTACCTTAATGAGTATCTGTATTTCTTTTTCGAGTAATATCTCCTTGGCAAGCTCTTCAGAAAAAGGAATTCCCGCACCGTTTTTGCAAACGTGGATTGTTCCCTTGTTAGATTTAAACGAAACGTCAACCGCGCTTACATCTACATTGGCGCCGCTATATCCGATAGCGCAGAGTACTCTGCCCCAGTTTGCGTCAGCACCAAACATTGCCGCCTTGAAAAGCGAAGAGCATATTACCGATTTAGCAATTATTCTCGCGTTGAGTTCATCAACAGCTCCGTTTACACAACACTCAAGAAGCTTAGTGGCGCCCTCACCGTCACCTGCGATCATTTTGCACAAATAGGAAGTAACTCCGTGTAAAGCCTCGCAGAAAGCGATAAATTCAGCTCCCTCGGAAGCTATTTCTTTATTTCCTGCCATTCCGTTGGCAAGTATAGATACCATATCGTTTGTTGAGGTATCCCCGTCAACGCTTACCATATTAAAGGATGTTTCTACATCTGTTTTGAGGGCTTTTTGAAGCATCTCCGAGCTTATGGCACAGTCTGTGGTGACAAAAACAAGCATAGTGGCCATGTTGGGATGAATCATACCGCTTCCCTTTGCAATGCCGCCGATTTTACACTTTGTTCCGCCAATCTCAAATTCAAAAGCTATTTCCTTAGGCTTGGTGTCGGTAGTCATAATCGCCTCGCAAGCGAGAGCGCTGTTGTTACCTAATCCGTCAACCAAATCACCTATTTTGTTTGCTATGGGAGAGATATCCAAGGGTTGACCTATTACGCCCGTTGATGCCACAATAACATCTTTTTGGGATATCCCAGCTTTATTAGCGAGAAGCTCACACATTTGTTCAGCTATCTCTATTCCGTTGGCATTACACGTATTTGCGTTTCCGCTATTACAAATAACCGCCTGCGCTTTGCCGTCGGAGATATTGTTTTTTGTAACGGTTAAAGGTGCTCCTTTAACAAGATTTTTGGTATAAACCGCTGCGGCTGAAGCTTGAACTTCACTAAAGATTACCGCAAGATCTCTTTTGGTTCTGTTTTTACGAATACCGCAAAGAACTCCGTTTGCACTAAAGCCTTTGGGGGCGCATACTCCGCCTTTGATTTCTTTTAACATAAAATTCTCCATTATTTTAAATATCCAAAGCGCATGTTTTGTCAGCGCCAAGAACTATGTTCATACATTCCACAGCAGCACCCGAAGCGCCTTTGCCCAGATTGTCATATACGGCAATAAGTAATATGCGCTCGTCGTTACCTGCTACTGTAATGGTCATAGAGTCCTTCGTCTTTAATTTTGCTGCGGAAATCAGTCCTCCGTCATCACAAGCCTCGACATATTTTACTATCTCTGAGGTGTACTTTTCAGAGTAAAGCTTTTTGATATCCTCAGCTGTCTTCCCTGCTGTAAGTTGAGCGGAAAATATCGGCACTGTAACCATCATTCCGCTGTAAAAATCAGACACGATAGGACAGAAGACAGGAGCGTTATTCAAGCCCGTTATAGCCTGCATTTCTTTGAGATGCTTATGCTGCTGAGTTATGCCGTACTGTCTCGGAGCGTCCAGTAATTCATCTCTGTCATCGCTCTCGTAATCGGCTATCATCTTTTTTCCGCCACCGCTGTATCCTGTTATGGAGTGGCAGGTCAAAAGCTCCTCTGCACTGATATAGCCACTGTCAATCAAAGGCTTTACCAATGCTATAAACCCGCTGGCATGGCATCCGGGAACGGCTATTCTCTTGGATGTCTTTAATTTGTCATTGATATCTGCCGACAGCTCAGGAAAACCGTAACACCATCCCTCGAGTGTTCGGTGAGCGGTGGAAGTATCTATGACTACTACATTTTCATTTTCTATCATAGATACAGATTCTCTCGCGGCATCGTCAGGCAGACATAAAAATGCGATATCGCAGCTGTTAAGCGCTTTCTTTCTTGCTTCGGGGTCTTTTCTTTCTTCTTCAGACAAAAGCAGAATTTCTACATCTTTTCTTGCTTCCAATCTTTCATAGATACGAAGCCCCGTTGTTCCCGCTTTTCCGTCAATAAAAATCTTCTTCATATTTCAAGCTCCTTTCGAACCAAAGCTATCTGCTTTTCTACGGAAGCTACCGACGTTCCGCCCTCGGATATCCTCTTTTCAACACACGCCTCTAAGGATATTTCCGAATAAAGGTCTTCTTCAAATATGTCAGAATGCTTTTTGTATTTCTCAAGCGTTAAGCTGTCAAGCACGGTTTTTTTGTCTATGCACTCTGCAACTATCTGACCTACTATCTTGTATGCCGAACGGAAAGGAAGTCCCTTCTTTGTGAGATAGTCTGCCAAGTCGGTTGCGTTTATAAAACCTTCCTGCGCTGCTTTGTACATATTTGAGGGTATAAGCTTCATTGTACGTATCATAGGAGCGAAGATATCAAGGCACATTTCTACCGTTTCGAGTGAATCGAAAATAGCCTCTTTGTCCTCTTGCATATCTTTGTTATATGCCAAAGGAAGTCCTTTGAGTGTTGTGAGTAAAGCGAAAAGGTCGCCGTAAACACGTCCTGTTTTTCCGCGCACAAGCTCTGCCATATCCGAGTTTTTCTTTTGAGGCATTATAGACGAGCCCGTTGTATAAGCATCGTCAAGCTCTACAAATTTGAATTCCCAGCTGGACCAAAGTATTATTTCCTCTGAAAATCTGGAAAGGTGCATCATTATGAGTGAAAAAGCGCTCATAAGCTCAACACAAAAATCTCTATCCGAAACACCGTCTATGCTATTCTGGGTTATTCCGCTAAATCCCAACTGCTCAGCTTCAAAAAAACGGTCGGTTTTATAGGTAGTTCCCGCAAGCGCGCACGAACCGATAGGGGAATAATTCATTCTTGCAACGGCATCTTTTATTCTTGATATATCACGCAAAAACATCTGGGCATATGCCATAAGGTGATGACCAAAGGTAATGGGCTGAGCTCTTTGAAGATGAGTGTATCCGGGAACGATTGCGGCTTTTCCTTCTTCCGCCTTATCGGTTATGGCACCTATAAGCTCTCTGAGAAGACCGATTATGTCCTCAGATCTGTCCCTGAGATACATCCTTATATCAAGTGCTACCTGGTCGTTGCGGCTTCTTGCGGTATGAAGACGCTTTCCTGCCTCTCCTATACGCTTTGTGAGCTCCGCTTCTACGAACATATGTATATCCTCGCAGGACATATCAAAATCCAGATTTCCGTTGTTAAGGTCTTCAAGGATTTCGGTAAGACCGCTTATTATTTTTTCACAGTCCTCCGCACTGATAATGCTTTGCTTTTCAAGCATTTTTGCGTGCGCAATTGAACCTAAAATATCCTGCTTGTACATTTTACAGTCAAAACGTATTGAAGAATTAAAGTCATCTGCTTTACTGTCAAGGCTTTTCGCAAACCTTCCTGCCCACATTTTTTCCATTCTTATTTAACACTTTTTGCCCGCCGCAAAATACGGCAGGCAAAAATTCTCCTTAAAAGTTAGTTCTTTTTATTCTTAGCGTTTACCTGAGCCTGAACCTTTATGGGAAGTCCAAAGAGGTTTATAAATCCTGCGGAATCCGCTTGATTGTAAACGTTGTCCTCGCCAAAGGTAGCTATCTCCTCGGAGTAGAGCGAATAGTCGCTCCATACGCCCGCCTTGATAATGTTGCCCTTGTAAAGCTTAAGCTTTACGGTTCCCGTTACATTTTCCTGGGTCTTGTCAACGAATGCGGAAAGTGCTTCGCGAAGAGGTGTAAACCACTGACCGTTGTAAACGAGATCGGCAAAGGTTACGGACAGCTCCGCCTTCTTGTGCGCAGTATATTTGTCAAGACAAACGGTTTCAAGATAATTGTGCGCGGCGTAAAGTATCTCTCCACCGGGAGTTTCGTACACACCGCGGCACTTCATACCTACAAGGCGGTTCTCAACTATGTCAAGAAGTCCAATTCCGTTTTCTCCACCAACCTTGTTGAGATTGAGGATGATATCCTTTGCGCTCATCTTTTCTCCGTTGAACGCAACGGGACGACCCTGCTCAAAAGCAAGTGTGATATATGTAGGAGCATCGGGAGCCATTATAGGAGAAACGCCCATTTCAAGGAAACCGGGCTTTTCATACAAGGGCTCGTTGCCCGCATCCTCAAGATCGAGTCCCTCGTGGCTGAGGTGCCAAAGGTTCTTGTCCTTGGAGTAATTGGTCTCGCGATTTATCTTAAGAGGAACGTTGTGCGCCTCTGCGTACTCAATCTCTTCCTCACGGGACTTTATGCTCCACTCACGCCAAGGAGCGATTATGGGCATATCGGGAGCGAAAGCCTTGATAGTAAGCTCAAAACGAACCTGGTCGTTTCCCTTACCCGTACAGCCGTGACAGATAGCGTCTGCGCCCTCTGCAAGTGCGATCTCAACTATTCTCTTTGCGATTACGGGACGTGCGAAGGATGTTCCAAGAAGATATTCCTCGTACTTTGCGCCCGCCATTACCGTAGGGATAACGTAATCGTCAACGAATTCTTCGGTAAGGTCCTCAATGTAAAGTTTGGATGCGCCAGTCTTGAGCGCCTTTTCCTCGAGTCCCTCGAGCTCGTCGCTCTGACCTACGTTGCCGCTTACGGCTATAACCTCACAGTTGTTATAGTTTTCTTTAAGCCACGGAATTATAATGGACGTATCAAGTCCTCCCGAGTATGCTAAAACTACCTTTTTGATTTTGCTTTTATCCATTTTTTGTTACCTCCTTGCCGTTTTAGGCTAATTTGCATATATATTCAAATTTACATGTATATTATACAACCACCGACAGCGTTTGTCAATGGTTAATATAAATATATTTTTATTGTGTCACGGGACAATATTTGACGTTTGTCACAAATACAAGCATTTGTGTCCGTGAACACGGAGCTTTGTTGCTGTATAATTATGCATTTTCAGTGCATAACAATACAAAAGATTAAAACGCCAATATAGGGTTGACACGATCGTGTCAACCCTATAAATTCAATAAAACCTTACTGTACAATCGAATTTATTGAAATTTATCAATTCTTTACGCTATCAACTATTCTTGATATTGTAGGCGCAAGAATGACATTTATTAAAAACTCGACCAAGAAGTTAAGTCCTGCAAGCCCAAAAATGATATACGTTACGAGATTGGTACCACCCGCCCATGCGTTTAATGTATCCATAAAAAACAACAACATTCCACAGACAAAAAGACCGGTATTTACTATTGGAGCCGAGAGCGCAGCAACCAAAGCGGAAACGTATTTTTTTGCCGAGGAAGCAGAAGCATCAGATTTCTTTCCTTTGAAAACACGGTAGAGACACGCAGGAACAATTCCTGCAGAGATACCTTTTATAAAGCATATAGCTGCAGTTAAAAACGGGTTGGCGATCCAAAGAATATAGCCGCCCATATCGAGTCCGGTTATACAATTTATCAAAACGATAAGTCCAAAGAAAAAGCCGAGGATAGCTCCTCCCTTGATACCAAACAGTATTGCCCCTACCACGACAGGAACTAAAGTTAAGGTAATGGAAACGCCACCTATTGGTGGAATTACAGCGCTGACAAGCTGTAGGACCACTACCAGTGCTACAAGCAACGCAAGCTCAACCGTTTCAAGCGTTTTTTTGCTTTTCATATTTAGTGAAATTCTCCATTCTTGCTTTTTAAAAAATACACTAAAATAATACTATTTTTTTCATGCAAAGTCAAGAGCTTTTTGAAATTTTCTCAAATATTTATCAAAGGCATTCGTATGGTAAAATATATTTGTAGTTTTATATTCAAATTTTTATTTAAATGAGAAAGATTATGAAAACATTAAGATTTATCGCGTTGATCTTGGTGTTGTGTACGTTCGCTACACTTCTTCTGGCTTGTAACCGGGAAGAAAATCTCGACACAAGCACATCAGGAACGACCAGCGGAACCACCGCGTCCTCGAGCTCAAGCAACAACTCAAACTCGGGAGATAACAACACGGAAAACGACGGTGAAAATAACAACCAGCAGCCCTCCACACCCAATGTTGACACTTCTAAGCTGGCAGAAAGTGTAAATATCAAAAATTATAACGGCAAGAGGTTTGATGAAAAGTATATAGACCTTGGTCAGGGTTCATATATGAACATCGTAAAGAAAACTACACCCGAAGAATTCAAGGAGTTTAAGGCTAATCTTGAGGCTGACGGATTGGTTCTATACACATCTAACAAGATAGGTGACAACGAGTTTTACACCTACATTTCAAAAAAACAGATAGTTAACGTAATGTTCCTTGTGTACGACTATGACGAAAGAGATTCTGATTATCCTACGGTTACCTCCGTTGACCATAATGAGGTAAGAGTAATCGAAGATGACCCCTCCATGTTCAGTCTTCCCCTGCTCAAAGAGGATAACGTGTACACTGCAGACAGCACTGTAGAACCTAAGCTCATCATGCTATCCGATGATGCTATTTCTTGGCCCGGAAGAATGGGTTACCTCTATCAGCTCGCTGACGGAAGCTTCTTTATCATCGACGGCGGATATTGGGGCGCAGGCAGCAATCCCGATTCGCCCAAGCCCACCTCAAAGACTTCTATGTCCCATACAGTGATGGAGGTTATGAAGGCTCACGCTCCCGACCCCAACAACATAGTAGTTGCAGGATGGCTCTTTACTCATATCCACTCTGACCATATCGGAGCTTTTCTCGATATTTCTACGCAGGCTAAGTACAAGGATATAGTTACAATCGAGCAGATAATATACAATATGCCCAGTGATGAAGAGGTTCTTGGACAGGATGACAATCCTGAAAGGCTTTTAAAGTGGATGAGACTTTTTGATAAAGCGGTTGGCGTATTCCAGGAACAGCAAAAGAACACCAATACTCCCCTTCGTCTCATAAAGGCTCATGCGGGTCAGAAGTTCTTTTTCAGAGACCTTACGATGACTATATATACCTCTCAGGATAACCTTCTTTATTCTACTAACGTTAATACAGGTAATAATCTCGAAAGCATTGACTGGCACAACAATACCTCTATTCTCTCCGTAGTCGAGTACCAAGGCACAAAGGCACTTTATCTTGGTGATACCCACGTGCTCGCAAACAAACTTGTTAACAACCCCCTGTACAGAAATAATCTTGATTGCGACATCCTTCAGGTCGCTCATCACGGCTACAGCGACACAGCTGCATACCACGTATACAAGCACTTGACTTCTGATCTCAAGATGGTTTTGTGGCCTGACTGTAAACAACACTTTGACGGTAAAAACATCGATGGATCGATCTACTCCGAAGATAAAGTCAATAATACCCCCTACGGTGGTGTGTGGGATGTCAAGTTTAGCGGCACTTCTTACACTAACAAGCAGTACCTTGACAAAGAGGGCGTAACTCAGGTATATCTGAAGGATAACACCTGTGCTGTTATTACCGACTTTAAGAACCTGAACTCCTTCAAGATGGTAGACTACGTTAAGTAATCAATATCTTACAGCACCCGCTCAGCGGGTGCTGTTTTTTTGCAAAATAATGACACTTTTGGTTGACATAAATATGTGTTTATGATACAATGTTATCAGTAAATTTTTAAGGAGTTTTTTATGAAGACGCTTAGAACTTTAGCTCTTATTATTACTCTATGTCTTCTCTTCTCTTTCCTGATTGGCTGTAACGCAGAGCCTGAGGAACCCTCAAGCGAAAGCACAAGTCAATCATCAACGAAAAAGACGACGGCACAAAAAGCTACTATCCCTGCTAAGACGTATGACGAGGAAAGACCTAAAAATCCCGCGGTGCTCCCCAAATATGGCGATGATGATTTTGAAATTCCGAATATGCCCTTAGGTCAACAATCCGAAATGCATATTGCCATAGAGACCAATAAAACCGAATACAATGATTACCTCAATGCCCTTGAGGCAGACGGCTACAGCTTTTACGCCGATAACGAGATAGGAGATAATTTATATGCTACTTATATAAATGACACTCACATCTTAAACGTTATGTACATAAACGCTTTTAAGCAGACAAGAGTCATAATAGATGATAGGACGGTATTTGCTCTTCCGGGACTTGAGAAAGAAAACGTGTATGAGGAAACTTCAGATTGCTCCCTTACGTTGCTCTCTGATGACGCGGTAGGCTGGCCGGGAAGAATGGGGTATATTTACAAGTTGGCTGATGGAAGCTTCTTTATTATAGATGGTGGATATACAAAATCAGGAGACGGCGGCAATTCCTCAGAGCCTTACATTATGTCCGTGCTTGAAAAATACGCTGATGACCCCAATAATATCACCATAGCAGCTTGGCTCATATCTCACGTGCACTCCGACCACCTCGGCGGTTTCCTGGATATGTCCTCAAACACGGAAATAAAGGAACGTATTCACATAGAAAAGGTAATATATAATATGCCCTGCGAAGCCGATCTCTCCGAGCAGGACCTTAATTCAAACGGCACTACGACCATGACCAAATGGGGTGAAAAGCTTGAAAACGCGATCATACGCTGGTCGCCCGACGCGATAATAAAGGCGCACCCGGGACAGGTATTCCACATCAGAAATCTTAAACTTACTATTTATCATTCCCAGGATCTTATGCTGGGTACTCCCCTTACTTCCTCAAATCCTAAACTTGTATACAAATCAATAAAAGTACACAACAACACCTCCATTGTAAGCAAGGTTGAGTTTATGGGCAAAACAGCTCTTTATCTTGCAGACAGCTCCGCTCAGGCTAACAAAAGTGTCCTTGACCCTGTATATAACACTTCCCTTCAAGCTGATATAGTTCAAGTAGCGCACCACGGCTACAGAGATACAAGCGCGGGTAACGTATATAAGCATATTACTCCGTCAATGGTATTCTGGCCCGTATGCAAGCAGCACTACGATGGGCTCAATCACGACGGCTCGATATATTATGAAAAAGGTTCGGCATATTCGGGTGTTAGCAGCGTAGGCTTTAACGTTGAATATTTGTTTAAGGAAGGCATCAAGCATTATTACCACGGCGGAGATTGCATTACCTTCAGCGATTTTGAAACCTGGGAGGGTGTGCGCTGGGATGCTGTACCAAATTAAAATGAAAGGCTATTAAGGTTATGAAAATTCCAAACTACGTTACAGATTTCTACTTCAGAAATATCGATCTCGGCGAAGGCTCCTTTATGAGTATCGCAAAGGAAACCTCCCCTGAAGAATATTCGGCATATTTAAAAATACTTGAAGAAAATGGATTTGTATTTTACACGGATAACAAGATTGGCAACAATCTCTACGCAACCTATACTAACGGTGATCTGATAGTAAACGTTATGTACATTGATGCTTTCAAGGAAACCAGAGTTATAACCGACGATAGGGAAATCTTTTCTCTTCCCGGACTTGCCGAGGAGAATGTTTACGAGGACCTTGGTGATAATTCCCTCACTCTCCTTTCAGATGCCGCGGTAGGTTGGCCAGGAAGAATGGGTTATATTTATAAGCTTGCTGACGGCAGCTTCTTTATTATCGACGGCGGATATTGGAAGGTCGAATGGAACTCCATATCATCGGCTGCGTATATAATGGCTGTTCTGGAAAAATTTGCTGATGACATCAATAATATCAGGATTGCGGGATGGCTTATTACTCATATTCACGAGGACCACTTCGGCGGATTTATGGATATGGCTAACGACGAAAGCATCCGCAATAGAATTACCATTGAAAAGCTTATATATAACGAGCCCTGCGATATAGAATTACTCTCTCATACCAAGGGTTCCACCCATTTAATTGATTACGCAAGACGATTTGAAGCCGCTGCAAAGCTTTGGGCGCCCAAGGAACGCATAAAAGCGCACCCCGGTCAGAAGTTCTTTATCCGTAATTTGACTATGACTGTATATTCCTCTCAGGACTTGATTCTCTGCGCTAAGAACGTAGCTACCGAAAAATATATCACCACGCTCCCCGAGCATAATGATACGTCGGTAGTAACCAAAATAGATTTTATGGGAAAGACCGCTCTTTATCTTGGAGACTCCAGCTTCTGTGCTCACCGTGACGTTCTTGACCCCGTTTATAATACCGAGCTTAAGGCTGACATATTGCAGGTTGCGCACCATGGTTACGGAAACACCGGAGGAAATTTCATATACCAATATATCGAACCATCTATCGTATTTTGGCCCGTTTGCAGAAATCACTTTTGGGGACAAGATGTAGGATATAAGGAAAGAGGGCTTGTATATATAGGAACTAAAGACGTAGGATTTAATAAAATCCTGTTTAAGAAAGGTATTGAGCATTATATCCATGAGGAGGAATGCATAACCTTCAGCGATTTTGAAACATGGGAAGGCGTCAGATGGGATGCCATTCCTTGATACCACTTAGGAATAGCTCCCTGCCATGGGAGCTATTCCCTTAAGAAATTTATTATAAAATTATAACAAAACTGAAAAAAGCTATTGCATTTTTTTATTTTGTGTGATATAATATCAGCGTTGCTCCAAAAGGAGCAGATAAAAATCAATATGGAGAGATATCGAAGTGGTCATAACGGGGCTGACTCGAAATCAGTTTGTGCGCAAGCACACGAGGGTTCGAATCCCTCTCTCTCCGCCACACCGAGCCTGCAAAGTCAATTTGCAGGCTCATTTTTTTCGCCCTTTTTTGACTTACGAAACCGTGGTCAGAGCCGCCCTCATTCCCGTCACCATAGCTTCGGCGGAGTTGAGTTTGGAGTTATAATCTAAGTGTGCATCCTCGTCATCCCTCACTTGAAAAGGGTGCTCGGCAAAATCGTCGATCAGACTTATAGGAACGGTGCATACCGTTTCTTGACTTTTAACATCAAACTTTATCACTCCTTCTTACATATAAATTGGCATAGAAAAAGCCGACCTTTTGGTGAAAGGTCGGCTAATCGTGCCGTATGTAATGTTTACAAAATCCTCTTTACTTTTAGTGGCTTGTATGATATAATTAACTCACCGATAAATAAGAATTTATCGACCAGAACAGCGTTGAATGTTGGTGTGATTTTGGTGCAAATTTGGTGCAACACTTTATCAAACGATACTCACGATATTCACGATATCAAACGGTGTTCTTAAAACTCCAAGAGATAATCGGTGCGGCATATCGTGCGGTACGAACAACTCTTGCCGCACGCCGAGAATTGCTCTGCAATTCTCCAAAGTTCAGATGTATTTCGATACACAAAAAGCTCTGCTACTGCAGAGCTTTTTGTGTTTTATAGGATGGTTCAATTTGTAAAGAAAAGAGCCGTCCTTTTTACATTTTTATTATTTTGTGGTATGACACAGAAATAATATTTATTTTATCTAAGACTCTTTCGCATAGATATAAACCCTATTAAAACTGTCCACACATAAGCACATGTTTTAGGCATCATTAAGAATCCAATTGCAGGCACTGAATCTGCCCATAAAACAACAGGAATATAAAAAGCAAAACTTAAAACAATTGTTAACCACATGAACCGATATTCTTTATCCTG